>NZ_JANXWG010000071.1 GCF_025351285.1 Novosphingobium sp.
CCGCGCCGGAGCCGCCGCTTGCCAGATGCGCCTGCGGGCCGACGAGGCTGCTCCAGATCGGGCGATCGAGCGGATCGGGTGTCATCGTCCGCCGGCCGTGCGCGGGGGCGAAACGTCGGCGCAAATCGCGCGATACCGCGCAGGCGCCGCCGGTTTCAGCAAGCGGATCAGTGCTTGCCGCCAACCGGCGTAACTTCCGCGCGGGTGCCGAAGCCGGCGATGATGGGCCGCGCCTTGGCAATCGCAGCCTGAACTTGCGGCAGCTTCAGGCTGGCCTTGTGCGCTTCGGCGCTGGACCAGATCTCGGTGATCCAGAGCGCGTCGGCATCGCCATTGTCCTTGGCGATCAGATAGGCAAGGTTGCCCTGCATGTCCTGCGAACCTGTCGTGAGATAGCCGATCAGCGCATCGCGCTGGCCGGGTGTGGCCTTCATCTGGCCGATCACGCCGTAAAGCCTGGTCTCGTCGATTTCTTCCATGGCGAACGCGGTTCCCTTTAGGAATGGCAGCAGCGCAGCGGCGCCGATTATGGTGCGGCGGGCGAGGATCACACCCGCTCCAGCAGCCGGTCCGCTTGCGCGCAGGCTTCGGGGGTCACTTCGGCGCCCGAAAGCATCCGCGCGATTTCCTGGCGGCGGCCGGCATCATCAAGTCGAACCACGCCGGTGCGGGTGACGGTGTCTTCAGATGATTTCGCGATCAGGTAATGCAGATCGCCGCGCGCCGCGACTTGCGGGCTGTGCGTTACTGCGAGCAGTTGCCCATCGGCCGCCAAACGCGCCAGACGTTCGCCGATCGCGCTGGCGACCGCACCGCCGACACCGCGGTCGATCTCGTCGAAGATCACCGTGGCGGCTCCGCCCTGTTCGGCCAGCGCGACCTTCAGCGCGAGGATGAAACGCGACAATTCGCCGCCGCTGGCGATCTTGTTGAGCGGGGCGAAATCGGCGCCGGGGTTGGTGGCAATCAGGAATTCGACCGCGTCGATGCCCTCGGGGCCCCAGCGATCCTCGGCCAGCGGGGTGACGCTGGTGCGGAAGCGCGCGGCGTCGAGTTTGAGCGGGGCCAATTCGCCCGCCACCGCCGCGTCGAGCCGTTGGGCCGCCTCGGTGCGGGCGGTGGACAGCGCTTCGGCCTTCTCGCGATAGGCGGCGGCGGCGATTTTCGCTTCGGCCTCCAGCGCGCCCAGATGCGCTTCGCCGTGTTCGATCGCATCCAGTTGTTCGCGCATCGTGTGCATCCGGTGCGGCAGATCGTCGACGGTGCACGAATGCTTGCGCGCGGCGGCGCGCAATTCGAACAGCCGCGTTTCGATGCGATCCAGTTCCTGCGGATCGTGGTTGAGCGCATCAGCCGCGCGCGCCAATTTGTCCTCGGCCTCGCCCGCCTCGATCACCGCGCGGTCGAGCGAGCCCAGCGCTTCGGCCAGCAAGGGATGCTCGGTCGCGATCCGGTCGAGCCGCCGCGCCGCGCTGCGCAAGCTGGCCAAGGCCGAATCCGATCCTGCCCACAAGTGCTGCAACTGCGCGAGATCGCCCGATAGCCGTTCGCCCTTCTGCATCGCCGCGCGCGCATCGGCCAATTCGAGTTCCTCACCGTGCTGGGGCGCGAGCGCGGTCAATTCCGCCAGGAAGGCCAGCAGCAGGTCCTGCTCGGCCGCGGCGGTCTGTACCGCAGCGCGAGCCTCGGCCAGCGCAATTTCGGTGGTCCGTCGCCGCTCCCACGCCGCCGCCAGACCGGCGCGATCGACCCCGGCATAGCGATCGAGCAGCGTGCGGTGGCCGCGCGGGTTGACCAGCCCGCGATCATCGTGCTGGCCGTGCAATTCGACCAGGTGCCGCGCCATTTCGCGCAGCAAGGCCACCCCCACCGGCTGATCGTTCAGGAACGCCTTGCTGCCGCCATCGGCGCGCAAACGGCGTTTGACGATCAGCGCCTCGCCCGGCTCCACGTCGAGTTCGGCTTCGTGGAGGATCGTGCGGATCGGCGGCGGCAGTGCGTCGAATTCGAAGGTCGCGGTCACGCTCGCCTGGTCGGTTCCGGCGCGCACCAGCCCGCTATCGGCGCGGTCACCCAGCACCAGCCCCAGCGCGTCGAGCAGGATCGATTTGCCCGCACCGGTCTCGCCCGTGAGCACGCCCAGCCCGCCGGCAAAGGCGAGGTCGAGTGCGTCGATCAGCACGACGTTGCGGATGGAAAGTCCGGTCAGCATGAGTCCTGCTTTGTTCCATAGCGGGTGAGTGGCGGTGCGTCACCCCGCCAATCACAGGCCTCGCCCAAGTCAGCCCGGCTGTGGGGAAACCTGTGGAAAACTGCGGGATTGTTGCAGCGCCATGACGGACCGCCACGGAGCCGCAACGTTGCGGCGGTAATCAATGCCATGCGCCGGGCAATCTCGAAAGGGTCGCAACGCAATGGCAAGCCTTCCAAAGCATCCCCCAAAGGACCCCCTTTCGGCCTTTGCCGCAGCCAGCCAGGCAGTTGGCGCAATCCCTTCGTGGCTCAACCTGCCCGAACCACGCGGCTTCCGGCCCAAGAGCAAACACCGCACGATTTGGATTTCGGACATCCACCTCGGCACGCGCGGGTGCAATGCGCCGCTTTTGCTCGATTTTCTCCAGTCGATCGAATGCGAGACGCTTTATCTCGTCGGTGACATTCTCGATGGCTGGCGGCTCAGGAAGGGCTGGTACTGGCCCGACGCGCACAACGAGGTCGTCCGCCGCATCCTCAAGATGGCGCATCGCGGCACGCGCGTGATCCTGATCGCGGGCAACCACGACGAGATGCTGCGGCCTTATGCAGGCATGAGCTTCGGCGGGGTGGAACTCGCGCTCGAGGCGATCCACCGCACCGCCGATGGGCGCACCCTGCTGGTCACGCACGGCGACGGGTTCGACGGCGTGGTGCTTTACGCGCGCTGGTTGGCGTTCCTGGGTGACAAGGCTTACGAATTCCTGCTCCGCGCCAATGTCGTGTTCAACGCGGCGCGGCGGCGGTTGAAGCTGCCGTACTGGTCGCTGTCTTCGTACATGAAGAAGAAGGTCAAGAACGCAGTCCAGTTCGTCTGCGACTTCGAGGAAGCGGTGGCGCATGCCGCACGCGAACGCGGAGTCGACGGGGTAGTATGCGGACACATCCACACCGCCGAAATCCGCCAGATCGGCGATGTAACGTATTACAACGACGGCGATTGGGTCGAAAGCTGCACTGCGCTGGTCGAGGATCAGCAGGGCGTGATGACCATCATCGACTGGGCGGCCGAAACCCGCGCCGCCGAACAGGAACGCATCGCGCGCGGCAAGGCCAGCCAACCGGGCAAGGCAGAAAATCCAGCTCCCGAACCGGTGCCCGCATGAGAATCGCGATCTGCACCGATGCGTGGTTCCCGCAAGTCAACGGCGTGGTGCGCACGCTGGCCACCACGGTCGATTGCCTGACCCGGCTGGGCCACGAGGTCGAATTGGTCACGCCCGCGCAGTTCCGCACCGTGCCCTTGCCCGGCTACAGCGAGATCCGGCTGGCGCTGGCGCCCCGCCAAGGCACGCGCCGCACGCTCAACGCCTTTGCGCCCGACATCGTCCACATCGCCACCGAAGGGCCGATCGGCTGGAGCGCGCGCTCCTGGTGCCGCAGCCATGGCGTGGCCTTCACCACCGCGTTCCACACCCGCTTCCCCGACTATGCCGCGCTGCGCACCGGCATCGATGCGCGCCATTTCTGGCCGCTGATGCACCGCTTCCACGGCCCTGCGCGCGCCGTGCTGGTCTCCACGCCCACGCTGGGTGCGGAACTGGAAGCGCAAGGCCTGCCACAATGGCGGTTGTGGTCGCGCGGGATCGATCGGGACTTGTTCCACCCGCTGCACCAACCGCTTGATGAACTGCAAGGCCTGCCCGGCCCGATCATGCTCAATGTCGGGCGCGTTGCGGTCGAAAAGAACCTTTCGGCATTCCTCGATACCGACGTGGCCGGCACCAAGGTTGTGGTGGGCGACGGACCCGATATCGCCATGCTGCGCGCGCGCTATCCCGCCGTCCGGTTCCTGGGCAGCCTGTCGGGCGAGCGGCTGGCGCGCGCCTATTGCTCGGCCGACGTGTTCGTGTTCCCGAGCCTGACCGATACCTTCGGGCTGGTGCTGATCGAAGCGCTGGCCTGCGGGCTGCCGGTGGCGGCCTATCCGGTCCCCGGGCCACTCGACGTGATCGGCCGCGATGGTCGCGGACCGGCTGGCAACACATCCAGGCTTTGGCCGATGCGCGTCGGCGTGCTCGATGCAGACCTCGCGCGGGCCATCGAAGGCGCGCTGGATTGCGACCGAATGGGCGCGGCGGTCTACGGTGCCAGCTTCAGTTGGGACGCGGCGACCGGGCAATTCGTCAGCGCGCTGGGCAGCGTGATGGCCAAGCCGGAACTGCTGGCGGCCTGACAATCCCACGACAGCAGCGTTTCAGTCTGGCTTGCGCGAACGTACGCTCTCGCACGGTCATTCCGCATTTACCGTTTTCGTTTACGCACCTTGCTGGTAGCGATAGCGCTCGCGTGCAGTGACCGGGGGGCCACTGGCCGAGATGGGGCGGCATGGGCGCCAGGCGGGGGCAAAGGCTGGCGATGGGGCACGAACTGGCAGAACAACGGCTTGCGGGTGATGAGGGCGTCAAGCTGCAGGGTGTGAACCGGCAGCTTCAGGCGACGATCGATGCCTTGCGCGCAGAGCTTGAACGCGAAGCGGCGTCGGTCGCCGCCGCGGTCCAGGCCAGCGAAGCCCGCTGGGCCGACGAAGATGCGCAATTGCGCGACACCATCCACCGCTTGCGCGAAGCCATGGACACGCAAGTGGCCGAAAGCACTGCGGAAATTCAATCCATCCGCGCGATCGCGGAGGCTGAGGCTGCGCAACTGCGCAGCACCGTCGACGCATTGCGCGCCGCGCTCGAACACGCCCGCGCCGAAGGCGCCACTGTCATCGACAAGTCCCAAGCCGAATTTTCGCGCGAGCGGACCGTGCTGCAAGATCAGATACACGCCCTGCGCGACAAGCTGGAGAGCAAGTGATGAATGCGGCCCAATCGATCGCTGCCCCAGCCAAAGAGGACCTGGGCATCGAAGCCGAGCTGCGCCGCGCGCGCATCCTGCTCGACGTGGCCGAACGCTGCGCCTCGATCAACGATCTCGACGGCGTGCTGCACGAACTGGTCGTGCTGACATCGCGCGCGCTTGAATGCGATCGCGGCACGCTGTTCCTCAACGATCCCGCCACCGCCGAGCTTTACTCGCGCGTGGCCCAAGGCAACCTCAAGCGCGAAATCCGCATTCTCAATACCACTGGCATCGCGGGCGCGGTGTTCCAGTCGGGCGTGGGCCTGGTCATCGACGATCCCTACAACGATCCACGCTTCAACGCCTCGGTCGACGAACGCACCGGCTATCGCACGGCCAGCATCGCCTGCGCCCCCGTTCGGACGATGACCGGCGAATTGATCGGCGTGATGCAAAGCCTGAACAAGCTGCCCGAAGCCGGCGAAAGCTTCACCATGCTCGATCTCGAACTGCTGACGGACATGACCCGCCAGGCCGCCATCGTGTTGCAAAGCCTTCAGAATGTCGAACGCATCGGCAAATTGCGTGCCAAGGAAATGGCGTTCCTCGAACTGGTTTCGGACATCAATTCCGAATTCGACCTCGGCCGCCTGCTGAGCCGCGCGGTGCGTGAAATCACCGCGATGCTCGATGCCGAACGCGCCACGGTGTTCCTCCACGACACAGCTACCGACACGCTGTTTTCGCGCGTCGCCACCGGCGCCGAGGCTACCGAAATCCGCCTGCCCTCGTTCGCCGGCATCGCCGGCAGCGTGTTCACCAGCGGCACCAGCCTCAACATTCCATACGCTTATGCCGATCTGCGTTTCAATCCGGCGTTCGACCGGCAGACCGGGTTCTTCACCCGCTCGATCCTGTGCGTGCCGATCGTCAACAAGGACGGCCGCAGCATTGGCGTGACGCAAGTGCTCAACAAGAAGGGTGGCGTGTTCTCCGACGAGGACGAGCAGCGGCTCAAGGCCTTCACCGCGCAGATCGCCATCGCGCTCGAGAATTCCAAGCTGTTCGACGACGTGCAACGCGTACGCACCTACAACGAATCGATGCTGCAAAGCATGTCGAACGGCGTCGTAACGCTCGATCCGGCGCACAAGATCATCACCAGCAACGCCGCCAGCGCGCGCATCTGGGAGGATGATCTGCGCGGGCGAATGCTAGCGGACCTGCTCGGCGAAGACAGCCAGTGGGTGATCGAGCGGATCGACGCGGTCAAGGCCAGCGGCGTGAGCGACACCCTGCCCGATGCCACGGTCAAGCTCGGCACGGTGACCAGGTCGGTCAACCTTACCGTCATGCCCTTGGTCGCCGCCGAGAGCGACAAGGAATTGGGCTCGATGCTGATGTTCGAGGATATCAGCGCCGAAAAACGCATGAAATCAACGATGTCTCGCTATATCGATCCGGTCGTCGCGGCGCAGATGCTCGAAGGCGATACGCACGACCTGCTTGGCGGGATCAGCGCCGAAGCCACGATCATGTTCACCGACGTGCGCGGCTTCACGACCATCACCGAGGAATACGGCGCGCAAGGAACCGTCGCATTCCTGAACGAATATTTCACGATGATGGTCGATTGCATCACCCGCGAAGGCGGCATGCTCGACAAGTTCATCGGCGATGCGATCATGGCCTGCTTCGGCCTGCCCATCCCGCACGACGACGACCCCGATCGCGCCGCGCGCACCGCCATTTCGATGATCCGCGAACTGTGGGCCTGGAACGATGTGCGCAAGGCCAAGGGCTTGAAAACGGTCGACATGGGCGTCGGGCTCAACACCGACATGGTAGTTTCGGGCAATATCGGCAGCCCCAAGCGGATGGACTACACGCTGATCGGTGATGGCGTGAACCTGGCCAGCCGGCTCGAATCGGCGTGCAAGGCCTATTCCGCGCGCATCCTGGTGGGCGAATCCACAGTATCCAAATTCAAGGGCACCTACCGGTTGCGCGACGTCGACCTGGTCGTGGTCAAGGGCAAGACCAAGCCGGTCAAGGTGTTTGAAATGCTCGATTACCACACCGCTGAAAGCTTCCCCAACCTGCTCGACGTGACCGAATACTTCAACGACGGCATCCGCGCCTACCGCGCCGCCGAGTGGGACAAGGCCATCACTCGCTTCGACAAATGCCTGTCGCTCAATCCCGGCGACGGCTTGTCCAGAACGTACCTCGGCCGCTGCGAAGTCCTCCGCGCCACCCCGCCAGAGGGCGAATGGGACGGGATCTGGGTCATGAAGGACAAGTGACCGGTTTGTGCTTTAAATTACTGAAAAATTGACGATAAATGCACTGGCCATCGGCCACGCACTCCCGGGCTTTGCAGATTTGCGGCGTGTAGGGCTGCGTACTTTTCTTCACATCGATCGGCTGCAAAGCGCGCCGGGCAACCGGATCAGGAGCGCGCCATGGGCGAGAGCGGTGCCGAGCAAGTCGGCGCGGCGGCCGAACACCATGACCATCGGGCCCTGGTTGAGCCGGCCGACGATGCGGCCGTGGTGCGCGGTGATCCAGTCGATGGTGAGGCCAAGCGGCAGTGGCACGATCGGCACGACCACCATTTCGCC
>NZ_JANXWG010000109.1 GCF_025351285.1 Novosphingobium sp.
CGCCGCCGCGACAGCCCGCTGCTCAGCGCAATCCGCACCGCCTCACGCTTGAAATCTTCTGTATGCTTCTTCATCTCATCGGTCTCCTTGATCGAGTGTTAAACTCTCAAGTGACCGGCGCAAAACCGTTACAAGTCCAAAGACGATCTACATTCTCTACGAGCAACCAGCTTCCCTTTGCGATCTCGCCAGTGCGAACAGCATTCAGAAATGCGGCGAGCGCACCTTTGACCCGGTGCTTTCCCGTAAATGCAGAGACACCCAGCGCCCTATAAGTGCTATCGAGATCAAGGCCTCGTTCAGCCGCGAAGCGCTCTGCTTTAGCAAGCTGGCGTCGTAAACTATCACCCTTCATTTGAGCGGGGCTGCTGAACCGAATGAAACTGTAGGCGTTTGTCATTGTGCGATCATAACCGCGTGGACACTGGCCCGCATTATTTGAATCAAGGGGGAGTTTTGCAGACCTTGTTGACGTTCTGTCCACCCGGGCCGGTCGCGGCAATGAAGCTTTCCGAAACGAGCGCCAGCGCGCGCGCGACCAGATCGTCATCAGCCATCGCTCGGCTCGACAGGGATCGGCGGTTCGGACAGCGACGGCGCCGGTTCGGCGAACCCGAACACGGCGAAGTCGGCGGGCATCGGCGCGCTTGCGTGGATCGCAGGTTTGTCGCCGCGCTGAACCGTCAGGCTGCTTGCATGGAGCATCGTCCGCTTTGCCCCGTGGCCGGGCTTGCCTTCGCCGTAGATCGGATCGCCGAGCAGTGGATGGCCGAGACCGGTCAGCGCGTGGACGCGGATCTGGTGCGTGCGGCCGGTTTCTGGGCGGAATTCAATCAGCGTCAGGGCTGCGCCATTGCCGGCCTGGCGCCGCTCGATCACGCGCCAATGCGTGACCGCGTCCTTGCCCTTTTTCGCCGCGATCATCCGCCAGCCGTCCTTGACCGAACTGATTTTGGACAAGTTGAGCGCAATCGTTCCGTCTTCGCCCGGCGCATCGCCGGCCAGCACGCCGAGATAGACCTTTTCCACCTGCCGGGCCTCGAACGCCGCGGAAAAACGCTTATGCGCCCGTGTGTTGCGCGCGAGCAGCAGGCAACCCGAGGTGTCGCGATCGAGCCGGTGGACTGGCAGCGGCGGCCGGTGGAAACCGAGCTTGAGGCTTTCGATATGATCGTCCAGGCTTTCGCCTCCCGCGCGGGGTCGGTCGAGCGGCAGCCCGGCCGGCTTGTCGATCACCAGCGCCTCGCCGTCTTCGAACAGGATGCGGCCAGCCAAATTCGTCAGGTTGGTCATTACGTGAGTGCCTTGGCGATGCGGTCAAGCGCAGCGTCGAGCCGAGCATCGTCGGCGGCAAAGCTGATACGGAATCCCCAGAAGCGGGCGACGTCGCCACCGAACGCCGAAGCCGCGACAACCGCGACGCCGTGTTCGAGCAAGTGCAACGCCAGCGCCTGATCGGTGCCGAAACGCGGTTGCAAGGCGCTCGCATCGACCATGCAATAAAACGCGCCATCGGGCACGGGGGTGGAGAGGCCGGGAATGGCATTGATCGCGGCGACAACGCGGTCGCGGCGGACACGGAAGCGCTCGCGCCACTCGGCCAGGAAGTCCTGCGGGCCGTTGAAAGCAGCAGCGGCGGCAGCCTGGCTGATCGAGCAGGGGTTGCCCGAGGCGTGCGATTGCAATCGTTCCATCGCGTGCACCAGCCATTTGGGGCCGGTGGCGACACCGATGCGAAAGCCGGTCATCGCGTGGCTTTTCGACACGCCCGAGACGGTCAGAACTCGCTCAGCCAGATCGGGACACACAACGCTGAGTGTGGCGTGGGCGCCGGGTGTGTAGCGTAGCGGAGCGTAGATATCGTCGCTCAGCACCAGAATTTGCGGGTGCCGGCGGAGCACTTCGCCGAGCGCTTGCAACTGCGCCGCCGAATAGGTCGCTCCAGTCGGGTTGCCGGGGCTGTTGAGCAGCAGCCAGCGCGTGGCGGGCGTGATCGCGGCTTCGAGTTGTTCGGGCGAAATGCGGAAACCGTCGGCCGAACCGGTCGGTAGCGGTACCACCGTCGCGCCCGAAAACCGCGCGATCTCGGGATAACTGACCCACCACGGCGCCGAGATCAGCACTTCGTCGCCCGGATCGAGCGTGGCCAGCAGCGCCAGGAAGATCGATTGCTTGCCGCCCGCGCTGGCGATCACCCGGCTCGGCGTAGTTTCGATGCCGAGATCGCGGGCAAAATGCAGCGCGGCGGCCTCGCGCAGCGCCGCGGTGCCGGCAACCGGCGTATAGCGCGTGTCCCCCGCATCGAGCGCGGCATGTGCGGCGGCGATCACGTGCGGCGGGGTAGGGAAATCGGGCTCGCCCACCGAGAGCGAGATCACGTCGCGCCCCTCGGCCCGCAGCGCGAAGGCGCGGTCGGTCATCGCGTTGGTGCCCGAGGGCGCGATCCGCGCCAGCGCAGCAGCGATCCGCGCCTCGCTCATGCGCCGAGCAATCGCGCCGGGATCAATCCGCGCAGGGCGTTGCCGATGTGGAAGCCATTGGCGAGGTCCTCGATCCGCACTTCGCCTTCGATCGCGCGGCCCGCGTCGATCAGGCTCTGGCGCAATACGCCGGGCAGCAACCCCAGCCCGGTCGGTGGCGTCACCAGCAATCCATCGCGTGCCACGAACAGCGAGGTGAATGTCCCCTCGGTCAACAGGCCGTCGTCGCGCAGGAACAAGGCCTCGAGCGCTCCGGCCTTCAGGGCGGCGCTGTGCGCGTCCTCGTAGAAAGCGCGGTCGCTGGTCTTGTGACGCAGCCGCCAGTCACCCGTTGCGACCGGCAGCGGGATCACCGCGCAGATCGCGGGTTCGGTCAACGGCGCGGGCAGCGGCGCCACTTCCAGCGTGTGTGCGCCGCTGCGCGCCACCATCAGCCGCAGCTTGGCCGGTTCGGCAATGTCGAAGCACAGCGCCTGGATCGCGTTGCGCAAGCTATGCCGATCGAACGCAATCTCCAGTTCGGCCGCACTCGCGCGCATGCGTTCGAGGTGCAATTCGAGCAATGCCACGCCCAGGTGCGGATCGAAATGCATCGTCTCGATCAGGTCGGCCTGGCCCACGGACAACGACAAGAAACGCCCCTTCATCACGCATTCGCGCCGCTCGGCCAGCATGCCGGAATCGGCGACGACTGCCGACCCCACCCCCATCACTGCACGACCCGCCCTCGGATCGAGGCGCAAGGTGCGGATTGCCACATTGAACGCTGCCTCTCCAGCAGGATTTTGGCCGGCTTGTTCTTTGCTGGCCCCTCCGATTCGGCCGATCGCGCCACAATAGGCCCCGCGTGCATCGCGTTCCAACGCGTCGATCAGCTCCATCGCCCGGATTTTCGGCGCACCGGTGATCGATCCGCAGGGGAAGATCGCCCGCAGCAATTCTTGCTGGTCCGTCCCGGACCGAACGCGCGCGCAGATTGTCGTCACCATCGTATGCAGCGTCGGATATGTCTCGACCGCGAAGGGCGCCTCCACGCGCACGCTGCCCGGTTCGGCTACGCGCGAAAGGTCGTTGCGCATCAGGTCGACGATCATCAGGTTTTCGGCGCGGTCCTTGGCGTTGTCGGCCAGCGCGGTGCGGTTCGTCGCGTCCTCGGCATCGGTGCGCCCACGCGGCGCGGTGCCCTTCATCGGCCGCACGGTCACTGCCTGGCCGTCGCTTTTGAAAAACAGTTCGGGTGAAAAGCTCAACAGCCAGTGCGAACCGTCCCACACCACCCCGCCATAGCCCGCACGCGCATCGGCGCGGACCGCGGCGTAAAGCGCCAGCGGATCGCCATGATAGCTGCCGGCCAGCGGAAACGTCAGGTTGGCCTGGTAGATGTCGCCGGCGTGGATCGCCTCGGTCACCCCGGCAAAAGCGCGCGCGTACCCGCCGAGCGAGACTTGCGGCACCATCGGCCCGATCCGCGCTGGTCCGGATCCGTTGGCGGCCAGCCAGTCCGCCACATCCGCCGCCGCGATCGCAGTGTGCCCGGCAAAGCGCGCGAACCACACCAGTGGCCCCGCCGCCCCGCTGCGCCGTGCAGCCATTGCGCCAAGACGGGGTTCGAGCGCCAGACCGGCCTCGTAAGCAAGATAGCCCGCCCACTCGCCCTCACCCGAGCCCAACCGGTCAAGCGCCGCCCCCACCTCCTCGGGCCGTCGCGCGACCACCACTTCCAGGGGATCGCGGTACAGCCGCGCGGGCGCCGCGCCGCCAGGGTGCGTATCGTCGCGCGCATCGTCGAGCAGGATGAAGGGGGAAGCGGTCAGCACGGTGGCGCGCTTCTATCGGCCATGCGCGGTGGATGCAAAAGCTGCTCGCACCCGGCCTCACGAATCGGTAAGCCGCGCGTCATCATGGCCACTTCGGGCAGAAGTCAGGGACGACGCGCAGACATGGACGACATCTTCATCGGATTGGGCGACGACAAGCAACCACAGCGCCTCCGCCTGCGCCGCGCCAATCGCCACGGGCTGATCGCCGGATCGACCGGCACCGGCAAGACCGTGACGCTGCAGACGATCGCCGAACAGTTTTCGGCCGATGGCGTGCCGGTGTTCATGGCCGACGTGAAGGGCGATCTGGCGGGGATCGCGATGCCCGGCAGCCCGCTGGCCAAGAACGCCGACATGCTGATCCAGCGCGCCAAGGATCTCGGCATCACCGACTACGCCTGGCGCGACAACCCGGTGGTGTTCTGGGATCTTTACGGCGAACGCGGCCACCCGGTGCGCACCACGATCTCGGAAATGGGGCCGCTGCTGCTGTCGCGGCTGATGGCGCTGAACGATACGCAGGAAGGCGTGCTCAACATCGCCTTCCGCTATGCCGATGACAACGGGCTGCTGCTGCTCGACCTGGCCGATCTGCAAGCGGTGCTGATGACCTGCGGCGAGAAATCGTCCGAACTGATCACCAAGTACGGCAATATCTCGAAGGCCAGCGTGGGCACGATCCAGCGGCAGTTGCTGGCGTTCGAAAGCCAGGGCGCTGATCGATTCTTCGGTGAGCCGGCGCTGGAAATCAACGATTTCATCCGCACTGATGAGCAGGGCCGCGGCGTGATCAACGTGCTCGCCGCCGAAAAGCTGATGCAGAGCCCCAAGCTCTACGCCACCTTCCTGCTGTGGCTGATGACCGACTTGTTCGAAGCGCTGCCCGAAGTCGGCGATCCCGAAAAGCCCAAGCTCGTGTTCTTCTTTGACGAGGCGCACCTGCTGTTCGACGATGCCCCCACCGCGCTGATGGACAAGGTGGAGCAGGTGGTGCGGCTGATCCGATCGAAGGGCGTCGGCGTCTATTTCATCACGCAGAACCCGATCGATGTGCCCGAAAAGATCGCCGGGCAACTCGGCAACCGCGTCCAGCACGCCTTGCGCGCGTTCACCCCGCGCGATCAGCGCGCGATCAAGGCCGCCGCCGACACCTTCCGCATCAACCCCGATCTCGATGTGGCGCGTGCGATCACCGAGTTGAAGACGGGCGAGGCGCTGGTTTCGGTGCTCGACGAGGAGGGCGCGCCTACCGTTGTCCAGCGCACCCGCATCGCGCCGCCCCGCTCGCGGATCGGGCCGTTGACCGACCAGGAACGCGCGGTGATCAAGTCCATCAGCCCGTTCGGTGGCAAGTACGACACCGCGGTCAATCGCGAATCGGCGTCCGAAGTACTGACGCAGAAGGCCGCCGATGCGACCGCTGCGGCGCAAGTCGTGGCCGAGCAGGGCCCCGACGCGCAGCGCGCGCAGGCGCGGCAGTCGCCATCGCTGTGGGAGCGGGCGGGGAAAGCCGCGTTCGGTGCTGCGGCGGCCTCGGCGGGTGGCATGCTCGCGCGGCAGATGACCGGGCGCAAGGTTGGTGGATCGCCGCTGGCATCGGCCGCGAGCGCCGCGGCGGGTGCGATCGGCACCGCGCTGGGCGGCGAAACCGTCGGCCGGTTTGCGCGCGGGTTGTTTGGCAACCTGCTGCGTTAAAGCGCGGCTATAGCGGCAGCCGGATCGTCGCGCTCAGGCCGATCACTGTGCCGTCGGGGCTGCGCCGGTTGGCCAGTGTGAGCGAACCGCCGTGCTGTTCGGCGATGGCGCGGGCCAGTGTCAGTCCGATGCCGGCGCCGCCGGTGCCGGTGTTGCGCGAGGCTTCGAGCCGGGTGAACGGTTCGACCATGCGGTCGACATCGGCTTCGGGAATGCCCGGCCCATCGTCCTCGACGACCAGCACCGCGAAGCCCGGCTTTGCGCCATGGCCAACGGCTTCGCGCCGCAGCGTGACCCGCGCCGATCCGGCGTAGCGCACCGCGTTCGACGCCAGGTTGCGCAACGCGCGCCGCAGCCAGGTGGCGCGCAGCGGCAACACGATGCGCTCGCTGGCCGCGAGAATGACCGGTTCGCCCATGTCTTCGTATTCGTCGACCACCGCGCCGACCAGCGCGCCCAGTTCGGTGGGTTCGAGCGGGTCTGTCGGGCGGCCCACGCGCGCCAGCGACAGGATATCGTCCAGCGTGCGGTTGATGTCTTCGATCCCCGCCGCCATCGGCGCGCGATCGGCATCGTTTTCGACCGATTCGATCCGCACGCGCAACGCCGCGAGCGGGGTCTTGAGATCGTGCCCGATCGCGCCGAGCATCACGTCCTTTTCATCGAGCAACCCCGTGATCCGCGTTTCCATCGCGTTGTGCGCGGCAAACAGCCGGCGAATGTCGTCGGGCCCGCTTGGTGAAAGCTGGCCAACGAGCGTGCGATCGCGCGCAAATTCCTCGACCCGCCGGGTCAGGGCGGCGAGTGGCCGGGTGATCCGCCGCACGATCAGCGCAACCGCGCCGACCAGCACCATGTAAAGAAACAGCGTCTGCAGGAACAGGCTGAGGATGATGTGCCGCTCACCGCCGGGCGCCACCAGCCGCGTGGTCAGCCAAGCGCCATCGGGCCGGTGGATCGAGGCGATGATGAGACGCGATGGCAACGGTTGATTGTCGAGCCGCACGATCCGGCGGCGCTGTTCCAGCCAGACGGAGCCGAGCGGATCGGCGTGCATATCGCGTTCGACGACCACGATTTGCGGCGCCGGCAGGCCTTGCGCGGCCAGCAGTTCGGACAAGGCCAGCTCGATGGAGCCAAGACGTTTTTCGCCGGGGCGCAAAGGACCTGCGGATTCGAGCCGGGCTCGGAACAGGCTGAAATCGGATTGGCCACCCGGGTGCG
>NZ_JANXWG010000054.1 GCF_025351285.1 Novosphingobium sp.
GGTATCGAGCGTGGTGATCAACACGCAGATCGCGCCGAAGTTCAAGGCGAGCGATTATGCCGGCGGAATCAATGCCGGTATCGACCAGCTTGCCACACTGATCCAGCTCCCGCCCGAGGAAGCGCAGAAACTGGCGGCCGAAGCCGCGGCGAAGGCACAAGCCCATTCGCGGCAAGCGCAACAGCCGCAGATCGGCTTCGGCACGATCGTGTTTCTGGTGATCGTGTTCTTCTTTTTTGTCCTGCCGATGCTGCGCGCGATGCGCGGCGGTGGGCGGCGTTATGGCAAGGACGGCGTCTCGGTCTATCCTCCCGGCGGTGGCGGCTTCGGCGGCGGGTTCCTCGGCGGGCTTGCGAGCAACCTGGCGGCCAATGCGATTGCACGCCAACTGGGCGGCGGCAGCAGCGGCGGATCTTGGGGCGGCGGCAGCGACTGGGGCGGCGGTTCGGATGGCGGCGGCTTTGGCGGCGGTGGGGGCGGCAGCTTCGACGGCGGCGGCGCCTCGGGGGACTGGTAACATGGCCCTGCCCCCCCTCACCGACACCGACCGCGCAGCCATCGCGGCCGCAGTCACCCAAGCCGAAACGCACAGTTCGGGCGAGATCGTCACCGTGCTCAGCCCGATCGCCGATGGCTATTGGGACGTGGCGCTGGCATGGAGCGCGTTCGTGGCGCTGCTGGCGCTGGCAGTGCTCGATATGGCGCCGGCGTTCTACCTCGGGCTGGTCGATCGCGTGCTCGGCCGCTGGGGCGAGGTTTGGACCCCGCGCGATGTGCTGAGCCTGGCGCTGACCGTCGCCACGCTCAAATTCGCGGGCATGGTGTTGTTGCAGATGTGGCAGCCGTTGCGGTTGTGGCTGGTGCCATCGGCGATCAAGGCAGCGCGGGTTCAGGCGCGCGCGGTCACCGCGTTCAAGCTGGGCGCCGAACAGCGCAGCGCGGGGCGGACGGGCGTGCTGGTTTACCTGAGCCTGGCCGAACACCGTGCTGTGATCCTGGCCGATGCGGCGATTGCCTCGAAAGTTTCGCCCGACGTGTGGGGCGATGCGATGCACGCGCTGCTCGGGCCGATCCGGCAGGGCCGCGTGGCTGATGGCATGGTCGCCGCGATCGGCAAGGTCGGCACCGTGCTGGCCGAGCACCTGCCGCCGCGCGCCGCCGCGACAAACGACATTCCCGACCGCCTGATCGAGGTTTGATCCTGCATGACCGATAACGCCGAGCTTCCCGAAGAGATCATGTGGGAGGGCCGCTTCGTCGTGGCCAAGAAGCGGGGCACGTGGGAATATGTCAGCCGCGCGCGCAACATCCGCGCTGCGGTGATCCTTGCGGTGGATGCCGAGAACCATGTAATCCTGGTCGAGCAGTTTCGCGTGCCATTGGGTAAGGTTTGCGTTGAGCTGCCCGCCGGGCTGATCGGCGATCATGATGATGATGCCAACGAGGACGCCTCGATTGCGGCGGCGCGCGAACTGGAGGAAGAGACCGGTTACCGCGCGGGCCGAATGGAGCCGCTCGGAGAATTCTATTCCTCGCCCGGCATGGTCAGCGAAAGTTTCTCGCTGTTCGCCGCGCACGATCTGGAAAAGATCGGCCCCGGTGGCGGGGTTCCGGGCGAGAATATCACCGTCCATCGCGTGCCGCTGGCGGGTTTGGCCGACTTCATTGCCGATCGCCGCGCTTTGGGCGATGCGATCGACGTGAAGTTGCTGACCGTGCTAGGCGTGGAATTTCTGAAAAGACGATAAACGGAGAGGATCATCATGGGGCGCGTAAACGGCAAGCTGGCTTTGGTTACGGGCGCGGCGCAGGGACTGGGCGCTGCAACGTCGTGGATGCTGGCGCGCGAGGGCGCCAAGGTGCTGCTGACCGACATCAATGCCGATGGCGCCGCCGAACAGGCCGCCGCGATCGATGCCGAATGCGGCGCGGGCACGGCATTTTCCATGCGCCACGACGTGACCAGCGAAGACGACTGGAAAGCCGCGATCGCGCTCGCCGCCAGCGCCATGGGCGGGCTATCGATCCTGGTCAACAACGCCGGGATCGGCGTGCGCGGCAATATCGAGACTTGCACCTTGGAAGAATGGCGGCGCGGGTTTGCGGTCAATGTCGACAGCGTGTTCCTTGGGTGCCAGACCGCGCTGCCGTTGATGATGGACAACCAGCCCGGCTCGATCGTCAACATCTCGTCGATCGCGGGGTTGATCGCCAGTGACACCATGCCCGGCTACAACGCCAGCAAGGCGGCAGTGTGGATGCTGTCGAAGTCGGTCGCGCTCTACTGCGGCAAAAAGGGCTGGGATATCCGCTGCAACTCGGTCCACCCGACCTTCATCGACACCCCGATCCTAGACGGCATGGTCGCCAGTTCGGGTCACGCCAAAGAGGTCATCATGGGCAAACTGGCACGCCAGATCCCGATCGGCCGCGTGGGCGAACCGAACGATATCGCCAACGCGGTGCTGTATCTCGCCAGCAACGAGAGCAAGTTCGTGACGGGGGCGGAATTGAAGGTGGATGGGGGAATTTCGGCGAAGTAGATGTTCATGTCGAATCTCAAGTCCGAAGGCTGCATGTTTCGTCAGTCGGGATGAGTTCTCCCCTCAGCCAACCGCGCGTGATCTCCATATTTGCGATCGAGTTCGAGAGCTTTTTCGCGCGTAGTGCTGATCCAGCTTCAAGCACGTTGTCGATGTTCTCAATAAATGCAGCGGTTCCTTGCATATTAACTGTGGCGGCGTTGTTGGCGGTCGTTCCATAATCGATATCGACCGCCAAGACGCAGTTAGCGCCCAACGAGATGGCCTTGTTTACAACGATGGCCCTTGCCGCCGCTTCTCCGCTGTTCACTTTGGACGCCATGCCCGAATCCACGTTTATCGTACCAAAAATGTCAGAAATACCCTGACTGAACTCGTTGAAAAAACCAGTCCCAACCGTCACGTTGGCGGTCACCATTCCAATCAATTTTACCGGTCCGATTTGACCCCACATTCCTGATGTAAACATTGGGAAAAAATGTATATTTTGTTTAATTATATCGGAAAGATCGCCAACAGCCTCATGCACCCTATTCCGTGCTTTCAAGATTTTATCGTAGCCACACTTGTCGCATAGTTCTGGATACGACATTCCCTCAATAAAATTTACAAAATTGATGTCCGCATCGCTCTTTCGCGGATTCGGCGCCTTAATTATGCCGCCAGACGTGATTTTTGCTCCGCAATTTAGGCAATCATCGCTCATACTACGGTCATCCCTGGTTGCGAACTTTATCTCAACCTACAGGCTGACAAGCCATTGGCAAATGTCGAAACACCACCACGCTGCTGATGCCCCGCCCGCCTCTCAGTCCGCGTTCGGGTTGGGCGCGAAGGCGCAGATCTTGTTGCCGTCGGGGTCACGCAAATAGGCGCCGTATTGCTGGCCGGGCGAGTTTGGACGCACGCCGGGCGCGCCATCGTCCGCACCGCCATTGGCAAGGCCGGCGGCGTGCCAGGCATCGACCTTGCTCGATTCCACAGCCTTGAAGCCCAGCGTGTGGCCGTTCGAGACGGTGTGCGGTTCACCGTTGGCGGGCTTGGCCACGATCAGCGCGCCGCTGGGGCTGGGATAGGCGGTGCCGTGAGGCAGCGGCATGCCGGCGTAACCGAGCGCGGCCATCGTCGCGTCATAGAACTTGCGCGCGGCATCGATGTTGTTGGTGCCGAGAAATGTGTGTGAAAACATAGCCTATTCTCCTGAGTAACAGATTCAGAACACGACGACCGAGCGGATGCTCTCGCCGGCGTGCATCAGGTCGAAGGCCTTGTTGATGTCTTCCAGCCCCATGACGTGGGTGATCATCGGGTCGATCTCGATCTTGCCGGTCATGTACATGTCGACGATCTTGGGCACGTCGGTGCGGCCCTTGGCACCGCCGAACGCGGTGCCGCGCCAGTTGCGGCCGGTCACGAGCTGGAACGGGCGCGTGGCGATTTCCTTGCCGGCTTCGGCCACGCCGATGATGATCGACGTGCCCCAGCCGCGGTGGCAGGCTTCCAAGGCGGTGCGCATCACTTCGGTGTTGCCGGTGGCGTCGAAGGTATAGTCGGCGCCGCCGTCGGTCAGCGCGACGATCGCGGCGACTGTCTCCTCGCGGCTCAGGCCCTTGCTGTTGAGGAAGTCGGTCATACCGAACTTGCGGCCCCATTCCTCGCGCGACGGGTTGATGTCGACGCCGACGATCTTGCCCGCGCCCGCAAGTCGCGCGCCCTGGATCACGTTGAGCCCGATCCCGCCGAGCCCGAACACGACCACATTATCGCCTACCTGGACCTTGGCGGTATTGACCACCGCGCCCACGCCGGTGGTGACGCCGCAGCCGATGTAGCAGCTCGACTGGAATGGCGCGTCTTCGCGGATTTTCGCCACTGCGATTTCGGGCAGCACGGTGAAGTTCGAGAAAGTGGAGCAGCCCATGTAGTGGAAGATGGTCTGGCCCTTGTAGCTGAACCGCGAAGTGCCGTCGGGCATCAGGCCCTGGCCCTGCGTGGCGCGGATCGCGGTGCACAGGTTGGTCTTGCCGCTGAGGCAGCTTTTGCACTGGCGGCATTCGGGGGTGTAAAGCGGGATCACGTGATCGCCCGGCTTCACCGACGTGACGCCTGCGCCCACTTCGCGCACAATCCCGGCGCCTTCGTGGCCGAGCACGCTGGGGAACAGGCCCTCGCTGTCCAGCCCATCGAGCGTGTAGGCATCGGTGTGGCAGATACCCGTCGCCATGATTTCGACCAGCACTTCGCCGGCCTTGGGGCCTTCGAGGTCGAGTTCGACGATCTCGAGCATGGTCTTGGGGGCGAAGGCTACGGCGGCACGGGTCTTCATCGGTTGTCTCCTCGATAACAAAGTTGTGGGGTTTGGATCAGTCTAGCGGTCGGCAGGCTGGCACAGGTTCAAGCTCATCGCCATCGCGCAGCGGCAACATGGCCACCAGCACCAGCGCGACCGCCGATCCCATCGCCATGATCGATGCGACCAGCGCAAGGTGATCGTTGCCCAGCGCCTTGAACAGGAAGCCGGCCAGAATCGGTGAACCAGCCGCCCCGGCGCGCCCGATCCCGAGCACGAAGCCGGTGCCGGTGGCGCGTGCATAAGCGGGAAAGCCCAGCGCGAGGGCAGCATAAAAGCCGACGATTGCGGCATTGGTGCAGAACATCGCCAACCCCGCGGCAAACCGCCAGCCCCATAGCGTGTCATGGCCCATGCCGAACCAGGTAACCGCCACGATCCCCAGAAGCAGCACCGTGATCGTCGGCGCCTTGATGTGCCAGCGCTTCATGGCCAGGCCGAACAGCAGCCCGCCGATCACTCCGCCCACGTTGGCGAAAGTCAGCGTGCTGGCCGCTTGCGGCTGGGTGAAGCCGGCGTCTGCCACGATCTTCACCGCCCACTTGAGCACGAAATAAAAGGTGATCGTGTGGAACAGGTAAGCGAATGCCAGCAGCAGCGTGACGGGGCGCAGTTTCGGGTTGGACAGGATGTCGGTGAAGCGCGGCTTGGGCGCGCCAGCCGTGCGTTCCGGGAGACCGCCGATCAGCGGCAGGCCGAAGGCCGTGAGCGAGCGGTTGATCTTCTGGATCGCACCCGCCGGCCGGGTCGCTGCGAAGAACGCCGGAGTTTCGGGCACCAGCCACAGCACCAGCGGCATCAGCAGCGCGGTCACCACCGCGCCGAACAGAAACACCGCACGCCAATCATAATCGACCAGGAGCCAGGTTTGCGCGGCATATCCGCCGATCACCCCCCCAAGCGGATAGCCCACGACGTAGAGCGACATCGCCAGGCTGCGGCCCGCGGTGCTCGATACTTCGGCGGTGACCGCATTGGTGGCGGCCAGCATCCCGCCGATGCCGATCCCGGTGACGAAGCGCCATGCGGTCAGATCGCCAACCCCATGCGCATTGTGCGCCATGAACATGCCCAGAGCCATGTCGACCAGGCACACCAGCATGAGCGGCTTGCGCCCGAACTTGTCGGCCAGACCCCCCAGCAGCATCGAACCAAAGCCCATGCCGACCAGTTCTGCCGAAAGCACCACGCCCAGCGCCTCACGCGGGACGCCCCACTCCTTCGCCAGGCCAGGCGCGGCAAACGCGCTGGAGAGCACGTCGAACCCGTCCAGCGCGTTGAGCGCGATCATCAAACCGACCACGATCCATTGGCGCAGGCCCATCGGCGATTGCTCGATGATCCCGCGCGGATCGCGCACGGCGTAAATTGCTGTCACTCCGGCACTTCCCCCTCGAAGCAATGCCACTGTCCTCGCCCCTACACTCGGCCGGGCACACCCCGTCGCCTTATTCGTGTATCGGCGCAAGCAGGTCGAGCAGCAATTGCACCTTACTTGATCGAAAAACGAAGCACGCCTTTCGCGGGAGTCGCGCGCCTGGCCTTGCGCTGTCCAACAAGCCGGTCTTGATTTGTCCGGGCGCGTGCTATCTGGCGCCGGACGGACCAAGGGTGTGGCGCGTATCGTGAACGGATTTGGCATGACAGGACTTGCACATGGCCCGCGCTGACCGGCTCGAACGGCTCGATCGCAAGCGGTGCGATCTCGAAGCCGATTACACCGCCGCGCTGGTCGAAGCGCTCGAACACACCGTGGCCGGATCCTGGGGCCTGTTCGATCACCGGCAGGACCGCAACGATCGCGCGCGCGTCGCGCCGCTGATCGCACAGCTTGCAGAGCTTGCCGAAGACATCGACGAGGCGCGCGCGGGGCTGGGCATGGAGGTCTTCGCGCTCCATGCCGAATTCATGGCCGAACGCGGCCCGCCCGGCGCCGAAGCCGTGGGTGAACCGAAACAGGCGCGCGCATTCCTGGCCCGGTTGCAGCGCTAGAATTTCTTGCGCTTATGCCGCGACCGTGGCGATCCGCTCTGCCAGCTCGTCGAGGATATGGCCGTTGAAGCGGTGGCGGGCGAGCGAACGGGCATCGAGCTGATCCGCACCCGCAACTTGCCCCAGGCAATCCCGGCTTGCGCAGCTGCAAGCGAACGCGCGGTCCATCGACCATTCGGTCGACGGGTAGAAGAACGTGATCTCGTCGCCCGGCGCGATCGGGTGGAGCGCGCGGATTTCCATGCGCGCGGTGTCGAAGAACACGTTCGGATCGCAACTGTGGTTGATGTATTGAAGGTGCTCTGGCGCCAGCAGGATATGAGCATCCGGGCCGGTCTGCACGGTCAGGTAATTGGGCACATCGCGCGTTTCGCGCGCGCCGAACGGCGCCAGCACCTCACCCTCGGCAACCGCAACCGCTGCGATGGCGCGGTGATAGCCTTGCGCATTGCGCATCACATGCAGCCGATCGTCGCCCGCAACCCTGTTTTCCATGCCGTACCCCCGGTCCTTGTCCGGTTGGGTTACTAGCCGCCCCGATCGCGTGCATTCAAATGAACTCGCGGTCATCTTTTAGCGCCAGTGCGGCTCTGCGCATTCGCTTCGGGAATCAGCTCGCCAGCCGGTTCGGATCGACCAGCAGCGTAACGACCAGGCCCTCTTCCGCCCAGTCGTATACAATAGATCCGCGCAAATGCCCCGTGATGCTGCGTTCGACCAAGCGGCTGCCGTAGCCCGCGGGACCCGTTGGCGCCGTGACTTTCGGGCCACCCCGTTCGGCCCAGACGATCGTGATTGCCGCGTCATGCGCCGAACTCGACACATCGAGCGTGCCCGTATTGACCGACAGCGCCCCGTATTTTAGCGAATTGGTGGCCAGTTCGTGGATGATCAGCGCCAGCACCGTGGTCGACGCTTCGCCCACGCTGATGCGCGGCACCGACACCCTGATCCGCCCGCTGAACGCGCCCAGATCGTCGTAAGGCGCCAGCAGCACGGTCAGCAGATCGCCCAGAAGCGAGGATGGTGCATGGGTTTGGCCCGGAACCGGCCGCACCAGATCGTGCGCGCGGCCCAGCGCGGTCAGCCGCAGGGTCAATTCGTGCGCCATCTCGTCGACGGTGGTGGTCGATCGCGAGGTAATCGCGGTCAGCCCCGAGGCGATCGCCAGCAGGTTCTTGACGCGGTGGCTCATTTCGCCGGCGAGCAGTTCGCGGCCTTCCTCGGCCTGCTTGCGGCTGGTGACGTCGAGGAAAATGCCGAACATGACCCGGTTGATGATGCCTTCATCATCGCCCTGCCCGCGTGCGGCGATCCACTTCAGCTCGCCATTGACGATCGCGCGGAAATCGATCTCGAAAGCACCGATGATCGCGCGCGTGGCGTTGAAAGCGGCACGCACACGATCGCGATCGGCGGGATGGATATGCGCCGAAAGGTCTTCGAACGTCACGTCCTTGCAGCGCTCCACGCCCCACAGATCGTAAGCGTGATCGTCCAATGTAAGGTTATCGGAGTCCACATTCCACGCCCACAGCGCCACACCCGCCGCTTCGATCGCGCGGATGAGGTTCCTTGATTCCCAATGGATTGGCTGATGTTTGTCCGGCGTCGTCATCGATACTCCAGGGTCACGATGCGTTGGCCCGAGTTTGGCGCACGGTGGACCAAGGACTAGCCCGTGCAGCGCAGGTTGGCCAGCTTTGGCGGACGGACTTCGAACAATGGCAAGGAGTTGGCTCGGCCTGTCCGCTCTCCTTGCCGAAGTCGGCAGCCGCGCCGCGCGCAAGACGGATGCGCTCAGGCCCAAAAACTGAAGCTGTTCGGCCCACCGGCATTCGGGTTGCGTAAACCTATTTGCCATAGGACCGCCACTCCATGTCGCGCGGCCTCTCCATCTATCTCGATTTCCTGCGGCTGATCGCGGCGGTCGAAGTGTTCGTGTTTCACCTGGCCGCCTTCGGCTTTACCGGGCTCCATCGCGCACCGTGGAATGCCTATGGGCACGAAGCCGTCACGATCTTTTTCGTCCTGTCGGGCTTCGTGATCCGCCACGCGGTGCAAGTGGGCGATCCGACGATCGCGGCGTTCGCGACCAGCCGCTTGGCGCGCGTCTATTCGGTGGCCGTTCCCTGCCTGCTGCTGACCTTCGCGTTCGACCTGATCGGCCATCGTCTGGCGCCCGATTTCTACGATGGGCTGACCACCACCGGATCGTCGTTGTTCCGCCTGGCGATCGGTGGCGCGATGCTGAACGAGGCGTGGGTTTCGGTGCAGATGCTGTCGAACACGCCCTACTGGTCGATTTCCTACGAATTCTGGTATTACGTGCTGTTTGCAGCGCTGTTCTACCTCAAGGGCGGGCAGCGAGTGCTGGCCACCCTGGCCGCCGCGATCATTGCCGGCCCCAAGATCCTGCTGCTGTTCCCGATCTGGCTGATGGGCTGGCTCGCCTATGTCGAGCACAAGTCCGAAAGAATGCCGATGGGACTGAGCGTTGCCCTGTTCGCGCAACCCGTTGTGATGCTGGCGGCGTTCGAACGGCTGCATCTGTCGGAGGGCGGACGGCACGTGCTGGAGGTTCTGATCGGGCATGATGCGTGGCGCAACGGGCTCGCCTGGTCGCGCTACGTCATCAGCGACAGTATTCTGGGGGCCAGCATCGCGTTGCACCTGGTGGGTGCGAAGCGGCTCGGCCCGCCGCTGTGGGCAGTGCTCGCCCCCGTGCGGCGCCCGATCCGTTTTCTGGCGAGCCGTTCGTTCACGCTTTACCTGTTGCATCAGCCGGCGCTGCTGATGGTGGCCGCGTGCCTGGCCGCGGTGCCGCTCGGCCCGTGGCGTTCCGCAGCGATTGCAGCCGTGACCCTTGTCGTCATCCTGCTCGTGGCCATGATCACCGAAGGCCAACGCCGGCGCGTGAAACCGACGGTTGCCGCACTGGTCGAGCGCATCGCCGGCCTCGGCTCGCGCCGCGCAGCACAACAGCCAGAGTTTCTTCCGGGAAGGTGATCCGTGTGGTGCATCGCCATCGGCCCGCCTGCGCTGGGGGCATGGCAACCCCCAAAAAAGTCATGGCCTGTGCCGAGACTTGCCATCGCGCACCATCCAGAACAATGCGAGCGACCTGGACGGGAGACCCATGAATGACTGCGCCGTTGATTCTTACCCTTTCGTGCGAAGACCGGCCCGGCATCGTTTCGCGCGTGACCGGATTTCTGGCCGATCTGGGCGGCAACATCCTTGAAGCGCAGCAATTCGACGATACCGAGAGCGGCCGGTTCTTCATGCGCGTGGTGTTCGATCCGGGCAGCACTCCGCTGGAATTGCTGCGCGGCGGCTTCGGCAACCTGGCGCAGCAATTCGGCATGACCTGGTCGATGCGCGACACCGCGGTGCGCGCCAAAGTGCTGTTGCTGGTCAGCAAGTTCGATCATTGCCTGGGCGATCTGCTTTACCGCGTGCGCATCGGCGAACTGCCGATGGACGTGGTCGGGATCGTCTGCAACCACCCCAGGGAAGCGCTGCAACAGTCGATGATCGGCGATATGCCGTTCCACCACCTGCCGGTCACCAAGGACACCAAGCCGCAACAGGAAGCGCAGATCAAGGCGATCGTCGAGGAGACCGGCGCCGAACTGATCGTGCTGGCGCGCTACATGCAGATCCTGTCGGACGATATGGCCAGCTACCTTTCGGGCCGCTGCATCAATATCCACCATTCGTTCCTGCCCGGCTTCAAGGGCGCCAAGCCCTATCACCAGGCGCACGCGCGCGGGGTCAAGATGATCGGCGCCACCGCGCACTATGTCACCACCGATCTCGATGAAGGCCCGATCATCCACCAGGACGTCGAGGCGATCACCCACGCCGACACCCCCGACGATCTGGTGCGCAAGGGCCGCGACATCGAACGCCGCGTGCTGGCCGAAGGCGTGCGCCTGCACTTGCAGGACCGCGCGCTGCTGAACGGCAACAAGACGGTGGTGTTCAGGACCTGAGGTCGGGATTTGTCACTGCCAGGTAGTCAGTCTAAGCTCGCCAGCGCAAAGTGAGGCCCGCCATGCAAGTCAACGCGCTCGATCACATCAACATCATCACCGACAAGCTCGACGAAACCGCTACGTTCTACGCCACGCTGCTGGGGCTGGAACGCCGCGACGGCCCGCCGCCGCTGACGCCGATGAATGCGCAATGGATGTACGCCGGGGGCAAGCCGATCGTGCACATCAACAGCACCGACTGCCCGCGCACCTTCGAACGCCCGGTCGAACCCGGCGCGCTGACCGGCGCAATCCACCATGTCGCGCTCAATTGCTCGGGCCATGACGAGGTCACCGCCCGCCTCCAGGCCATGGGCCGAGACTTCAAGACCAACACCGTCGCCGCTATCGGCCTGCGCCAGATCTTTACGCCCGACCCCAATAACGTGCTGCTGGAACTGAATTTCTTCGGGGATTGAGCAGCGCTACTCCACCACCCCGCCCGCAATCGTGGTGCGGTACATCTCTCGCCGATACCCATCATAATCGTTGGGCGCGAGGTGGAGGCACAGGCGGTTGTCCCACATCACCAGCATATCAGGCTCCCAGCGCAGCCGGCAGGTGAAGGCGTGCTGCGTGATATGCCGCGTCAGGAAATCGAGCAGCGGCCGGCTTTCGGATTCGGTCATGCCGTCGATGCCGCAAGCGTAGACCTCGTCGACATAGAGCGATTTTTCGCCCTTCACCGGATGCGTGCGAACCAGCGGGTGCGCGGTGCCTGCGATCGCATCGGCCTGCGCCTGCTCGCTGGCGAAGGGCAGCGCCTTGCCCTCCAGCCTGAGCGAGGTCGCGATGTTCGCCTCGGCCGACATCCGCACTTTCAACGGCGCCAGCATCGCCTGCATGGCCGGGCTCAGCATCCGCAACGCCAGCGCGCAATCGGCCCAGGTGGTGTCGCCACCGAAGGGCGGGACCTCGACCGAGCGCAGCGTGCTGATCGCGGGCGGCGTGGGCAGGAACGCCGAATCGGTGTGCCAGCCGCTGCCGAACAGCGCCCTGGTGCGGGTTTCGGCTTCCTTGATCACCGGCTGGACTTCGGGAACGCCGGGCACGCCTTGCGTGTAGGCATCGGTGGCGAAATCGCCCCAGCGCGCGGAGAAATCGCGGTGCTGTTCATGCGTGATCCTCGCCCCCCGCACATAGATCATCTTGTGCCGCCACAACGCGTCCTGCATTTCGGCAAGCGCGGCGTCGGACAATCGCGTTACGTCGGCGCCGGTGATCTCGGCGCCCATCGCCGCCGATAGCGGCAGCGCGATGATATGCGCATAAGGCCGCGCGGCGTTGTCGAAGTGACCGGTGGGGCTGATGCGAACTTCGCGCATGTCATTGGTCCCCTTGCGGAATTGCGGCAATCAGCGCCTCGGCAAGTTGCTCGACGCGCGACAGGTAGGGACTGTGATCGGCATCGAGCGTGACCACCGCTGCGCCCGGAGAACGCTGCTGCATCAGCCTTTGGCTGGAAATCGGAATGGTGCGATCTTCTGTGCATTCCACGTAAGTGCGCGGGAGACTGCCCCATCGCTCGGCCGTCAGATCGAGCACTTCGGAGCGCGGCCCATGCGGCTCGGCCATCAAGCGCGGCAGCACCGCCGCCACCTTCTCGGGCGGTGACAGTTGCGCGAACACCGCGCCCGCTAGCGCCGGGTCGACCACGGTACCCGCCCCGCCCGCCGTGCGCGAAATGATCGCGTCGAACGCCGGATTGGGCTGCTCCATCGTCTTGAATTGTGCGCGCGACAGGCCCGATGGCAGCATCATCGCGCAGATATAAATTAGCGCGTCCATCGCGCCCGGATCACGTTCGGCAGCCGCGCTCAGCACCAGCCCGCCGCGGCTGTGCCCGGCGAGCACCACCGGCGCATCGCCCACTTGCGCGCGCATGGCGCGGCACTGGTCGAGTGCGAAATCAGCCCAGCGGCCCAGCGTCACCGCCGCCAGTTCGGCCTCGCTCCCGCCCATGCCCGGCAGCGTCGGCGCCGATACCGCGTGGCCGTGCGCGCGCAACCGTGCGGCCAGATCATCGAAGCACCAGCCGCCGTGCCAGCTGCCGTGGATCAGGACGAAGCCGGCCTTGTCGCTCGCCATCGCGTCAGTCACCCTGGGCTACGAAATCGGCCCACACTTTGGCGCGCGGATCATCGCTTGTTTCGGGTGCCCATTGTGCGTGCAGCAGCGCGCGGGCGGCCGCCCGGTCCATGCCCTGCTCGCGGTTGAGCCGGTAGAAGAACGCCGAAACGCGCCAGTTCATGATGCAGTGGACGTGGACCGCACCCTGATGCGCGCCCATCGCACGACAAAAAGCCTGGTAATGCGCCTCGTCAGGAGCATCGAACGGCACCGGGATGTGCGTGTAGGCCATGCCCGCGGCCATGACTTTGGCGCCCTCGTCGGCCAGCGCTTCGGGATGATCGGCCAGTGCCAGGTTGATGACGTGGCCGGTGCCGAGCGTTGTCAGCGCCACCAGATCGCCATCCTCGATCCGGCCCGATGTGGTGGTCTGGTCATCGAGCCGCTGCCATGCCCGGATGTGGTCGGGGTCTGCCGTCTCGCCCACGTTCACACCAGCCCCAACACGCGCGCGGCGTTGTCCTTCATGATCCCGGGCATGACTTCGTCCTTGAAGCCCACGCCCTTGGCCGCCTCGATCCACTTGGCCGGGTGGATCAGCGGGAAATCGCTGCCGAACATCATCTTCTTGCGCAATTGCGTATTGGCGTACTGGATGATCTGCGGCTGAAAGTACTTGGGGCTCCAGCCCGACAAGTCGATGAACACGTTGTCCTTGTGCAGCGCCATCGACAAGCTCTCATCCACCCACGGCCAGCTTGGATGCGCCAGGATGATCTTCATGTCGGGGAAATCGACCGCGACATCGTCGATCAGCATCGGCTGCCCGTACTTCAGCCGCACCCCGCCGCCGCCGCGCATCCCGGTGCCCATGCCCGAATGCCCGGTGTGGAAGATCGCGGGCAGCTTGTATGCGTTGATCACCTCGTAGATCGGATAGGCCATGCGATCGGCCGGGTGAGCGTTCTGCATGATGCCGTGGAACTTGAAGCCGCGCACGCCGTGGTTTTCGATCAGGTCCCTCGCCTCGCGCGCGCCCAGCTTGCCCTTGTGCGGATCGATCGAGGCGAAGGGGATGCAGATATCGTCGTGCTTGGCGGCGAATTCGGCAACTTCGTAATTCGAGATGCGCTTGGCGCCCAGCCCGCTTTCGGCATCGACCGTGAACAGGCAGAACGCGATCTGCTGCTCGCGGTAGATCTCGGCGATTTCGGGCATCTTGGGCCGTTCGCGCGGTGCCTTGAAGTAGGCGCTGGCGGCGTCGAAGAATGCGCCCATCACCGGATCTTCGGGATCGTGGCAACTGACTTCGGCGTGGACGTGGACGTCGATCGCCTTGATCAGGCTGAGGTCGATGGGCATGGGGCAATCCTATTTTGCAAGTACGCGAGGCAATCGTCTCTCTACCCGTCATGCTGAACTTGGTTCAGCATCCATAGCGCCGCGAGCGCCGAGCCTGAATGGCAAACGCAAAGCGCGCGGCATGATGGACCCTGGAACGCCAGTCACCGAAGGTGAAACGAGTTCAGGGTGACAAGTGTGTGGGGACGGTCTCGTCAGCCCGTCAGACCAGCGCGTCCTTCTTCACCGTGATCACCTGGCTATAGGTGAACTCCTTCAGCCCCTCGACGCCATACTCCGCGCCGAAGCCCGATTGCTTGTGCCCGCCGAACGGCGCGAACGGCGAAAGGTGGAGGAATTCGTTGATCCACACCGTGCCTGTTTCAAGCTGCTCGGCGATCTTCACGCCACGGTCGGTGTCCTTGGTCCACACCGCACCGGCCAGGCCGTAATCCGAATTGTTGGCGCGTACGATCACTTCCTCGTCGGTCGAAAACTTCATTAGCGGCATGACCGGGCCGAACTGTTCCTCGGCCACGATCCGCGCGTCTTCGGGCGGGTTGTCGAGGATCGTGATCGGCACGTAATAGCCCGAGCCCGAGGGATCGATGTTGCCGCCCACCAGGAACTTGTAGCCGTTGTCCTTGGCGTCCTGGATCAGTTCGCACACGCGGTCGAACTGCTTCTTGTTCTGGATCGGACCCACGCCCGTGCCCTGATTGGCGCCATCACCCACCGTCACCGCCCTGGCAACTTCGGCGATGGCAGCGCTCATCTCGTCATAGATATCCTCGTGGATGTAGATGCGCTTGGCCGCGACGCAGATCTGCCCGGCGTTGGTGAAGCTGGACCAGAACAGCTGTTCGGCCACCTTCTTCACATCGGCATCGGGCAGCACGATCGAGGCGTCGTTGCCACCGAGTTCGAGCGTGATGCGCTTGAGGTCCTTGCTCGCGCCTTCCATGATCTTCTTGCCGGTCGCGGTCGATCCGGTGAAGGTGATCTTGTCGATATCGGGGTGCGCGGTAATCAGCGGCCCGAGGCTGTCCTCGCCCGTGATGATGTTGACCACGCCCGCGGGCACCACGTCCTTGATCAGTTCGGCAATGCGCAGCGTGGTCAGCGGGGTGAACGGACTGGGCTTGAGCACGATCGTGCAGCCCGACAGGATGGCCGGCGCAATCTTCTGCACCGCCATCAAGACCGGGAAGTTCCACGGCACGATCCCGCCTACCACGCCAACCGGCACGCGGCGGGTGCGGCTGAGCCGGGTGTCGCTATCCTCGTTGATCGTGTCCTCGAGCGTCAGCGTCGACTGCGCGTTCATCATCGCTGAGGCGCCGCCGATTTCGTATTGCGCCTGCGCGTGCGGCTTGCCCTGTTCGGTGGTGAGCAGGCGATAAAGCTCGTCGAAATTGGCCTGGATCACTCCGGCCATCGCCTGGATCACCTTGCGGCGATCGTCGACCGGGGTCTTCGACCACGTCTTGAACGCGCGCCGGGCGGCGGCGACAGCACGATCGAGTTCTTCCGCGCCGCAAGCGGGCACGTGGCCGACGACCTGTTCGTTGGCGGGATTGATAACGTCGAGCGTCTTTGCGGTCGAGACCATCTCGCCGTCGATTAGGTTGCGGTACTGTTCAGCCATCGGGTTTCTCCAACTGGTTTGCGTCGGGGGTGCCCCCCAATTCACTTCATTCCGAGCTTCTTGTCCTCGTTTGCGCGCTTGATCACGTATTGGCGCACGTCTTCGACATCCTCGGGCTTGAGCGCGGTCTTGAACGAAACCATGCCGTTATGCTGCAAGGCACCGTCGATCACCACCGAGCGGATCGCGTCGGGCGAATTGATCGCACCCGAATGGCGCAGATCGGGCACCAGGCCGCCCGCTACCGCGGCATCGCCGTGGCACACCGCGCAATACCGTCCGAACACTGCGGCGCCATGCGCCGCCTGCTCGGCCGTGCCCTTGAACGCGGGCGGATCGAGCACAAGCTGCGCCAGCGGCTTGATCGCCGGCAGCACGCCCTTTGCCCCCAGCTTGAACACCATCAGCCGGCTGATATTGCGCACCGCGCCCGACTTGTTGGCCAGCGTGCCCGCCGAAAGATCGTAGACCCCGCCCCAACCGACCATGATCGCCACGTACTGCTGCCCATCGATCGCATACGTCATCGGCGCGGCAATCACGCCGCTTTGCGTGCCGAACGACCACAGCTTGCTGCCCTTGTCGGCGCTAAAAGCCGCGAATGTGCCGCCGGCGGTGCCCTGAAACACCAGGTTGCCCGCGGTCGACAGCACGCCGCCGTTCCATGGCCCTTCGTACTTGACCGTCCACCTGGCGGTTTGCGTAACCGGGTCCCACGCGATCAGCTTGCCGGTGGTGGCCGCCGCCGCGCCCGCGCGCGCCTTGGGATCGGCCGGCATCGCCACCGATCCTGCATCGAGCCCGGTCTGGAAGCCGATGTCGGTGGCCTTCCAATCCTTGGCGCCCAGGTACGGGTAAGCCAGATCGTTCGCCGGGATATACAACAGCCCGGTCTTGGGGCTGAAGCTCTGCGGCTGCCACGAATGCGCTCCCAGCGCGCCGGGCAGGCTGATCCACGGCTTGCCGGTCTTTTCGTACATGGCATCGGGATTGAACGTGGGCGCGCCGGTTTTGGGATCGATGCTTGTCGCCCAGTTGACCGTGGTGAAGGCCTTGGCCGAGAGGAACTGGCCCGACTTCGCATCGATCAGATAGACATGCCCGTTCTTCGGCGCGTGCATCACGACGTGCTTGTCCTGGCCGCCGATCTTGAGATCGGCCACCGTGATCGGCGCATCCGAATCGAAGTCCCAGCGGTCTTGCGGGGTTTCCTGGAAGTGCCAGGCATAAGCGCCGGTATCGGCATTCACCGCCACGATCGACGAGGTGTAAAGGCTATCGCCCTTGCGCCCGACCGGGCCGGGGTTCCACGGTTCGGCATTGCCGGTGCCGAAGTAGACGAGGTTGGTCTTGGGATCGTAGACGATCGAATCCCACACCGTGCCGCCGCCGCCGTATTTCCACCACTCGCCCGACCAAGTTTTGGCTGCGGCTTCCTGCGCCTTGTCCTCGAAAGGTTTCGAGGGATCGCCGGGCACGGTGTAGAACTTCCACACTTCCGCGCCGGTTTCGGCATCATAAGCCGCGAGGTAACCGCGCGCCTTGTACTCGCCGCCGGCCGCCCCGATCAGCACGCGGCCCTTGGCAATGCGCGGCGCGCCGGTGATCGCGTAGTCGCTGTCGTTGGGCACGACCTTCTTTGCGAAGACTTCCTTGCCGGTCTTGGCATCGAGCGCGATCAGCCGCCCGTCGAGCGAGCCGAAATAGAGCTTGTCGCCATAAAGCGCCGCTCCGCGATTGACCGCATCGCAGCATACATGAACCAGCACTTCGCGCGGAACCTTGGGATCGTAGCTCCACTTGAGCTGGCCGGTTTTCGCATCGTAAGCGTTCACCTTCGACCAGGCGGTGGTCACGTAAAGCATGCCGTCGTGCATCAGCGGGGTCGCTTCCTGCCCGCGCGCGGTATCGAGATCGGCCGACCATTCAAGGCCAAGCTGCCCGACGTTCTGGTCATTGATCGCGGTCAGTGGTGAAAAGCGCTGTTCGTTGCTGTCGCGCCCATAGCTCAGCCATTCGTTGTCGCTGGCATTGGTCAGCATCGCATCGGTGACGCCGCTAGTAGCCAGCTTGGCCGAACCGGCATCCCCGTTCTTGTGGCATCCCGCCAGCGACAACAGCGCCAATGCCAGCAAACCTGAACTCTTCCGCATTCCCCATCCTCTTCCCGTCGCGACCCGCTCTTCCGGCGTCGTCAGTTTATCAAGCGTAACGCGTTCACCCGCACCTTGCCCGCTGCAGTGCATGGAATCGAGTCCCTAAATGCAATCGAGTTCCCCGTTATCGGCCCGGTCAGGCCGCAAACAGCGCCTTCAAATCCTTCTTCAGGATCTTGCCGTTGGCATTGCGCGGCAGCGTTTCATCGAGGAACAGCACCCGCACCGGCACCTTGAACGCGGCGAGCCGCGTCCGCACCCAGTCCTGCAATTCGGCCTCGCTGGCGCAAGTGCCCGGCGTGCAATGGACCACCGCCGCCGGTTCTTCGCCGAGAGTGCGGTGCGGAAGGCCGACCACTGCCGCGTCGGTGACTGCGGGGTGGCTGTAAAGCGCGTTCTCGACCTCGGACGAATAGATGTTCTCGCCGCCACGGATCACGATGTCCTTGGCGCGGTCGACCACATAGAGGAACCCGTCCGCATCCACCCGCGCCAGATCGCCGGTGCGCACCCAGCCTTCGACGAAAGTGGCGGCGCTGGCTTCGGGGTTGGCCCAGTAGCCGTGCACGATCATCGGTCCGCGCGCCCACAATTCGCCCACTTCGCCCGGTGGCATCAGCGTCACCCCATCCTCGTCGGTGATGCGTAAGTCCGCCACGGGCACAGGTGGCCCGGCGCTGTCGGGCCGGTTGAGGTAATCCTCGCCCGAATGGCTGGTGACGGTGGCAGAGGTCTCGGTCATGCCCCAGCCGTTGCCAGGCAAGGCACCGAACACCTCGTGGATCTTGCGCACCAGTTCGGGCGCCGAGGGCGCGCCGCCGTAGGCGATCGATTCGAGGCTGGAGAGATCGTATTTCTCGCGGTCGGGATGTTCGAGCAGTTGCCAGGCAATCGTCGGCACCCCGCCGGTGGCGTGCACCCGCTCGCGCTCGATCAGGCCGAACGCCTGGACGGTGTCCCAGCGGCGCATGAACACCATCTTGTGGCCGGCCGCGATCGCCCCCATCAGCGTGGCGCTGCACGCGGTGGCGTGGAACAGCGGGATCACCGTGAGGATGGTTTTCTTGACCGGATCGGGCAACGGATCGCCGCGCCGCAACACCGATCGCGCTGCCGCATAAGCGCTGGTCATGATGTTGGTGGTGAGATTGCGGTGGCTGCCGAGCGCGCCCTTGGGATTGCCGGTAGTGCCCGATGTATAGAGGATCGTTGCGGGATCGTCGGGCGCGATGGCCACTTCGGGCAAGGCGCGTTCCGGCAAGCCGCCATAGCCGGCAACCGGCCCTATCGCGTCCTCGATCCGCGCCACGCCGGGACCGGCCTCGTCAAGCCGCGCCACGATCACGTGTTCGAGCGCGGAGAGGTCTGCGCGGTGCGGTGCGATCCGCTCCAGCCGCTCGGCATCGCAAACCAGCACTTTCGCGCCCGAATTGACGAGGCCGTACGTCAGTTCGCCGCCGGTCCACCAGGCGTTGAGCGGCACACAGATCGCGCCCAGCACGGTCACGGCAAAAAACGTCACCGGCCATTCGGGCAGGTTGCGCATCGCCAGCGCCACGCGATCACCCTTGCTCACGCCGAGCGACTGCAAATACGCCGCCATCGCCGCAACCGCGCGGAACCACGCATCGAAACTGACGCGCTCATCTTCATAGACGATGAACGTCGCGTCGCCATGCGCGGCGCCCAGCCTGGCGATTTCGGCCAGGTTGGCGGGCGCGTGCGTCCACACTTTGGTGGGCACGCCGCCAATCGTGACCGTCTCGTATTCGAACTTCCCGCCCGGCGCGCAGAGCAGCGACTCGATCTCGCCCAGCGAAAGCGCCGGCCAGCTTTGCGGTATGGAAATCGACGGCCCGGCGGCGGGCTCCATGGTCTCGATCAAGCGACTCTCCCACCGGGCATCTGAACTGCGCCCGGTCAACGGGTTACATCATCGCGCTTCGCTCGCGTCAATTGGTGTCATCGCAGATCCGGAGCGGCGCACCCGAAAACTGGTTTCAATTGCAAATAGTTTTTCACCTTTGGACGATTGGTGCTATTCGTGGTTCATCCTTCGCCACGGAGAGCCGCATGCCCGATCTGTTCGACAACCCCCTCGGCCTCGATGGCTTCGAATTCGTCGAGTTCTGCGCGCCCGAAAAGGGCCTGCTCGAACCCGTGTTCGCCGCGATGGGCTTTACCGAGATCGCGCGCCACCGTTCGAAGGACGTGAGCGTATGGCGGCAGGGCGCGATCAACCTCATCGCCAATTACGAACCGCGCAGCCCAGCCGCCTGGTTCGCCGCCGAGCACGGCCCATCGGCCTGCGGCATGGGCTGGCGCGTGCGCGATGCGGCCAAGGCTTACGAAGAAGCGATCGCGCGCGGGGCCGAACCGGTCGAGGTCCGCACCGGGCCGATGGAACTGCGCCTGCCCGCGATCCGCGGCATCGGCGGTTCGATCATCTACCTGATCGACCGGTATGAGGGCCACGAAAGCGGCCAAAATTCTCAAGATCTTGGCCTGACGATTTACGACATCGATTTCGTCATGCTGCCCGGCGCCGAACGCCATCCCAAGGGCGCAGGTCTGCACACGCTCGATCACCTGACGCACAACGTCTATGGCGGGCGGATGGCGCATTGGGCGGGCTTCTACGAGCGCATCGCCGGCTTCCGCGAGATCCGCTTCTTCGACATCAAGGGCGAATATACCGGCCTCACCAGCAAGGCCATGACCGCGCCCGACGGCAAGATTCGCATCCCGCTCAACGAGGAAGGCGGTTCCGGCGGTGGCCAGATCGAGGAATTCCTGCGCCAGTACAACGGCGAAGGCATCCAGCATATCGCGCTGGCGTGCGACGATCTCCTGGGCACCTGGGACAAGCTCAAGGCGCTCGGCACCCCGTTCATGAACGCCCCGCCCGCCACCTATTACGCGATGCTCGACGAGCGACTGCCCGGCCATGGCGAGCCGGTCGAGGAACTGCAAAAGCGCGGTATCCTGCTCGATGGCTCGACCGAAAACAACGATCCGCGCCTGCTTCTGCAAATCTTCGGCAACACCGTGATCGGCCCGGTGTTCTTCGAATTCATCCAGCGCAAGAAGGACGAAGGCTTCGGCGAAGGCAACTTCACCGCGCTGTTCAAGAGCATCGAGCGCGACCAAATGGAGCGTGGCGTGATCGGCGAGAAGGCCAGCATCGGGGAGCCGGCCGAATGAGCAGCTTCCCCGAACTCAAGCGCATCCACCACGTCGCCTACCGCTGCCGCGACGCCGCCGAGACCGTCGCCTGGTACGAACGCGTGATGGGCATGACCTACACCACCGCCTTTGCCGAGGACCACGTGCCTTCGACCGGCGAATTCGATCCCTACATGCACGTGTTCCTCGATTGCGGCGGGAGCAACGTGCTGGCGTTTTTCGAACTGCCGAACCAGCCCGAGATGGGCAAGGACCCCAACACTCCCGCCTGGGTGCAACACATCGCCTTCGAGATCGACGACGTGGCGGGCCTGCATGCAGCCAAGGCACGGCTGGAGGCCGAGGGCATAGCGGTGATCGGGCCGACTTATCACGGCGTGTTCCGCTCGATCTATTTCTTCGATCCCAACGGGCATCGGCTGGAACTGGCGTGCAATATCGGCACGGCCGAGCAGGACGCCGAATTGCGTGCGCTGGCGCCGGTGATGCTCAGGGAATGGAGCGAAACCAAACGCGCGCCGCGGCACGCCGCCTGGCTGCACGAGGACCCCGACGCCGATCGCAACGGGCCGGGCGCGTGAGCACGATCGACCATACCCATGACGCCGCCGCGACCAGTTGGGTTGCGGGCACGAACGATCACGCCGATTTCCCGGTGCAGAACCTGCCGCTGGGGGTGTTCGCGCCGGCGGATGGCGCGCCACGCATCGGCACCGCAATCGGCGATTTCGTGCTCGACCTCGCCGCGCTGTCCGGTCGCTTGCCCGCCGAAGTCCGGCCCGCGTTGGGTGAAACCACGCTCAACACGCTGTTCGCGTGTGCCCCCGAGGCGCGCCGCGCGTTGCGCCATGCGGTGTTTGCACTGCTGACCGATCCGGCGCAGCGCGAGCACGTCGAACCGCACCTGCACGCCGCCGCCGACGTCACCATGCACCTGCCCGCGCGCATCGGCGATTACACCGATTTTTACGTCGGCATCCATCACGCCACCAACATCGGCAAGCAGTTCCGCCCCGACCAGCCGCTGCTGCCCAATTACAAGCACGTTCCGATCGGTTATCACGGCCGCGCCTCGTCGGTACGCGTTTCGGGCACGCCGGTCGTGCGCCCGAGCGGCCAGCGCAAGCCGCCCGAGGCCGATGCGCCAGACTTCGGCCCATGCCGACGTCTCGATTACGAACTCGAAATGGGCGTGTGTATCGCAGGCGCGAACGATCTGGGCGAGCCGGTGCCGATCGCCGATGCGCCCGACCGGATTGCGGGCCTGTGCCTGCTCAACGACTGGTCCGCTCGCGATTTGCAGGCGTGGGAATACCAGCCGCTCGGCCCGTTCCTGGCCAAGAATTTCCTCACGACGGTTTCGCCGTGGGTGGTGACCTCAGAGGCGCTCGCCCCGTTCCGCATCGCGCAAGCACCGCGCCCTGCCGGCGATCCGCAACCGCTGGCGTACTTGTGGGACAAGGACGACCAGCAGGCCGGCGCGTTCGCGATCACGCTGGAAGTGTCGATAGCCAGCGCCAGTATGCGCGCCTCTGGAATGCCCGCGCATCGGCTGAGTAGCGGGCCTGCCAGCAACATGTACTGGACGGTGGCGCAGATGATCGCGCACCACACTTCGAACGGCTGCGATCTCAATCCGGGCGACCTGCTCGGCACCGGCACGATCTCGGGGCCCACGCGCGATGCGTTCGGCAGCCTGATCGAATTGTCGAGCGGCGGGCGCGAACCTATCCCGTTGCCGGACGGCGAAACCCGCGCATTCCTGGAGGATGGCGATGCGCTGACTTTGTCGGGCTACGCATCAGCACAGGGGTATCGCACCATCGGTTTCGGCGCGTGCGAAGGCGTGATACAGCCCGCGCGATGAGCTTGACCCTCCACGACTACTGGCGCTCGGGCGCGGCCTGGCGGGTGCGCATCGCGCTCAACCTCAAGGGGCTGGAATACCGTCAGATCGCGCACAACTTGCGCACCGGCGAACAGCGCGATCCGGCCTACCTTGCGCTCAACCCGCAGGCGCTGGTTCCCACGATCGAGGCCGATGACGCGGTGCTGACGCAATCGCTGGCGATCATGGAGTGGCTGGAGGAGACGCACCCGCAGCCGCCGCTGTTGCCGCGCGATCCTCTGGGCCGCGCGCACGTGCGGGCGATGGCGGCGATCGTCGCGTGCGATATCCACCCGCTCAACAACTTGCGCGTGCTCAGCAGCTTGCGCGACGATCTGGGAGCGCGTGAGGCGGCCAGCCAGGCCTGGATCGCGCGCTGGATTGCACCCGGCTTCGCTGCGCTCGAAACCATGATCGCACGCCACGGCGGGATGTATGCCTATGGCGACACCCCGACGATGGCCGATTGCTGCCTGGTCCCGCAAACCGCCTCGGCGCTGCGGTTCAAGGTGGACCTGACGCCCTTTCCCGCGATCCGCCGCGTGGCCGAGACTTGTGCCACGCACCCCGCGATTTCGGCGGCACACGCGGGATTGCAGCCCGACGCGGATTAAGCCTGTCCGCGCCCGCGCTCCATCACAGCGCGGCGATTGGCTTCGACCTCTTCAGCGCTGACCTGCCCGTTCGCCGCCGATGATACCGCGTGTTCGTGCGCCAGCGCGGCACCGAACGGCAGCGCATAGCCTTCATCGATCAGCCGCTTGTACGCGCCCACCATGCCCGGATCGGCGCTGGCGATATCCTGCGCAAGCTTGATCGCCACCGCCAGCAAGTCGTCCGCCGGCACCACGCGGTTGACCAGCCCCCACGCGCAAGCCGTTGCTGCATCGAGGAAGTTGCCCGACAGCGACAGCTCCTTGGCGCGCGAAATCCCGATCATCCGCGACAGCTTTTGTGACAGCCCCCAGCCCGGCATGATCCCCACCCGCGCGTGCGTATCGGCAAAGCGCGCATTCTCGCTAGCGATCAGGATGTCGCAGGCCAGCGCCACTTCGAACCCGCCGGTGATCGCCACGCCGTTGATCGCGCCGATCACGGGCTTCCTGCATTGCTCGATCGCCTTGACCGGGTTTTCCTCCGCACCTTCGGCATTGGCGGCGCCCAGGTTCGACGTGTCTTCGCCCAGTTCCTTGAGGTCGAGCCCGGCGGTGAACGCACGCGTGCCCGCACCGGTCAGCACCACCGCGCGGATCGTGTCGTCGTCGTTCACCTCACGCATGGCTCGCGCCAGATCGGAGCGCAGCGCGCGTGACAGCGCGTTCATCGCCTCTGGTCGGTTGAGTGTGACCACCGCCACTGCGCCGTCTCGTTCAATCGTTACCAGCATCATCGCGCCCTTTTGAATACGTTCGTCACTGCCACCATGTCGCTCGCCGGATAGACCTTGCCAAGACATTTGCGCAGTTCCATTCTGGTCAGGCAAGGCCTTTGCAGATGCGTTGCAATGGCCTTGCTTGACCAGGCTGCAACCGGAGCCAAACCATGCTCGATTTTCTCAAGAAACAGTTGATCGACAATATCGAATGGCTCGAAAGCCCGGGCCAATTGGCCTGGCGCGTGCCGTTCGCGGACCACGAGATCCAGAACGGCGCACAACTGACGGTGCGCGAAAATCAGATCGCCGCGTTCATGAACGAAGGCAAGCTGGCCGATTATTTCGGCGCCGGGCTGCACACGCTCAACACCGCCAACCTGCCGATCCTGACCGACCTGATGCACTGGGACAAGGGCTTCAAATCGCCGTTCAAGTCCGATGTGGTGTTCTTTTCCTTGAAGGAACAGCCGGGCCTGAAATGGGGCACCAGCCAGCCCGTAACGGTGCGCGACGCCGATCTGGGCGCGGTGCGGCTGCGCGCGTTCGGTTCCTATTCGTTCAAGCTCAACGACATCAAGGTGTTCGTCGAACGGCTGTTCGGCACGCTTAGCGAGATGACCGCCGAGGGGCTCGAACCGCAATTGCGTTCCGCCATCATGACCTCGATCGCGGTGGCGCTGGGCAGCAGCGGGGTGCCGTTCCTCGATCTTGCCGCCAACCAGCAGCGGATGTCGGATACGATCAAGGTGGAGGTCGACAAGGCCTTCGCGCAGTGGGGTCTCACCTGCCTCACCTTCTTCGTCGAAAGCGTGTCCTTGCCCGACGAGGTGCAGGCGCATCTCGACAAGGGCAGTTCGATGCGTGCGGTCGGCAACCTCGATCAATACGCCAAGTTCCAGGCGGCCGAAGCGCTGGAAAAGGCGGCGGGCCAATCGGGCGGCATTGCGGGCCTTGGCGCCGGAATCGCCGCAGCCGGCGCGCTGGGCAGCACGATGAACCAGGCGCTGTCCACACCGGCAGCGGCTCCCGCTGCAGCACCAGCGACTCTGACAGAAGACCCGTTCGCGCTGATCGAAAAGCTCCACAAGCTGCTGACGATCGGCGCCTTGAGCCAGGAAGAATTCGACGCCAAGAAGGGCGAATTGCTGGCACGGCTGAAGTAGGCCGACAAACGGGGGGCAAGGACCAGTGCAAGGCGAGGCCAGCGCCGAACCATCGGGCCCCCAATTGGCGTGCCCATCGTGCGGCGCGCCGGTTCCGCTCGTCAGCGCCGCCTTGCCCTACGCGGTCTGCGGCCACTGCCAGACGCTGATCCTGCGCGAAGGCGATGAACTCAAAGCGATCGGCAAAAGTGCGGTCCTGCCATTCGACGTCTCGCCCATCCAGATCGGCACGCGCGGAACGGCGGATGGCCAGCGCTTCGAAGTGATCGGCCGCGTCCGCTGGGGCTGGACCGACGGTTCGTGGAACGAATGGCTGCTCCAGGTCGGCGCCGGAACCGCATGGCTGGGCGAGGCGATGGGGCTTTACGTCCTCGTCACCGAAGCGCCCGAATTGCTCGAAACCCCGCTCGGCAATCAGTTCGCGAGCGGCACCGAGATTCCGCTGGGTGCCACGCTTGTTGTGTCGGGCGCTCACTTCACCGCCACCGACATCAAGCAGGCGCACAGCCTCGGCGGCGAAGGCCAGTTGCCGTTCCCGTGCCCGGCCGACTGGACGATGACCAACGTCGACTTCCGCAGCGAAGCCGGCGGCGCGCTCAGCCTCCAGCGCGACGCGGACGGCGTTTCGGCATGGCTCGGGCGCTATGTCACGTTGGATGAATTGAAGCCGGTCGGTCTGCGCAAGATCGTCGGCTGGCAGGTCCCGACCGCCCTCGCCGCGACGGGCATCTCATGATCGCCGGCAGGAAATTCGATTGCCCCGGCTGCGGCGGCACGCTGGAGATCCGCGCGGCGGGCTACACCACCACCGTCGCCTGTCGCTACTGCGGTTCGGTGATCGACGTCGCGAGCCCCGATGCCACGCTGATCACGCAATACCACCAGGCGGTGGCAGAACTCGCCATCCCGCTCGGCACACGCGGCACGATCGCCGGGATCGAGTGGGAGGCGATCGGCTGGCAATCGCGCAGTTCCGCTGGCGAGAGCTGGGACGAATTCCTGCTGTTCAACCCTTACGCCGGCTATCGCTGGCTGGTGCGTGCTGACGGCGAGTGGACGTTCGGCCGCGCGCTCGAAAGCCTGCCCGAAATGCTGTCCGACGATGTCGTGCGCTGGCAGGACGCCAAGTGGGAGGTCGAGGACGATCCCGCGACAATGGTCACCATCCGCGTGGTCGGCGAATTCTACTGGCGCGTGAAAGTGGACGAGACGGTCACCGGCCGCACCTTCTGGTCGGGCAGCCGCCAGCTATCGTGCGAACAGAACCGCGACGAAGTCAACTGGACCGCGCTCGACCCGATCGATTCGGACGGAGTGGGCAAGGCGTTCGGGATCAACCCCGACGGCGGCAGCCGCCCTGATGGCGGACTGGGCGGCGGACTGGGCAGCAGCGGGCCACCGCCGGGCAAGTCGATCGACCACTTCGCCGATACCCGGTCATCGCCGCGCCCGTTCGTGCGCTGGACTTTCGTTGCCGCGCTGTTCGCCGCGGCGCTGGCGTTCATCACCATGGCCGCGTTCGGCGGGCACGGCACGCCCGCGACCGGATCGCTGTCGCTGGGCGTCGGTGGACCCGAACGCACGGTCACGCTCGGCCCGGTCGAGGTCAAGCGCGCTTGGCAAACGGTCACGATCAGCGCCGCCGGCGACGAATTCGCCAACAAGTGGGTCGATCTCGATTACGCCCTGGTCGATCGCCGGACTCACCAGGCGATCGAGGCGGGCGACACGCTGGAATACTACACCGGTACCGATTCCGACGGACCGTGGACCGAAGGTTCGCATTCCACTTCCACCATGATCGCACGGGTGCCGCGTGGCAGCTACGACGTTGTGATGACGGCTTCTGCGCATGCGTGGAGCGACGGGACGGCTCCGTCACCCGTGGTTGACGACCCCTGGTCGATCAATCCCACCGGGACGATAGCGCTGACCTTGAGCGCGGCCACGGGAGGTGTGCTGTGGGGCAACTTCATGGTCGTGCTGGTGCTGCTGTTCGCGCCGCCGTGCTTCTTCGCGTGGCGCAAGATGAAGGGCGCGTAAGGGCATGAGCGGCAAGTTGATCGCCTTCATCGTATGGTGTGCGCTGGTCTGGACCGGCGCGACCTGGGCCGCCTATTCGGCATGGTCGCCCTTCGCGGGCGCCAGCGGCGGCGGCGGCCCGGGTGGACGCGGCGGCGGTTTCTATGGCGGTCCGATGCACAAATGAGGGAGACGCAATCATGATTACGCTCAACACCTTTCTTGCCACGGTGATTTACGCCGGGCTGGGCATCGTCATCTTCGTGGTCAGCTTCGTGCTGGTCGACCGGCTGACCCCGGGCGAGTTGTGGAAGGAAATCATCGAGCGCCAGAACACCGCGGTCGCCTTGCTGGCGGGCGCGGTCGCGATCGGCATTTCGAGCATCATCGCCGCCGCCGTGCATGGGTGATCCTGCCGCGCCAGACGGCGCGCGGGACGGTGGGGAGGCCCCGCGCAGCCACGCGGTGATCCTGCTGCTTTCGGTGCTGGTGGTGGCGACGTGCGGGCTGGTCTACGAACTGCTTGCAGGCACGCTCGCCAGCTACCTGCTGGGCGACAGCGTCACCCAGTTTTCGACCGTGATCGGTACGTACCTGTTTGCGATGGGCCTGGGTTCGTGGCTGTCGCGCTATGTCCGCACCGACGAGATCGGCGTGTTCGTGCGAGTGGAAATCCTGATCGCGGCGCTGGGCGGATGGTCGGCGGCGCTGCTGTTCATGTTGTTCCCGCTGAGCCAGGATTTCCGCGTCGCGCTTTACGCGCTGGTCACGATCATCGGCGTACTGGTGGGGCTGGAAATTCCGCTGCTGATCCGCATTCTGCAACACCGCTTCGCGTTCCGCGAGCTGGTCTCGAACGTTCTGACGTACGATTATGTCGGCGCGCTGGTGGCGTCGCTGCTGTTCCCGCTGGTGCTGGTCCCGCAACTGGGGATGATCCGCACCGGGCTGGTGTTCGGGCTGGCCAATGTCGGCGTGGCGATCGCGCTGCTGCTGGTGCTGCGCCACTCGCGCAAGACCGCGTTCGACCTCGCCGCCGCGCTGGCGGTGATGGCAAGCCTGCTGATCGGCCTCGCTTATGCCGAGCGGCTGCAACGCTGGTCCGAGATCGCGTTCTATGGCGAACGCGTGATCTACGCGCGCTCCACGCCGTATCAGCGGATCGTGATGACCCGCCGCAACGGCGAATTGCGGCTGTACCTCAACGGGAACCTCCAGTTCTCGTCGCGCGACGAATACCGTTATCACGAGGCGCTGGTGTGGCCGGTGCTGGCGCGTGTGGAACATCCGCGCCAGGTCCTGATTCTCGGCGGCGGCGATGGGCTCGCCGCGCGCGAAGTGCTACGCGACACGCGGGTTGAACACATCACGCTGGTCGATCTCGATCCGGCGATGACCAAGCTGTTCCGCGGGACCGCCGAACTTGTTTCGCTCAACAAGGGCTCGCTGTCCTCGCCCAAACTGACGGTGGTGAATTCCGACGCCTTCCGCTGGGTGCGCGGCGCCAAGGGCCCTTACGACGCGGTGATCGCGGATTTTCCCGATCCCACCGAATATTCGCTCGGCAAGCTCTACACCGAAAGTTTCTACCGCGAACTGAACCGCCTGCTCGCCCCGCAAGGCGTGCTGACGATCCAGAGCACATCGCCGCTGATCGCCCCACGATCGTACTGGACGGTGGCGAGCACGCTCGAGGCCGCCGGCCTGTCGACACGCGGCTACCACGTTTACGTACCCAGCTTCGGCGAATGGGGCTTTACGATGGCCGCGCATGCACCGCTTGGCGACGCACATTTCCTGCCCGTCAACTTGCGCTTCCTGAGCCCGGTGGCCGAACGGCTGTTGTTCTTCTTCCCGCCCGACATGGCGCGCCGCCCGACCCCGGTGAACCGGCTCGACAACCAGGCGCTGGTCCGCAGCTTCGGCGAGGAATGGGCGCATTATGACAGTTAGCCGCAATGACCGTTAGCAGGAGGGGCGTGTTGGCGGGCGGCGCGGCTGCAGCTGGCGCATTGGCAACCAGCGGCTGCGCGACAACCACCATTCCCGGTACGCTCGGCGGCGCAGATTTCTCGCGCGGCCACCGCTTGCGCGCGGGCGCCCTGCCCACCCCGACCGGCCTGGAAGAACGCTCAGCCGTGGTCATCGCCGGCGGCGGCGTCGCCGGCCTCGCGGCGGGATGGCGCATGGCCGAAGCGGGCTTTCATGATTTCGTGCTGCTCGAACTCGAAGATCGCACCGGTGGCAATGCGCGATCGGGCGCAAGCGCGGTCACGCGCTTCCCGCTCGGCGCGCATTACCTGCCGATCCCCAACCGCGAGGCGCGCGCGCTGATCCACATGCTGACCCGCTTCGGCATGATCACCGGAGCGGACGCATCGGGCGCGCCGATCTACGACGAATTCCAGCTTTGCGCCGATCTGGAGGAGCGGCTGTTCTGGCGCGGATCGTGGCAGGAGGGGCTATTTCCCAAGACCGGCCTCAGCGACGAAGACCAGGCCCAGCATCGCGCCTTCGAGGCAGCAATGGCCCAGTTCTCGCGCGCCAACGGCAACGATGGCCGCCCGGCCTTCGCGGTGCCGATGGCGCTTTCCAGCACCGATCCTGCGTTCACCGCGCTGGACCGCTCCAGCTTCGCCCAATGGCTCGACGGCAAGGGCTGGCGATCGCCCCCCTTGCGCGCCCACATCCGCTATTCGATGCGCGACGATTACGGCACCGAGCCCGAACACGTCTCGGCCTGGGCCGGCGTGCACTACTTTGCCGGCCGGCGCGGCTGGGCGGCGGGCGGCGTGGGCGACAGCGAACTGGTCTGGCCCGAGGGCAACGACCGGCTCGCGGGCCTCATGGCTGCCGCCTGCCACGGCCGCATCCGCGCCGGCCAGACCGTTTTCCGCGCGGCCGCCGAGGGCGAGGAAGCGGTGATCGACACCTTTGACACCGCCGCAAACCGATCGCACCGCTTCCGCGCCAGGGCCGCGATCCTTGCGATGCCGCAATTCGTCGCCGCGCGCATTACGCCCGGCATCAGCGCAAAGAGCTTCAGCTACGCGCCATGGGTGGTCGCCAATGTGCACGTCTCGGCGCTGCCCTCCGGCCCCGGCACCGGACTGGCATGGGACAACGTCTCGGCGGCGAGCGAATCGCTCGGCTACGTCGTCGCCACGCACCAGACCGCGAGCGGCGCCGAGGGGCCCAGCGTGCTGACCTGGTACAACGCGCTCTCACGCCAGGCCCCCGCCGCGGCGCGCAAGGCTATGCTCACCAAGCCGCTCTCCGCCTGGCAAGCCGAAGTGCGCGACGACATGCTGGCGATGCACCCCGAACTCGAAGGCGCGATCACGCACATCGATGTCTGGCGCTGGGGCCACGCGATGGTGCGCCCGACGCCGGGCTTCCTCACCGACCCGGCGCGCCGCGCTGCGCAAGATACCGCGCCGCCTCTGCTCCACGCACATTCGGACCTCTCGGGGCTGTCGCTGTTCGAGGAAGCGCATTTCCGTGGCGTCCTCGCCGCCGAACGCGCGATGACCGCGTTGGGCCACCCGTTCGAGAGCCTGTTGTGACCGCATCACCATCCGCCAGCGGCCAGCACCTCATCGCCGACATCGCGGCCAAGCGCGGACTGGACGACGTCGCCTGGATCGAGGCCACCTTGCGCGAGGCCGCCAAGGCCGCGCGCGTCACCGTGCTCGACGTGCGGCTCCACCACTTCGGTGGGCACAACGGCGTAACCGGCGTGGCATTGCTCGCCGAATCGCATATCTCGATCCACACCTGGCCCGAGCATGGCCTGGCCGCGATCGACGTGTTCGTATGCGGCGCCACGGCCGACGCCCGCGCCGCATTGGCGGTGATCGAGGCGCGGCTCGAAGGCCGTGCCACATTCGTCAGCCTGATCCCCCGCCTCGACGCGCGCGACACCGTCACACCTTCGTCGTAAACGATGCCTAGCACTTTCCCGAACGACCAGATGAGGGCCGCCATGACCACCCGCGCAACCTTGACCAAAGCTCGCTTCGCCCTCCTGGCCACCGCCGTCGGCCTGGCCACATCGCCGGCCGCCGCGCAGATGCTCCCCACCGGGCAGATGCTCACCCCGCTGGCCGCGCCGGGTGCCACGTTCGAACCGCTCGTCGCGCATACCGGGCCGCTCCCCGAAACGCAGGCCGATGGCGCCGCAGCCGTCGCGGTCAGCCCCGATGGCGCCGAGATGCTGGTGCTGACCAGCGGCTTCAACCGCATCGTCGGCGAAGACGGCAAGGTCATCCCCGAGCAATCGGGCCAGTACCTGTTCCGCTATGCGATCGACGGCGCCAGGAACGCCGGGAGCGGAAGCCACCTCGTCCAGACGCTGACCGTGCCCAACGCCTATTCGGGCGTGGCGTGGACCCCCGACGGCAAGAGCATCCTGGTCGGCGGCGGCGAGGACGACGTGGTCCACCGCTTCGATCGCGGCCCCGACGGATTCCACGCTGCGGCCAGAATCCGGCTCGGTCACAAGGCGGGCAACGGGATCGACGTCAAGCCGCAGACCGCCGGCGTCGCGGTCAGCCCCGATGGCACCCGCGCGCTGGTGGCCAATTACTACAACGATTCGGTCAGCCTGATCGACCTTTCGACCAACGCCGTGCTGGCCGAGCGCGATTTGCGGCCGGGCAAGATCGATCCCGCCAAGGCCGGCGTGCCCGGCGGTGAATTCCCCTTCGCCGTGGCCTGGACCGATGCCACCCACGCCACGGTTTCCTCGCCGCGCGACCGCGAACTGGTGCAGCTTTCGATTACCGGCAACGAAGTGCGCGTAACCGGCCGCATCGCCACCGTGGGCGAGCCGACCGCGCTGCTGTATGACGCCAAGACTCACCGCCTTTACGCCACCGAAGACAACGCCGACCGGATCGCGATCGTCGATCCCGCTGCAAGCAGGCTGGTGGCCGAACCACGGTTGAGTGTCGCAACGGAAGACGGCGCCACGCCCCTCGGCAAGGGTCTCAACCCCAACGGCCTCTCGCTCACCCCCGATGGCCGCCTGCTCGTCACGCTGGGCGGGATCAACGCGCTGGCCGTGATAACCCCGCAGGGCACCATCGAGGGCATGATCCCGACCGGCTGGTACCCCAGCGCCGTGGCCACCGACCAAACCGGCTCGCGCGTGTTCGTGGTCAACCGCAAGAGCCCGCCCGGCCCAAATCCCCTGGGCTGCAAGCCCAGGCTGGCCTCGATCAAATCGCAGGGCACCGCCTGCGGCAAGGACAACCAGTACATCTACCAGCTCGAAAAGGCCGGATTGCTAAGCTTCCCGATGCCATCGGCGCAGGCACTGGCACAGACCACCGTCCAGGTCGCCAGCAACCTTGGCGTAAACGACAAGGCCGCCCGCGCCGCCGCTGCCAAAACGATGGCTGTACTGCGCACGCGCATCAAGCACGTGGTGTTTATCGTGAAGGAAAACCGTTCGTACGATCAGGTCCTGGGCGATCTTCCGGTCGGCAACGGCGATCCCTCGCTGGCCATTCTCGGCCGCCGGCTCAGCCCCAACCACCACCGCCTGGCCGAACAGTTCGTCACGCTCGACAATTTCTACGACAGCGGCGAACAATCGAGCACCGGCTGGACCTGGACCACCGCCGCGCGCGTGCCCGACACGTTGGAGAAGACCGCGCCGGTCAACTACGCCAAGCGCGGCCTTGCCTACGAGGCCGAGGAGACCGACCGCAACGTGCCCACTGCGCTGACGATGGCCGAACGTCGCGCGGTCAATCCCGCCACGCCCGCCGACCCCGACCTGCTGCCCGGCAAAGCGCTGCTCACCGCCCCCGACGCCGACGACAAGGACGGAGACGGCGATGATGACGACGCGAAGGGCGCGGGCTTCCTGTGGACCGCGGCGATCAAGGCCGGCCTCACCGTGCGCAATTACGGCTTCGCCGACGCCTCGGTCTATGATGAAGGCAAGCCCGGTGACGTGCCGCAGTTGCGCGAACCGTTCAAATCAAAGACCCGCATCTGGACCCCCGCGGACCGGCTGCTCGCCACGCGCAGCGACTTGTATTTCCGCGGCTTCGACCAGCGCATGCCCGATTATTGGCGCCTGTTGGAATGGCAGCGCGAGTTCGCCGGCCAGGCCAAGACCCGCACGATGCCCCGCCTCACGCTGCTGCGCCTCAGCCACGATCACTTCGGCGATTTCAAGACCGCGATCGACGGCGTGAACACCGTTGAAACCCAGATGGCAGACAACGACTATTCGGTCGGGATGGTCCTCGAAACGATCGCCAAGAGCCCCTTCACCGCATCGACCATGGTGTTCGTGATCGAGGACGATGCGCAGAACGGCGCCGACCACGTCGACGCCCGCCGTTCGATCGCCTTCGTGGCCGGCGCATTCGTCAAGCAAAAGGCTCTGGTTTCAACGCGCTACACCACCGTCAGCATGGTCCGCACGATCGGGGACCTGCTCGGCCTCAAACCGCTCAGCCTCAACGCCGCGCTCGCGCTGCCGATGACCGAATCCTTCGACCTGAACCAGCGCACCTGGACTTACCACGCCACCGCTTCGGACGTGCTCAAGGCCACCCGGTTGCCGATCGCGGCAGACCGCTTCGAACCGACCCCGGTTGCCCAGGCTTGCACCCCCCACGACGCCGCCTACTGGGCCCGCGCCATGGCCGGCCAGGACTTCAGCAAGGAAGACCGTCTCGACACCGCCGCCTTCAACGCCGCGCTGTGGCAGGGACTGGGCAAGGGCCCCGAGCCGGTGGCGCGGATGGGTGTGGACCTGAGCGCCAATCGCGAAACGTTGCTTGCCGGCGCACCTGCCTGCAATTGAGCGCAACCCAGCGGCTGCCTGGCGGCCGCCGGTCACTTCGTCGCCGATGGACGGCCCGGCTGGCGGGCAAGTTCGTAGCTGTGGCGCATCAGGAAGGGCTCGCCCGTCGCGCGGGTCATTTCGGTCAGGCGCAACCGATCGCCGGCCTGAGTCAGGATCGTCCGCGACATCACTGCACGCCCGTTCTCGCGCGCCGAACCTTCCATGACCAGCGTCAGCCCGCCTGCCGGGGTTGCATCCAACTGGACTATCCGCGCGGTCGATAGCCCGTCTCCGCTCGCCAGGGTGAGCGTCTTCAGATCGCCCGACAACGCCCAGCGCTCGGCCGATCGCACGGTCTTGCCGGGTCCATCGTCGAACGTCCACGCCAGCGACAGGCCCTGCGTTTCCAGAACGGTCGGCAGCACAACCCGCCCATCGTTGCCGTAATCGCGATAGTCTAGCGCGCCGGTCCAGTTGCCGGCCAAGGCCGCCGCCAACACTGCCGCTGCGTCGACAGGCGGCGGTGGCATGGTCCGCGCGATTTCGAGCGCGGAGTCGCGGCCGGCCTGGAAATCGGCCAGCGTGGGCACCACGATGCGATCGGCCGCCACGCCACGGCGGGCCACGAAATTTGCGATATTGGTGCGGTTCCACGCGTTAGGCACGCGCACCTTGATGCCGCTGTTGGGCAGGGTCAGCAGGAAGATGTGGCCCGCGGTCGGCCCTTCGGCGCTGCCCGAGGTGTCCTCGCCCACCAGCACCGCGCCGCGCCGTTCCTTCAACTGCGCGATCGTTCGCGTCGCGCCCGAGCCGTTGTCCGGCCCGGTCAGGATGGTCAGCTTGCCGGCGAAACGATCGGCGGCAGCCGGCAGGTGCGCAATCGTGCTCACATCGTCGTCGGTTTCATCGGCGGCGGGATCGGGGCGGCGATCGAACCAGCCGTCGGGCGTCCGATCGAAGGCGGCCATGGGCGGATTGAACACGGCATTGCGGTTCCCCCAGCTTTCGATGTGATCGGGCAGATCGCCATAGCGGATCGCCTTGTACCGCACCGGTTTGGACCAAAGGAACGGCCGGTCGAACAGATAACGCCCCAGCGCCACCGATACGTTATCCGATCCACCGCCGTTGTTGCGCAGATCCAGGATCAGGTGATCGGTCCCCGCAGCGCGCAGCGCGCGGAAGAAGCCGCCAAGGAACGCGGTCGGCTGCACCGGGTTGCGGTAATTGACGAACGTGTCGATCCGCAGCCGCGCAACCTTTCCGGCCAGCCGCCAGGTGATGCCGTTGTAGAATTCGCTGCGATAGCGCGCGCCGGGCGGATCGAGCCTGATCCAGCGATCGAACGCAATCGGCGCCAGCGCGACGGTGTTCGACACACGCGCGCCGATTGCCTTCCACACCAGCGTCCAGCGATCGGGAAAGCCGAAGAACAAGGGATAATACTCGTTGAAATCATCGCCGGTCAGGTCGCTGTCATCGGCCAGCTTCACCGCGATCGCCTGATCGGTATCACCGTCATAAGCGACGGCGGGCGCCAGCTTCAGCAGCAAGGCCGGCACCGCCATGTCGTTGATTCGCAACAGTTCGGTGCCGACCGGCGGGGCACCGGGCTGGCCATCGTTGGCAGTCACGATCATCCGCCCTTCGATCAGGCGGAAGCGCAAGGGCAAGTGCGTGGGGTGCGTGCGGCGATAGTCCGCCAGCCGCTCGGGCAATTCGGCCTTGGTGTGATCGCAGTGGATCGTGGCCAGCATGAGCGCGATCTCACGGTGCAGCGCCAGCGCCTCGATCGGCTGTTCGGTCGCGCGTTCGAGGCGGGCGAAGGCGGCATCGATCGTCGCCTTCGACTGATACCGGTACAGACCGGGATGGATCGTTTCCAGCGCGCGCCGCAACAGCGCAACATCGGCCCGGGCGGCGGCCACGCTTAGCATCATCGGCGCATATGCGGTGGCGGGCGGTGCAACCACTTGCGCCATTGCAGGCGTTGCCATGGCCAGGGAAACCAGACCGAGGACTAATGGGGAAAGCAGGGTACGCATGGTGAAGACTCCGGGGCGACAGCGACAGGTTCGGGATGCGCCATTCCGGCGCGCAAAATCGCCTCGGATTGTTGAAGCCGCAAAGATTTTCAGGATTTGCGACGCCAGGCCGAAGGCGTCTGCCCGGTGAAATCGACAAAGGCGCGGTTGAAGCTGGCCTTCGAGCCGAAGCCCGTTTCCAGCGCAATCGTCAGCATGTCGCGGGTCTCGACCGGATCGGCGAGCGTGCGCTGAACCGCTGCGACGCGGCGACGGTTGATCACCGCGTTGAAGTTCTCGCCCAGCCCCAGGTTGAACGCGCGCGACAGATAAACGGTATTGGTGCCGAGCGCTTTGGCCAACGAAGCCAGCGTCACATCGGGATCGCGCCAGTGCTGCGCCCGATCGATTTCAACGACCCAGGCCTGCGCCATCGCCTGCCAGTCCCGATCCGCAGGCGGCGCGGGCATGGCATCGGGCAACTGCTGCTGCGGAAAGCGGACTTGCGCGTGTCGCCAACCTTCGACGCCCAATGCGATCACCAGGACCGAGAACGTCACGTAAAGCCAGAAATGGTCGAAATAGTCGCGGGTGGGGTCGATCCAGTCGGCAATCACGAAGCCCAGCCAGGCGATCGTCACCACCAGCATTGCGATCAGGAAATTGCGGATCCAGCGCGGGTCGAAATCCGCCGCATCGGCGCGCGCATCACCCAGCCAACGCGCATAGGCGCGATAATGCCGGTATGCGAGCGCGCCGTAGACCGCGATCGATACGATCGTCGCGATTTCAAACAGCGGCGAAATATAGGGCGCGTGCGCGGTGGCATCCCACCAGTTCTTGGTGGCGAGCGGCAGCGGAAACACCAGCGCCTGGCTGAGAAACTGGACACCGACCGGGACGAAATGGCGCCTTGCCCGCGCCGGCGAAATTCCGATCAGCGCACGCGTATACAGCCACAGCAGTGGCCCGAACGCCATCGTCAACGAAAACGGCGCAAAGCTGAGCCACGGCCAGCGGTCGTAAAACCCTGCAAACCCGATCACATAGGGCGTGATGAGCGCGGCAAAGGCCAGGATCAGCAATGCCAGGTAGAGGTTGGCCAGCCGATTGCCGGCGCTGCGCAACAACAGGATCGCGATCATTGTGCCCTGGAGAACACCGATCAGCAGGGTAATGCTCATCGAGCCGAACGCGATCATGGCTTGTGGCTTTGCCTGTTCCCGGCGTCAGGGAATGGTTTGCTGTGCGGCGGCCGCAAGGAAAATCATGCTGCGTCGGCAATGTGCCAGCGGACCATACGGTCAGGGCCGGGTCGGGCGATGCCCGGTGTGCCGACGGGTTCGGTTGTACCGTCGGTAAGGTAGGCAATCGTGGCGGTGTCGTCTTCCGCCACCGTGGCGAGGAAGCGGGCGCCGGCGGGGCTGCGCGCGATGACCACGCCGGCGCGAGCGGCGCCGCTGCGGTCATAGAACACGGTGTAGGTTTCGATGGTCCCCGGGCCGGTGTAGTCGGGATCGAGCGGCGGGACGGCCAGGCGCAAGGCGTCGGCGTCGGGCTGGAAGTCGAAGTCGCGCGGAAAATGCGCATGGGCGAAGCGACGGTTCGACAGCGGCAGCGTGTGGTTGTGCGTGGCAAAGCCGCCGTTGGCGAATAGCAGCCCTGTGGTTCCCCCCAAACAACTATCGGCGTGCCGCAATTGCTGGACCATCGCGACCACCGCATGGCTCATGTAGTTGCCGATCGGGCCACCGCCGAAGGTCAGTCCGCCGAACACGCTGGCGGGCTTGTCGAGCGGCCAGCCGAGCACGCGCCGCGCCATCTTGGGTACGCACGGAAAGCACGAATAAAGCTCTACGCAATCGAGATCGCTTACCGACAAGCCGTTGATCCGCATCGCGGTTTCGATTGAGACTTGCATGCCGGCCGAGTGAGCGTAGCCATCGCGCGCCAGCACGTCGTCACTTTCGTGCGCGGCCGCGCCGTTGCCGATGTAGATCAGCCGGTCCTCGGCCACGCCCGCCGCGCACGCTGTCGCAAGGCTGGTTACGATGAACCCGGCACCCTGGTTGACCGACGAATTGGCCACCATCAGCTTGGTGTAGGGGAAGGCGATCGGGCGGTTATCGAGGCTGGGGGTCATGATCTCCTCGGCAGAGCGCGTCTTGCGCAACCACGCACCGGGCTGGGCTTCGGCCACGGCTGAGAACCCCGCCCAGATCGCACCGCTTTCGGCCTGCCCCTCGGCCAGCGTCTGCCCCCAGGCGGCGCGCGTGGCGTTCTCGTAAAGCGGATAGATGTCGACCGGCGCGACCAGGCCGTAGCGCGCGCGGATATCGGTAGCGCGCGCATCGTGGCGGCTGCGCAAGGCGTTGTGGTCCGATGCGGCGTTGCCGGCGGCCAGCGCGGCGCGTTGTGCAGCGGTGCGCAGCGCCTCGGCACCGACCACCGCACAGACCGTGGATTGACCCGCGCCGATGCGGTTGGCGGCCTCGTTCAGCAGCATCACCGGGCTATCGCCCATCGGCGCCGGGGTCTGGAAGCGATGCGCAGGGTTGATGCCGAGCGTATCGGCCAGTTTGTCGGGCAGCGGGTTCATCGCGCGGAACGAAATCTGGTCGACGATCGCCAAGCTGTCGATCCGCTCCAGCCACCCGCCCCCGGCATCGTGGTCGGCCTCACGCAAGGCCGCGGCCATCAGCCCGACCGGATCGAGGCCCAGCATGGGATCGGTGGGCCGATCGTTGATCTGGCCCACGCCGACGACGACGGGAATGCGTGCGGGATCGTTGTTCATGCGCAAGCGATCAACGGGCGCGTGCAAGCTGTCAAGTCGAGCTTTGCCGCGCACGCAGGCTGGGTTAGCAGGGACGTTCCAACACTTTCCGACCGTTCGCCAAGGCAGACCCGATGACCACGCCCCCTTGCATCACCGTACCCACCACGCCCTTCGCCGGCCAGAAGCCCGGGACCTCTGGCTTGCGCAAGAAAGTGCGTGTGTTCCAGCAACCGAACTACGCCGAGAACTTCATTCAGTCGGTGTTCGATGTCGCTGATGTGGCGCCCGGTTCGACGCTGGTGATCGGCGGTGACGGCCGGTTCTACAACCGCACCGTGATCCAGCAAGCGATCCGCATGGCCGCCGCCAACGGCTACGCCTGCGTGCTGGTCGGCCAGGGCGGCATCCTCTCCACCCCCGCTGCCAGCCACGTGATCCGCAAATATGGAGCCTCGGGCGGGCTGATCCTGTCTGCCAGCCACAACCCCGGCGGGCCCGACGAGGACTTCGGGATCAAGTACAACACCGCCAACGGCGGCCCGGCACCCGAAGCCGTGACCGAAGCGATTTACGCGCGCACGCAAGTGATCGATTGCTGGCATACCGTTGATGCCGCCGACATCGATCTCGACAGGATCGGCGAAAGCACGGTTGGCGGAATGACCGTCTCGGTCATCGACCCGGTGGCCGATTATGCCGACCTGATGGACACGCTGTTTGACTTCCCGGCGATCCGCGCCGCGGTGGCGGGCGGGTTCACGATGGCGTTCGATGCGATGCACGCTGTAACCGGGCCTTACGCGACCGAGATCCTCGAACGCCGGCTGGGCTTCGCGCCCGGCACCGTCAGCAACGGCGTGCCGCTGGAGGATTTCGGCGGGCATCACCCCGATCCCAACCTGGTCCACGCGCACGAATTGTATGCGTTGATGATGGCGCCCGATGCGCCCGATTTCGGCGCGGCTTCGGATGGCGATGGCGATCGCAACCTGATCATCGGCAAGGGCCGCTTCATCACGCCATCGGATTCGCTGGCGATGCTGGCGGCCAACGCCCACCTGGCGCCGGGCTATGAGCGGGGGCTTGCCGGGATCGCGCGCTCAATGCCCACCAGCGCCGCCGCCGATCGCGTGGCCGAGGCGCTGGGTGTGCCGTGCTTCGAGACGCCGACCGGCTGGAAGTTCTTCGGCAACCTGCTCGATGCCGGCAAAGTCACGATCTGCGGCGAGGAAAGCACGGGTACGGGCTCCGACCACGTTCGCGAGAAGGACGGCCTCTGGGCGGTGCTGCTGTGGCTCAACGTGCTGGCGGTGCGCGGGATCAGCGCCGATCAACTGGCGCGCGAACATTGGGCGCGGTACGGGCGCAACTACTACGCGCGGCACGATTACGAGGGGATCGAGACCGCCAATGCCGATGCGCTGATGGCCGAACTGACCGGCGCGCTGCCCACGCTGGCCGGGCAGGCATTCGGTCCGCTGGTCATCCAGACCGCCGACAGCTTTTCGTATCTCGACCCGGTCGATCAATCGGTCAGCGCCAACCAGGGCTTGCGCGTGCTGTTCGAGGGCGGATCGCGGGTGGTGTTCCGGCTTTCGGGCACCGGCACCGAGGGCGCGACCTTGCGGGTCTATCTCGAACGCTACGAACCGGCGAGCGGGAACCTCGATTCCGATGTCGGCACGATGCTGGCCGATCTGGTCGCGGCGGCGGACCACATTGCCGGGATCACCCGCCACACCGGGCGCACCGCGCCCGATGTGATTACTTAGGCTTCTTGGCTCCGGTTTTCGCCGCAAGCTTGGTCCCAAGTTTCACCTTGTGCGCCGCCAGCAGCCCATCGAGCTCGACGATCCGCAACCGCTCGGGCGTGTCCTTGGGCAAGCCCTTCAGCCGGCAAGTGGCCCACAGGCGCTTGCGTTCGGCTTCGAGCGCTTTCAGATAAAGGTCGGCCATAAAAACTCCGTATTTTCAACAATCAGCGCCGCCGGCTGCCCGTGGTCGAGCGGACATTCTTGCGCGAAATATCCAGCGTGTTGCTGGCATCCTCGGCCGAAAGCTTGCGCCAGCGCATCAACCGCTCGCCCGACAGCGTCCCCGCCTTCAACGCCGCCCGCACCGCGCAGCCCGGTTCGGACTGGTGCGTGCAGTTCGAGAACCGGCACGCCGCCACCAGCGCGGTCACGTCGTCGAACACTTCGGCCAGCCCCTCGGCCGCGTCCGAGACCTGCAATTCACGCATCCCCGGCGTGTCGAGCAGCCACCCGCCAGCGGGCAGCCGGTGCAGCGTGCGCGCGGTGGTGGTGTGGCGGCCCTTGCCGTCCTCCTCGCGCACCGGCTGCGTCGCAATGCTGTCCGACCGCCGCAAGGTGTTGACCAACGTGGATTTCCCCACGCCCGACGAGCCGAGCAGCGCTACCGTTTCACCGATCCCGCACAGCGCTGCCAATTGCGCCACGCTGGCCGGAACCTTCGCGTTGACCAGTTCCACCCGTAGCCCCGGCTCCAGCCCGCGCGCGGCTTCGACGAAGCTTTCGGGCGCATCGGCCAGATCGGCCTTGGTCAGCACGATCACCGGATTCACGCCTACTTCGCGCGCCAGCACCAGGTAGCGTTCGATCCGTGCCAGATTGAAATCCTGGTTGCACGAGGCGACGATCAGCAGCGTATCGACATTGGCCGCGATCACCTGCACCTTGCGCGTCCCCCCCGGCGCGCGACGCTTGAACAGGTTGGCCCGCTCCAGTTCGCGCACCGGCAGCCCGGTTTCGCGGTCGAGCAGCAACCAGTCGCCCGCCGCCGGTTGCCACGCTTCCTCGCCGGGCGCGGCGAGCGGCGATGGAATCATCCGCTCGGGCCCGTCACCCGCGATCGACAGCCAGCCGCGATGCACCGCCATTACGCGGACGGGCACGCAGCTCGCGGCCTCGTCGGCGGTCACTTGCGCGGCGAAGAAGGGCTTCCAGCCGAGTTCGGCCAGGCTGGGTTCGGGTGATACGTGTTCGATTGCCGGCCCATAGCCTAGCCGAGGCGGCTTGCCCACCTTGCACAGCCGCGGCTGTGCAAGGTGGGCAAACCGCGCATGATGTTGACGCTCAACGAGGTTTTTGTGCGCGCATTGCCGGGCTCCGAACCGAGTCAGGGCTGCATTCGGCGATGCCCGAAAAGAACGGAAAGAACTTCGATTTTCCAGGATGTTGGCGGTCCATGCCTCGCAAGATCGACCCATCGCGCGCGCTTTGACTTGCGCAAACCCAACTTTGGCGAGCGTGATCTTCCATTTCGGAGCGAAGACCGCCGCCGTGGGGGTCGGGAAAACCGAAAGGTGGTTCAGAGGATTCAGCGTCATCGCCAAGGATAAGCCACATTTCGGCCATGTAGGAAAGTTGCAGAGAGTATTGGTACGTCGCTCAGAAAATTATGGATAATTACTCATTAACTTATTGAAATACTTGTCGCATCTGGTTACCTTTTACCCCTGTCAATGATGCAGCCGAGGGATATGATGAGAATTCTAGGTTTCTGGCTCATGGCTTTCGGCTGCATCTACCTGCTTTACGCGTTCAACATGGACGTCGCTGTGTCGACGACTTCGACTTATGTCCCAGGTTACGGCAGTGTCGGAGGTGGGACCGTCGCTAATATTGACCTGATGGCGCGTCGGCAGAATCATGTGATCGTTGCAGGGCTCGTAACTTTGATCGGAGCCCTGATGGCAATCTTTGGGGGCCGTGGCGCGATACTGTCTCCGACCGATGTCCCTGCTGCGATTCCTGCAGATTCAGATTTTGAAGGAGCGAGAGAGCTTGCGTCTGATCCATATCGGCTTTGGCTAGCCGCCAAGTATGGTTTGGAACGCAATTCAGTCTTTGATCGCTTCGTGGTTGGGGATGCCACTTTCGAAACCTTGGAAAGTGCTCTTTCTGAACTCCACGCTCGAGAACTTGAAATCGCAGCCGAGAAGGCCACGGAATTGGAGCTTCGCGATGCTCGGATCGCAGATATAGAGGAGAGGGCACGGCTAACTGCGGAAGCGGAAGACGCAGCATGGCGGCAAGCAAGGCCGAAGGTCTTCGTCGCAATGGCATTGGGGGTGATTTTCTTAATCGGCCTCGGATACGTCTTTATGGAAACACCGGAACAACGTGCCGCGCGCCTTGCAAATCTGGAGAAGCAACGAACTGATCTGATCGCCGGTGCCGAGAAACAATTCGGAGTTAAAATTCCGGACGATGCAAGTGACATCCAGGCCAATAAGACAAACAAGGAAACGTCGTTCATTTGCGATAATCACGAAGGTGTTGATTATCTCAGTTTTAACTCCAAAATGTCTGCATCTGATATAAGGGACTATTTTGTAAAGATTTTAGGAAAAGGTGAACCAGTATATGAATCCCTTCCAGATGACCATGACTGGAAGTGGAGTCATAAGAAGAAATTTTATACGTTAAACATGTTTTCAGAGACTCCGCCGATCAACGTCGATTTATGCATGGTGGATGCGAAAAACTAGCAATTTCTGCCATTGACGAGTTCCAAGGGCTGCGCACCCTTCCCTCCCTGCCCCCACCCTCACCGCCGCAGCAAAAACACCACCGTCCCGCGATAATGCAGATCGCGCGCCAGGCCCGCGGGTTCGCGCCATTCGCCGCCTTCGACCACGCCGATGCGGTAGGGGAACGGCAGCGCGCTCAGCCCGGCGAGGTAGGTTTCGTAGCCGGGGATCGTGCGGCGGCCCTGGTAAGTCTGGATCACCACTTCGTCGACCGTGCCGGCGAGCTTGACCAGCGCCGCCGGATCGCCGTGCGCGCTCCAGTCGAGCAGGCCGGTGACCGACAGGCGGTAGCGGCGCGGCAATTGCTGGCGGATGTCGCGCAGGAACGCGGCGTAGCGATCGAGCCCGCGCGTGCCCGCGTCGAAATCGAGTTGCAGGCCCACCACCCGGCTGCCCGCGCCTTGCCAGCGTTCCAGTTCGGCCATTACCTTGCGGGTCAATTCGGGCTGCCAGTCGAGGCGTTCGAGGCGGATGACCAGCCACACATCGGCGTGCGTGATCCGCGGCGCGGCGGGGCGCAGCACGGTGAGGCGCGTGTTGCCGTCGCGCCGCACTTCACCGTCGAGCAGGTACAGCGTTTTCGCTTGCGCCAATTCGGGCGGCGGGCGCACGCCGGGCCAGAGGAAGACGGCATCGTGGCCGACCAGCGTAACCCTGGGCGCGGGCGCGGGGGCTGGCTTGCGCCCGGCCAGCACCAGCAGCAGCGCCGCCGCAATCGGCCGCAACTTCACCAATAGTAGCGCAAGTCGCGCGCCCAGCGGCTATCGGGGTAATCCGCTTTCAGCGTTTCGTACCACGCCTTGCGCTGGGCCTTGGGCACATCCGCCCCGCCGCAATCGTTATTCCCGCTGGGCGCGTAGCACATCACCGAGCGGAACAGCGCGTAAGCGCGTTCGGGCGCCGGGCTGCGGGCATCGGCGATGATCGGCGGGTAGAGGCTGGCGCGGGTCATCAGCGCGCCGGTGAACTGGCTGGGGCTGGAACCGAGCGCGGGCCCGCCGTCCTTGCTGGCGGGTTCGCTGTCGTTGGCGCTGCCCAGTCGGTCGAAGCCGTTGATCCGCCAGAAATCGCCCAGGCACAGCCGTGCGGTGGGGTGGAGCGGGTTGGTGGCGAGTTTGGCCGCCGTGGCCGCCAGCGCGGGGCACGGATAGACATCGCTCCAGGTGCCGCTGGCGAACAGGCCGACGGGGATCGTGTCGGTAAGTGGGACGGCTCCCATGAAGCCTTCGGTGCCGGCATCGGCGGGGATGAGTGCGCGGTCTCGGCCGAAATCGGCGAAGTGGCCGAGATTGAGATCGCCGTCGAGCAGCGTGAACAACGCGACTTCGCGCTGATGCTTGTCGAGCGTGGCATCGCCCGTCACGCGGCGGAGCAGTGCAGGGGCGGCGACGTTGCGCAGCAGGATTTCGCGGATCGTGGGATCGGTGACGGGTGAACGCGGGGCAAAGATTGCGTCGATCTTGCCGGCGCGTTCCAAGCCGATCGCCAGCGCGAGTTCGACCAGCGGGCGCTGGTAGGGTGCCTGCGCGGTGTCGAGTGTGGCTTGCCAGAATGCGGTTTCGGCGGGATCGCGGCGTTCGGCCATGGCAAGGCCGCGCAGCACCGCTGCGCTGAAGCCGAGCGGGGCGGGGCCGCTGCCTTTGGCACGGGTGGCGGTAAGCGCAAGCGTGCGGGCGGCGTCGCGCTCGACATAGAACGCCTGCGCGGCGAGCAGGTAGGCGTAAAGGTCGGGCCGGGCGGCGAAGCGCGGTTGCTGCGCAGCCAGATCGGCGCCGGTGAGCGGTTTCTGGTCTCCGCCCTCGCTGGAGCGCATCCGCATCAGGTCATAGGCCGCGAGCAGCACCGGCGATTGCAGCGCGGCGCCGGCGTCCTTGGCGAACAGCAGCTTGTTATCGACCTCCTGCACCAATACGATGGCCTGGTCGCTGCCCGACGGCACGGTGCCGAGCAGGCGATCGTAGCTGCGCGACAGGCCGGCAAGATCCCCGCCGAGCCAGGCCACTCGCCGCTGGAGGCCTTGCGCCGAGCCGGCATAGCGGCCCTTGGGATAGCGTTTGAGGTAGGCGGCAATGGCTGCCTTGCCGCGCGAAATGGCGGGCTGGTCGACTTTGGCCGGCCCCGCGAAAGTGCCGTATTCGTCGAAGGCGTTTTCCTGCGCGGCGTTCAGTTCGACACGGATCACCATGTAGGCCGAGGCTTCGGCCACCCACGGATCGCGGGCCTTGGTCTGTGCGGCGAAGGCTTGCCGGGCGGCCGTCCAGTCGCCGGCATAGAACGCATCTGCGGCTTGCAGGTAGCCGAGAAATGCCTTGCCTGCGCCGCTGGCCAGGCCCGGAGCCCAGTCTGTTTGCAACGGCCTTGCATTGCCGTTGCATCCCGCTGCAAGCCCACTGCGCGCCTTGTCGAGCGCGTCGCGTTCGGTGGCGGACACCTGCCGGTTGGCGACCAATGCCGCATGGAAATCGGCGGCGCCCGCGGCCAGGCTGTCGCAGCGCGAGCCCGAACCGCCGGTGTTCGCCGCCGGGCCATAGACCTGCGTCAACTGGTTCCAGGTGAAGAACGTGTGGCCGAGCGCGCGGTCTTCCCATTCGAACTTGGGGTAAGCGTGCGCGGGGGTGCCGGGGCGCAAGGTCAGCAGCAGGAGGTTGGCGCGGGTGTCGTTCGATGGCGCGAGCACGGCATGGTTGGCGCAGCCGGTGGTGAAGCTGACCGGCTTCCACGTGGGATAGCAGCCGGAATCGCCGCTGGCCCATGCCGGAATGCACAAGCTCGCGAGGCCGATGGCGAGCGCAACCAGCAAGGCCCGAACCCAGGTCTGGAATCTGTTCACGGCCCGGCTCCCTTGTCGTCCAGCCCGATTATCTCGCACAATGCGCGGGTCTGGCAAGCCGCTGCGAAGGATCAATACCGCCGCGATACCGCGAATTCGGCGGCTTCGATCATCGCCGCCTTGGCCGCGCTTTTCGGGAACGGTGCGATCGCGTCGATCGCGCGGCGGGCGTAGTGGCGGGCGCGTTCGCGGGTGGCGCTGACCGCATCGTGTGCGTTGATCAGTTCGACCGCGTGGGCGAGATCCGCGTCCGAAGTGCGGTGCCCGAGGATCGCGGCTTCCCAAAACTTGCGTTCCTCTGCGGTGCCGCGCGCATAGGCCAGGATCACCGGCAGCGTCATCTTGCCGTCACGGAAATCGTCGCCCTGGCCCTTGCCCATTTCGGAGGCTTCGGAATCGTAGTCGATCGCGTCGTCCACGAGTTGGAACGCGATGCCGAGGTTGCGGCCATAAGCATCGAGCGCCAGTTCGTCGGCCTCGGGCCGTTCGGCGACCACCGCGGCGATGCGGCACGCGGCAGCGAACAAGGCGGCGGTCTTGGCGTCGATGATCTTGAGGTAGCGTTCCTCGGTCGTTTCAACCTGCCGCGCGGCGGTGAGCTGATCGACTTCACCCTCGGCGATCACCGCGCTGGCGTGGCTGAGGATTTTCAGCACCTTGAGGCTGCCGTCCTCGACCATCAGTTCGAACGCGCGGCTGAACAGGAAATCGCCGACCAGCACGGTGGCGGGGTTGCCGAACACGATGTTGGCGGTGGCCTTGCCGCGCCGAAGGTCCGATCCGTCGACCACATCATCGTGCAGCAAGGTGGCGGTGTGGATGAATTCGACGGTGGCGGACAATTTGTGGTGGCGGTTGCCGGCATATCCGAGCAGCGCCGCGCTCGCCAAAGTCAGCATCGGGCGCATGCGTTTGCCGCCGCCCGCGATCAGGTGGCCGGCGAGCGCCGGAATCAGCGGAATACGGCTCTGCATCCGATCGAGAATCACCGCGTTGACCGCATTCATCTCGTCCGCCACCAGTTCCATCAGCGGCGTGAGCGAGGGTGCCGCTTTGGCGTGGGCGGCGTTACGCAGTGGGTGGATTGTTGCACTCATCGCGTCGCAGTCGCTAGGCGCTGCAGGGGTTGCTTGGCAAGGTCCAATCGGCGCGCTAGCGGTTGCACTTCGCGCGAAAGCCAGCGCGATGGCGGGGGATTTCAGGCGATGGGAACTTGGCGATGACCGAAGATGCAGGTGACGCGGACGCGGTTCTGGCGGGCTTTCGCCAGTCGATCGACAACATCGATGCGGCAATGATCCACATCCTGGCCGAACGCTTCCGCATCACCCAGGCGGTGGGCGCCTACAAGGCCGCCAACACCCTGCCGCCGTCGGACCCGGCGCGCGAGGAGCGCCAGATCGCGCGGCTGCGCAAGCTGGCCGAAGACGCGCGGCTCGATCCCGAATTCTCCGAGAAATTCCTGCGCTTCATCATCGAGGAAGTGATCCGCCACCATCAGGCGCAAGCCGGAGCATGAGCGCCGTGCAAGCCTCCGCGTATCGCGCCTTTCGCGCACTGCACGAGGCGCCCGAACCGTTCGTGCTCGCCAATGCGTGGGACGCGGCCAGCGCAATCGTGCTGCGCGAGGCGGGCTTCCAGGCGCTGGCCACATCGTCCGCCGCGATCGCGCACGCGCTCGGACGCGCCGATGTGGCGCATGCGGTCAGCCGCGACGAGGCGGTGGCCAACGGCACGCTGATCGCGCGCATTTCGGGCCTGCCGGTCAACGGCGACCTTGAGGACGGCTTCGGCCCCTCGCCCGAGGATTGCGCGGCCACGGTCGAAGCCGCGATCGCGGGGGGACTTGCCGGGCTGGGAATCGAGGACACCACGGCCAATCCCGACGATCCGATCCACGGCTTCGAAACGGCGGTGGCGCGCGTTGCTGTGGCAGCAAAAGCGGCGAAAGGCCGCATCCTGCTGACCGGCCGGACCGACATCTACCTGCACGGGCGTTTGGAAGATCCTTTGGCCCGCCTCGATGAAGCGATCCGCCGCCTCACCGCCTTTGCCGATGCCGGCGCCGATGTGCTTTACGCGCCCTGCCTTCCCGACCTTGACGCAATCCGCAAGGTCGTCGCGGCGGTGGCACCGAAACCGGTCAACGTGCTGATCGGACCGTGGGGGCAATTCGTGCCGATGGAGGAGCTGGCGGCGGCCGGCGTCAAGCGCGTGAGCCTGGGCAGCGCGCTGTTTTCGGGAGCGATGGGGCACTTGGGCCGGGTGGCGGCGCGGGTGGCAGAAGGCGATCTTGCGGCCTCGGCCGAAGGTATGTCACCGTTGAAATTCAACGCGATCTTCGGTGATTAACCCAGCCGTCAGCCCCCGGCGATCAACCGCACGGTCAGAGGTGTGACATAGCGCAACGGGCGCCCGCCCGGATCGCTGACCGGCTTGGTGCCGAGCATCGCCCGGTTTGCGCAGACCACGGCGGCCAGCTTCGGGTTTGTGCCGTAAGGCGGCCGGGGGTCGATTGCGCAATCGACCGCCTTGCCCTGCTCGTCCACACCCACCACCACGCGCACATCAGACTGGTTGGCATCGGCCTGGTTGGCGGCACTGCCTGCCGTGTGCGGCAGTCGGCTGACGGTCAACTGCGCATCGGGGATCGGCCCGCTGCGCGCGACATCGTCGGCTTCAGGCGAGCCGGGCGCATAGAATTGCGCCATGGTTGTCGCCTGCGACCATGCCGGGTTGCCGTTCGCGTCGACCGCCGGACGGACCTTGCTGTGGTGCGCGCGTCCGCAGACCTCTTTGGCCAGCGATCCATAGCCCACCGTTGCCACGGTTTCGCAACGCACGACGACCCCGTCCGGATCGATCAGCAGCCGCACCAGCGCCGCAGCCGATCGCCCCCGCTGGACCGAGCCAGCCGGATAGCCTTTCGGACTCAACACGCGATCGAGATCGGGTCCGGCCAGAGCCAGGGCCATTGTCAGCATGAACGGCATTGCGCGATCCCTAGTCCAGCGGAACCCCGGGCACCTGCTTGGCGGTGCGGATGGTCAGCGAGGTTTTCACGCTGGCCACGTTGGGCGCCGGCGTCAGCTTGCTGGTCAGGAATTCCTGGAAGCCCTGCAGATCGCGGCTGACGATTTTCAGGATGAAGTCGATTTCCCCGTTGAGCATGTGGCATTCGCGCACTTCGGGGAGCAGTTTCATGTGGTCTTCGAAGCTGCGCAGCGCGTCTTCGGCCTGGCTTTTCAGGCTGACCAAGGCGAACACCGTGATCGTGTATCCCAGCTTGGCCGCATCGAGATCGGCGTGATAGCCGCGGATTACCCCGGCTTCTTCCAGGCTGCGCACGCGGCGCAGGCACGGTGGCGCCGTCAGCCCCACGCGCTGCGCGAGTTCGACGTTGGTTACGCGCCCTTCGTCCTGCAGCTCGGACAAAAGCCGCCGATCGATTGCGTCGAGTGTCGCCATGCCAGAATCCACCCCAGTATCGACCTTTCCGTCATCGCAGCCGCAAACGCCTCACGGCAACTTTCCACCGTCACAACGCGCCTCTGCCGAAATATTATTGTTTCTTATCGCAATCGTCCCACAATGCAACGCAGGCCGATGCAAGACTGGTTCGCCTGCCCGAATTTGGTACTATCGGAGTGGCAGCAGCACCGCATCGCGGTAGCGCCAGACCGAAAAGCCGCACTCACGCGTCAAACCCGGCTTGAAGTCCACCTCGGAATCGTTCGCAATTGCCGCAACCGGAGCCTTACTTGATCATCGACGATCGCCTTGCCACCGTGTTGCGCACGCCCCTTGCCGGGGCGCCGGGCACGCGTACGCAAGTGCGCCAGTTGATCGACCTGCTCGATCGCCTGCCCGATTCGCAATGGAGCGCGGACCACGACGACGCGCTGGCGCAGCTTGGCGTGCGGCTGAAAAGTCTGCCGCAGGACGAACAGGCGCAGATCGCGGCCGAAGCAGGGCTGCGTTCGCCCAGGCTTGCCGCGCACTTTGCAGAAACCGGCCCGCGCGTGGCAGCGGCCGCACTCGGCGCCGCGCGGTTGACCGACGCGCAATGGCTGGCGCTGATCCCCGCGCTTTCGCCGATGGCGCGCGGGCTGCTGCGCCATCGCCGCGATATGGGGCGCGACCGGACGAGTGCACCCGCCAGGCTGCTGGCGCGGCTGGGCGTCGGTGATTCGCCGCTGCCGCTGCCAGCGGGGTACGAGGCGGCCGTGGTGCCGCCGGTGCTGCGCGTGGTGGGTCAGGATGCGGTGGCGCCTGCTGAACACATCTCCGCCCCCTCAGCCGCTCCCGTTCCCGCCCCCGCTCTTCCGCCGCGCGTGGCCGAGGAAGTCCAGGGCATCAGCGCAATCGTCCGGCGGATCGAGGCATTCCGGCGCAATCGTGCGGCCACCGCCGCGCAGATCGAGGCCGACCGTGACAGCGCCGGCGCGCACCCCCACTTGCCCTTCGCAGACGGCTTTGCGCCGCCCGCGCTGACCGCAATCGACATCACGCTCGATCCGGCGGGCGAAGTGGTCGGCGCCGATGGCGGCGCGGCGGCGATGCTGATCGGCCACCGCCCGTTCACCGCCGATCGCCGTGCGGCGGCGTATTGCGACCCATCGACACTGCTCGCCACGCGCCAGCGCCGCCCGGTGCGCGAAGGCCGCGTCAGCCTCGAAGGCGCACCCGCCATCGCCGGCGACTGGCAGATCGATGCGGTGCCATGCTTCGATCCCGCCACCCGTACCTTTACCGGCTGGCGCGCGAGGCTGCGCCGACCCCGGCCGGTGGCGGAACCATCCACACTCGCGCTGCGGCTCAAGCCCGGCCCGGCCAACGATGACGGCCACGACGAGCTGCTGCTGACTGAAGTGTCCCACCGGCCGTATCAGCCGCACGATACCGATGACCGGCTGCGCCAGTTGCTTCACGAACTAAAGACGCCGATCAATGCGATCCAGGGCTTTGCCGAGCTCATCCAGCAGGAAATACTGGGCTCGGTTGCGCACCAGTACCGCGGTTATGCAGCGTCGATCGTGGCAGATGCAGCCACGATGCTCGCGCAGTTCGAGGCGATCGACCAACTGGTGCGGCTCGAATCGGGGCGCCAGCCGATCGATCCCGGGGAAACCGATGCGCGCCACGCGCTCACCACGCTGGTAGATCGGCTGGCCCCGCTGTTCGACCAGCGCCAGGCCAATCTTGCCTTCCAGCCGGGTGACGAACCGCTGCCGCTGGGGATCGCGCCCGATGCATTCGAGGCCATGATCTGGCGGCTTTTGTCGACGATCGCCGCAGCGGCGATTCCGGGCGAGCGCCTGAGCCTTCGGCTTGGTCGTGAAGGCGATACGATGCGGCTTGCCGCAAAGCTTCCCGATGCACTCGTGACCGCGGAGGCCGGTCAGTTCGTGGATAAAGCCGAGGGCGTATCGCTGTTGGGCCGCGGCTTCTCGTTGCGCCTGCTCGGTGCAGAAGCACGCGCGGCGGGAGGATCAGTGCGCCGGTCGGCACGATTTTTAACTCTTACGCTCCCTCTATTGACCCATTCGGTAACCAATTCTAGCCACAGGGAAGCGTCTGCCGTGCGATCGGGTGATTGATCCGTATCGTATGGACATTCCCAGCGGCGGACCGTCGGCTGCGACCATCGATCGATTGCTTGGAACCGGGGACTTGCACATGCCGAACATGCTGGATGTGCCGAGGTCACCCGACTTTGTCCGCTTTCACGCCGATTTCGGACAGCGCTTCATCGTTACGGTCGATACCGAGGAAGAATTCGACTGGTCGAAGCCGCTGGACCGTAGCGGCCACGGGCTCAGCCATGTGCCCCGGCTGGGCAAGTTCCAGCAATTCTGCGAAGGGTGCGGGGTCGTCCCGGTCTATCTGATCGACTTCCCGGTGGCGAGCGATCCGCTGACGGTGGAAGTGCTGGGCGAGGCAATCAAGGCCGGACGCGCCGAAGTGGGTGTACAGCTCCACCCGTGGGTCAGCCCGCCGCACACCGAGCAAGTCAACGAATTCAACAGTTTTGCCGGAAACCTCGAACCTGAACTGGAACGCGCCAAGTTCAACAAGCTGCGCGACACGATCGAGGACGCATTCGGCGTGCCGCCACGCATCTACCGCGCCGGGCGCTATGGGCTGGGGCCCGCCACCGCCGGCATCCTGTCCGAAACCGGCATCGCCTTCGACACGTCGGTCCGTTCGCGGTTCGATTATTCGGGCGGGGGCGGGCCCGATTATCGCCAGCACCCGCTGCGGCCCTACTGGATCGACCGCGCGGCGGGCCTGATCGAACTGCCGCTGACCACGGTGTTCTGGGGCGTGCTGCGCCAGCAGGGCGATTGGATCTATCCGCGGCTGTGGCGCGCGCCGGCGATGCGCGGAGTGCTGTCCCGGCTGGGCATGCTCGAACGCATCCCGCTGACCCCCGAAGGCGTGAGCGCGGACGAAGCCATCAAGGGCATCGACATCGCGATCGACGAAGGGCTGCCGTTGCTGGTGTTTTCGTTCCACAGCCCGTCGCTGCGCCCGGGGCTGACGCCTTATGTCCACGACGAGGACGATCTCGACAGTTTCTATGATTGGTGGCGCCGGATCTTCACGTACCTGGAACGGCGCAATGTCCGGCCGGCAATGGTCAGCGAACTGATGAGCGCGGTTGAGATCTGAGAACCCAACCCGCGCCTTGCAACCGGCCGCCCCCCCCGCTAACCGCAATGCCGACGCTCGGTGCGCGGGGCCTGTAGCTCAGTGGTTAGAGCTGGCCGCTCATAACGGCTAGGTCGCAGGTTCGAATCCTGCCGGGCCCACCACGCACCTTCCGTACACCTGCGTCTCACCTGCCCAAGCCGAGACTTGCGAATTTTCTCCGTATTCTCAGGGACTTTGCGCGTACGATTGAGGCCGGTTCGCATAACTGAGACTGACTGACCTAGAGTCGGAGCCCGCAATGCTGGAAAAGTCTCGCCGGCTGAAATAGCGACCTAATGATGCAGTTGGTGGTCAGTTAGCGCCGAATCCCAGCACTTGGCGCTGCTCTGCCCACGCAAGCGGAAATGCCGCCATGCGCCAAAGCGATCGCGCAGAGATGGATGTAGGCTGCGTGCCGGACAGGATGTTGCGTACAATTGCGGGGTCGAGATAAGCTAGCCGAGCGATACGCTCGAGATGCCGAGCTTCGGTTTGGGGCATGGCCGAGTGCTCGTCGGCGGTCATCGACATAAGCCGTTCACGCGCTGCAAAGCCCCGCCCAATCAGATGGGCAAGCTTATCATCACGGACGGGGACCGGGCCAGATGGCGGATCGAGTCTCAGTCGGGACTCGTGTCCGTAGCAAGCCTCCTTGGTTGGCAGTTTGACGGTGAGGGTTTCGATCTCGGGCGATGTCAATTGCAATTGCGCAAACAGGGCTGCGGTCGATACGGTCATGAGCGCCGCGCCTTGCGTCACTGTAACCTTGGCCGAAAGCCCTGCGAGCTGATCGCGAAACTCGGCAATGGTTGCGTTTGTGATGACATCCGCCAGATTTGAGGCATATGCGAAGAGCTCGCCGCGGGCCTCAACGTCGAGATGTTCGCCCAGTTCACTCAACCGCCGCTGGTCCTTGAGGAGAGCCACTAACTCCTGCCGCGCGGAACTGTTAAGCTCGCCTGCGGGCAGTCGCTGCGCCGGCTCGCGTGATCCGTCCGCCTGGTTGGACGCGTAGTAGGTGTATCGCCTCCCATGATTGCGCGTGTGGCACGGTGACATCGGCCGGCCTTGCGCATCGAATATCATGCCCGCCAGCGGGCTGACCACTGGACTTGTAACGGTTTCGTGCCGGTCACCTATCTCATTATGCCACCTTGGCCTCGAATGCGAGCGGGCTGATCCCGGCCAGATATGAGTGACGCCGCCGCGTGTTGTAGAACCCGTTGATGTACTGGAAGATCGCTGC
>NZ_JANXWG010000161.1 GCF_025351285.1 Novosphingobium sp.
CGCGACGTGACGATCGAGCCCAACGTGGTGTTCGGGCCGGGCGCGGTGGTGCAGGACCATGCGGTGATCCATGCGTTCTGCCACATCGAAGGTGCCACGATCGGCGCCAAATCGTCGGTCGGCCCGTTCGCGCGGCTGCGGTCCGGCACGGTGCTGGAAGCCGGTGTCAAGGTCGGCAACTTCGTCGAAATCAAGGCGACGCGGATGAAGCAGGGCGCAAAAGCCAGCCACCTCACGTACCTGGGCGACGCCGAAGTCGGCGCCGAAGCCAACATCGGCGCGGGCACGATCACCTGCAATTATGATGGCTATTTCAAGCACCGGACCGTGATCGGTGATCGCGCGTTCATCGGCTCGAACTCGGCGCTGGTCGCCCCGGTGCGGATCGGCGCGGACGCAATCGTGGCGGCGGGCAGCGCGGTCAGCCGCGACGTGGCCGCGGGCGAATTGCGGCTGGTGCGCGCCGAACAACTGGTCAAGCCAGGCTGGGCCGATCGGTTCCATGATGCGATGAAGAAGAAGAAGGCGGAGGGGAAGAAGGGGTGAGCGTGGTGTTGCAAGCGCAACCCGACCCTGATGCGGAAGATTTTTGGGCTTTGCGTCCTTCGCTTCGTGAACCTATCCCGGCAATATTTGAATCCGCAACACTGCTCAGTCAAGCAGCCGACGCCTTTCTGATTGGTGACTTAGAAACGGCTGGCGAAAGGATTCGTGCTGCGAACATGGCTGAAATCCGTGAGTGGATTGAGTCTCTCTGGGGCGGCGCCAAGCAAAACCCTGACCAGCCACTTTACAATCGGAAGCGGGCAATCACGCCCGAGCTGCCGAAGCTCGACCTGACTTTGCGTCATCCGGTACGGATGCCGAACGCCGCAGAGAAATCCATCATTTTGGAGCGGGATGGATGGACCTGTCGCTATTGCGGAATCCCACTGATTGAATCGAAGGCTCGCAACATCTTACGCTTGGCGATGCCGGATGCGCTGGTTTGGGGCAATTCCAATCGCGAAAAGCATGCCGCATTCCAATGTATGACGCCAGAATACGATCACGTCGTCCCTCATTGTTACGGTGGGGCCAGTTCGATCGAAAACACAGTGATCTGCTGCGGTCCGTGCAATTGCGGCAAGTTCGACCGTTTGCTTGAGCACCAGGGACTGCTTGATCCTCGCCTGAGATGCGCTTCAAGAACGGCATGGGATGGCCTAACTCGCCTTCCCTCGCCTTGACATGATATCGTGATATGATATCAAGATATCCATGGCCCGCATTCTCGCCGATTTGCCCGATGATGACATCAAATGGCTCGAAGCCCGCGCGGCCGAGCAGGGCAAGTCGCGGGCGTCGGTGCTGCGCGAGGCGGTGCAGGCTTATCGCGCCGAGGGCGGTGATGACTGGCTGGAGGCGGGTTTTGGACTTTGGGCCCGGCATGGCATCGCATTCGATCCGCACGAGTATGATCGCAAGCGCCGGGCTGAATGGACGCGGCCTTGGGATGACGATTATGAGGAAGTCCGCGCGGAATCGCCCGATTGCTTCGATGAATACGACGATCGCGAGCGAGCGCACTACCTCGCGCTTCAGGCAAAGGCGGCCGAAAGGCACAAGCAGAACGCCGCATGAGCGGCTACAGCTTCGATGCCAACATTCTCATCGATGCGCTTTGGGACCATCCACCGGCCCACGAGGAAATTCGTCGCGCGGCCGCGCGCGGTGCACGGATGTGGATCAGCCGGATGGCATGGGTCGAAGTCCTGTCCAAAGGCGATGACTCGGTGATACGCGAAGCCCTACGATTTCTCGGCCGTTTTAGCATGGACGAAATCGACGAGGAAACCGCTCTTCGCGCGGCCTCGCTTCGCCGCGAGCGGCCTCGAATCAAGTCGCCCGACGCGATCATCCTCGCCTCGGCGCAAGTCCGCGGTCGGGTGCTGATCACGCGCAACACCAGAGACTTTCCGGCGGAAATGCCAGGCATTCGCGTACCTTACAGGCTTGAACGGGACTTTCTCTAATGTGTGGCATCATTGGCATTGTCGGCAATGCAGACGTGGCGCAACGGCTCGTCGACGGCCTCAGGCGAATGGAATACCGCGGCTATGACAGTGCGGGCATCTGCACGATCTTCGAAAACGAACTGATCCGCCGCCGCGCTCCGGGCAAATTGTTCAACCTCGTCACC
>NZ_JANXWG010000064.1 GCF_025351285.1 Novosphingobium sp.
AAAGCCGCGGCCTACTTTGCCAGGGACTCGATATGAAGTTCGGGTTCATCGCAAAGCATCGAGGAATCTGGCCGGTGTCATGGATTTGCGGGGCGCTCCCAGATTTTTGGCGGTGTCTCGCGCAGTGGCTTTCATGCTTGGTTCGTGCGCGCGCCGAGCGCCCGGTCGCGCAGCGACGAAGAGTATGAACGGAAGATCCGTGCCAGCTTCGTCTCCAGCTACCGAACCTATGGTGCACGCCGCGTCTGGCACGATCTCTTGGCCGAAGGCCTTTCATGCGGTCTGCATCGTGTCGAACGGCTGATGTGGCTGCATGGTCTGATGGCACGCCCGCGGCGCCGCGGGCTGCCCAAGGATCATGGCGAACGCTCGGTCATCGCCGGCAATGTTCTCGATCGGCAGTTCAGCGCTGACGCGCCGAACCAGAAGTGGGTGGCGGACTTCACTTACATCTGGACCGCCGAAGGATGGCTGTACGCGGCCGCGGTAATCGACCTGTTTTCCCGGCGCGTGGTCGGCTGGTCGATGAGCGACACGATGACAGCACAACTCGTTACCGACGCGCTGGTCATGGCGATCTGGCGGCGCGGCAAGCCCGACGCGCTGCTGCATCACTCGGACCAGGGTAGCCAGTATACCAGCGAGCAGTTTCAGCGGCTGATGGCCGACAACGGCGTCACCTGCTCGATGAGCCGGTCGGGCAACGTCTGGGACAACGCTGCGATGGAGAGCTTCTTCTCCTCGCTGAAAACCGAACGCATCGCGCGGAAAACATACCGCACGCGCAACCAGGCAAGGGCCGACGTGTTCGATTACATCGAGCGCTTCTACAATCCCACACGCAGACACTCGACCTTGGGGTATCTCAGCCCCATAGACTTCGAGAAGCAGGCTAATGTAGCCTAACCTCGTGTCCATGAGACCGGCAGCAGCTCAGCAACGACCTCTTGAACTCGCGCGCGCCTCCGGGGACGAACTGCCTCAGGTCCTCCGGGACCACACGACGGTAGGTGAGCCGGCCAGAGCTATGACGAAGAATATGCTGCAACTTGAAACCCACCACTTTGTACCCTCGCCTTGTACCCTGGCGAAGTCAGAAAGGGAAGGAATCGGGGTTTTTCGAGGGATTTCAACCCCCTGGAAAAAGGTGGTGCCGCTTAGAGGATTCGAACCTCTGACCCCATCATTACGAATGATGTGCTCTACCGACTGAGCTAAAGCGGCCCGGAACCTGGGCCTGCCCACGCGCCTCAGGGGTTTAAACCTTGGACGATGCCGTGGTGGCAGGCGGCGCACTTAGCTGTCGTTGTCATCAGACGCAATCGCTTTTGCGCAAGCTTGGTTAAGGCCACCGAGACAACGGCCCCGCATCATTGCGGACCCCGACACACACCATCCGGCCACTGGCGTGTGTCTATCCCGGCCACGTCCGCAGTCGCCCATTCCGGGCCGATTGCGCAAACGAGGAAGTCCTGGCCCGTGTCGCACACCCTATTGAAGTTCGTGGTGCTTGCCGCCCTGGCGTCACCACTGCCGGCCCGCGCCGACGTGGCCTTCCAGATTGTCGATGAGGTCGGTTCCCCGTCGCAAAAATCGGTCTCGATCGAGCAGTTGGCCCCTTCCCCCGCCGCGCAAGTTACGGTCCCGATCGAACAGGCTGGCGCCGGCATGGCGTTCGTGCCCGCCGCGATGCCCGCCGATCCTGCTGGCAACACATCGCTGATTGCGCAGCTCGGCCTGATGAATACCGTCGTGATCGAGCAGCCGGGCCTGTTCAACGCCTCGCTGATCACCCAAGGCGGGACCGGCAACGATTGTACGGTGTTCCAGTTGTCGAACGGCAATCTCTCGGTGGTCAGCCAGACCGGAAGCAACGGCTTCGTAAGCGTGACGCAGGGCACGCGCTGATCAAATCCCGGTTGCGAAGGCTTGCGGGTGCCGTAGACTGCGGTCATGAAAATCAGCACGTTTGCGCTCTCGGCAGCGCTTTTTGCCGGCATGAGCCAGTCCGCCCCTGCCAAGGTCGCGGTCGATCCGAAACAGCTAAGCGCAACGGTCACCACGCTGTCGTCCGATGCCTTTGAAGGACGCGCGCCGGGCACGGCTGGCGAAGCGCGCACGATCGAATACCTGGTTCAGCGCTTTCGTGCGCTGGGGCTGAAGCCGGCGGGACCGGACGGGCAGTGGGTCCAGGCGGTGCCCCTGCTGCATACCCGGCTGGGCACTCCCAAGGCGCTGGCGTTCAACGGGCCGCAGGGCGCAATGCCGGTAGAGCAAGCGCAGGGCATTTATCTTTCGACCGTGCTCCCCGAAGACAATGCGCGGATCGCGAAGGCTCCGCTGGTGTTCGTGGGCTATGGGGTGAAGGCGGCCGAGCGCGGGTGGGATGATTTCAAGATCGCTGACCTCAAGGGCAAGGTCGTGGTGTTTCTCGTCAATGATCCCGATTTCGCCGCTGCTCCGGGCGAGGCGGTTGCGGGCAAATTCGGCGGCAGGACGATGACCTACTACGGCCGCTGGACCTACAAGTTCGAGGAAGCCGCGCGCCAAGGCGCAATCGGCGCGCTGATCGTCCACGACACGCCGGGCGCCGGCTATGGCTGGAACGTGGTGATCAGCCCCGGCGGCGAGAATTACGATATTGCCCGCAAGCCCGACGAGTTGACCAGCCTGGCGCTGCAAGGCTGGATCGAGGGCGATGCGGCGGCGAAGCTGTTTGCTGCGGCGGGGCTGGATCTGGCCAAGCTGCGGGTCGAAGCACGCTCGCCTTCGTTCCGACCGGTTCCGCTGGTTGGCGTGACCTTCGATGCGGACATTCCGGTCAACCACGAACTGGTCGAAAGCCACAACGTGCTGGCACGGCTGCCCGGCACCACGCGGCCCGATGAAGTGGTCATGCTCGGCGCGCATTGGGACGCGTACGGCAAAGGCAAGCCCGATGCGCAAGGCCGCGTTTTCCGCCCCGGTGCGAACGACGATGCGCTGGGCGTGGCGGGGATTCTCGAGATCGCGCGATCGCTGAAAGCCGGCCCGCCACCGGCGCGCAGCGTGGTGTTTGCTGCGTGGACGGCAGAGGAACGCGGGCTGCTGGGTTCGGAATTCTACGCATCCAACCCGGTGTTCCCGCTCGACAAGACCGTGGCCAACCTGGCGATCGACATCCTACAGACCGCAGGCGCGGCGAAGGACGTGGTGCTGGTCGGCAAGGGTCAGGATACGTTGGAGGACGACATGGCGCGCGTTGCCGCGCTACAGGGCCGCACGGTCACGATCGAAGGCCTGCCCGAACGCGGATTGTTCTACCGCGCCGATCACTTCTCGATGGCCAAGCGCGGCGTGCCGGTGCTGCTGATGATGGGCATCGCCGGGGCATCGAACCTGAAACAGGGCGGGGTCGCGGCCGGGCAGGCGTGGATCGATGCCTATACCGGCAAATGCTACCACCAGACGTGCGACACCATCGGGCCTGACTGGAACCTCGCGGGCGCGGTTCAGGATATCGATCTGATCGGCACGATCACCGATGAATTGGCGCATTCCAGCCGGTGGCCGCAGTGGAAGCCGGGTTCGGAATTCAAGGCCATTCGCGACAAAAGCGCGGCCGCGCGGAAGTAGCTCCCGCGCGGCCTCGGTCCTTTAAAACTTCAGCGTGGCAGTCGCGAACACCTGGCGCGGGTTGCCGTAGAATGCGCTGAGCACGCCTTCCTTGCCCAGTGACGGGATCAGCGTGCCGTCGGCCTTCGTGGTCAGGGCACCTGTCGTCGCATTGGCGGCCAAGAAGGTATAGCCCGCCACCTTGTACTTGATATTGCCCAGGTTCTTGCCATGGACGCCGAACGACCAGCGGCCGCCCTTCGCGGTATAGACCACGTTGGCATCGAACAGCGTGAACGCATTCTGGTCGAGATAGGGGTTGGGAATCTCGAACTGGTAGGTCTTGCTGCGGTGCGACACGGTCGTCGACAGATCGAGCAATCCGCCGGCGATGGGCGTGGTGTAATCGAGTGTAGCGCTGGCGGTGTACTTGGGGGTGTTCTGGAAGTTGCGGAACGCCGCCACGTCGGTCGGCACGCCGCCGATGTTGGTAATGTACTGCTTGTACTTGGCATCGATGTACCCGAACGAGCCCGACAGCGTCAGCGCGTCACCCGCAGTAGCAAAATCGCGCGCCAGCTTGGCGCTGGCTTCGACTTCGATGCCTTGCAGCCTGGCCTTGCCGGCGTTCGACACCACGCCGCAGAAGCTGGGCAATCCGCCCACCACGCACGCCACCGATCCGGGGATCTGGACATTGGTGTAATCCGCATGGAACGCCGCGAGGCTGAACTGCAGCCTGCGATCGAACAGCGAGGCCTTGTAGCCGATCTCGTAGCTGTTGACCTGTTCGGGCGCGAAGCTGAGGAACTGCGCGATCTCGTCCTGGCTGACCGCGCCGTCCTTGTTGTAGTCGGGCGTGTTCACACCGGCGCCACGCGGATCGAACCCGCCACCCTTGAAGCCCTGGCTGAAGCTTGCATAGAGCGTGTGGTCGGGCGTGGGCTTGAAGGTGACCGATGCGCGCGGGGTGAACTTGCGGAAGGTGCGCTCGCCGCGGAAGTTGGTGCCGGGCGCGCCAAAAGCGACCCCTGCCCCGCCGAACACCGGCGAACCGCCACCCAGGTAGTTCTGCCGCAGGATGACCGCCTTGCGCTGATCCCAGGTGTAGCGGCCACCGACCGAGACGCTGAACTGGTCGGTCAGGTCGTACGTGAAATCGCCAAAGCCGGCGAGCGTATCGGTGCGGATGTCGGCGTTGGTAAATGCCGTCAACCCGTTGAGCGTGGTGAACAGCCGCACGTCAAACTGGGTTAGCGCATCGGCGTTGAGGTAATAGGCACCCAGCAACCCGTGGAACCGGCCGGTGTCAACCAGGACCTGCAGTTCCTGGCTCAGCTGGTAGTTCTTGTAGAAGCCGGGCACATCGACATCGACCGCGGGCAGCGCGTCGAAATCGATCGGCGAGGCGCTGTTGTCCTTGCGGTATGCGGTGATGCTGCGCAGCGTCAGCCCGTCGACCGGCTTGGCCTCGACGAAGATCGAACCACCGTAAGCCTCAACGTCCTGCTTGGGCGAATTGAGCCCGCCTTGCGTATCGAACACGTTGGGCAGCACCGGGGTGCCGGTAAGCTGGCTAGGGATCAGGCGGTGGCCGCCGCGCGCGTTCGAGCGATCGTGCGTGTAATCACCCGATACGCGCACGAAGATCTTGTTGCCGTGGAGTTCGACCGTGCCCCGGCCGGCCCAGATGTCCTTGTTGTAGTTGGACAACCCGGTGGTGTAATTGGTGCCGAAGCCGCCGCGCGTCAGCCGGGCCAAGGTGGCGCCCACTCGGATCAGCCCATCGGCGATCGGCGCGCTGACCGAGGCCACGCCATCGGCCTGGTTGTATTCGCCGTACGTGCCGCGCAGCGACAGCGCGAAATCGTTGGGCAGGCGCCGCGACACGTACTTGACTGCACCGCCGACGGTGTTGCGCCCGTAAAGCGTGCCCTGGGGCCCGCGCAGCACTTCGATCCGCTCCACATCATAGATGTCGAGCACAGAGGCCTGCGGACGGTTGAGATAGACGTCGTCGAGATAGATGCCGACGCCCTGTTCGAAGCCCGAGACCGGGTCCTGCTGGCCCACGCCGCGGATGAACGCGGTGAGCGTGGAATTGGTTGCGCGGCTGGGAGAAAGCGTGACGTTGGGGGTGGTCTGCGCGATCGAGGTGATGTCGAGAGCGCCGCGCTGCGCCAGCTTTTCGGCGCTGAGCGCGGTAATCGCGATCGGCACGTCGAGCAGCGATTCCTCGCGGCGGCGCGCGGTGACGATAATCGCGCCATCGGTATCGGCCGGCGTCGCCGTTTCGGCTGCGGGTTGCGCTTCGGGCGCGGCTTGGGCGAAGGCGGCGTCTGCCGTGAAGGCGCTACAGGCCAACCCTGCCAGCAACAGCGAACGCGCGAATTTACCGTGGATGCCGATCATGCCATCTATCTCCCAGATTCTGGCCCCCAAACGGTGGCCCGGTTGCTTTCCAACCGCGATGATGGCAGGTTATTGAAAGTTGAACCGTGTTTCAACTACGATTGTGCGAGGGGAACGCATTTGGGTCAGGACCGTGGCAACAAGGCGACAGCGGCAACACCGGCAAGTGCGGTGTCGGCGGCAGCAATGAGTGCGATTTCGCCTGCCGATCCGCGCTCGCCGCGCACCGAACGCGGCCGCCGCACGCAACGCGCGCTGCTCGATGCGGCCGCAGCGGAATTCGGCGAAAAGGGCTTTCACGACAGTTCGGTGGTGTCGATCACCAGCCGCGCCGGGGTCGCGCTCGGCAGTTTCTACACCTATTTCGAATCGAAGGACGCGCTGTTCCGCGCGCTGGTCGAAGACTTGTCCAACCGCGTGCGCGACCAGGTAGCGCCAGCAGTCGAAAACAACGGACTGGGCGTGATCGCGGCCGAGCAGCCGGCACTTTCCGCGTTCCTGGGCTTCGTGCGCGAACACAAGGAATTGTACCGCATCATCGACGAGGCCGAATTCGTCGCGAACGACGCCTGGCGCACACATTACTTTGGCGGCGCCGCGCGCATCCTGGGCCGGCTCAAGCTGGCCGAGGCGGCGGGCGACACTTCGGTGCCGATCGACGAAGTCCACGCCTGGGCGGTGATGGGCATGAACGTGTTCCTTGGTTTGCGGTTCGGCGTGATGGATGCGGACCGCTCGGTCGATGATGTCGCCGAAATCGCCAATGCCATGGTGCGGCGGGGCATCGCGCGCGGTTGAACGCAATGTCGGGGCAGTCCGCCCCGCCGCTAACCACCTTTTAACCCTTGGCGATGAAGCTCGGCTTTTCCCCAAGCGAGTTGAACCGATGGCCATTGCCGCGCACATGGACGAGGCCCCTTCCCCCGCGACCACATCCGCAGGCCAAGCCCGCGATCCGCGCCGCGTGCTCCACCTCGATGCCGAAGGCGCGCTGCCTTCGGGCGCGCGAACCAACGTGCGCGTCCACAACGTATCGACCAGCGGGCTGTTGCTCGAAACCGCGATCCGGCTGACCGTGGGCGAGCGGATCGAGATCGACCTCCCCCATGCCACCGCTACCTGGGCGCGCGTGATCTGGACCAGCGACGACCTTTCGGGCTGCCAGTTCGAGCAACCGATCTCCGAAGCCGCGCTCAGCGCCGCACAATTGCGAGCCACGCCCGGGCAACCACTCGAACTGGCCGAGCGATCCCCTGAAACGGCTCCAGGCGAATCGTTCGGGACCCGGCTCCAGCGCCTGCGCAAGGACCGCGGATTTACGCTTGCGCAAGTCGCGGCGCAGCTCGGGGTTAGCAAGCCGACGGTGTGGGCCTGGGAACAGGGCAAGGCCAAGCCAGTCGAGAGCCGGATCGAGGCGCTTGCCGCCGTTTATGGCGTGCACCCGTCCGACCTTGTGCAGAGCCGCATTTCGCCCGCCTTGTTCGAGCTGATCGCGCGCTCGAAAGAGCAAATCGCCGAAGCTGTCGGCACCACCACCGACAAGATCAGGATCATGATCGACCTTTGACGCGGGTACGCGCAAGGTAAGTCGCCGGGCTAACGTTGCCGCGCTAATGGCATGCCTGCTCCCCCGGCCGATTCGTGCTCGAAGCCGAAGGCATGTGTTGCGCAAATAGTGCCCCGGGCAGACACTGGGCTGGTCTGCCACGAAATCCGCCGGGCATCGCGAAGCCGCCCTGCCCGCCCACGCGGCGCGCGCTTTGCCGCTGATTTGTCATGATCATCACGGTTCCCTGCAAAGCGATATGTCGACCGCTTCCGACGCGGCATCCGTTGCATCCGCGCAAAACCGACCAGCGATATCAATTTGCATGGCGCGCGCCAGATGAAGACTGTTGGCACTCATTTAATTCGTGGTAAATATCCCCATCGCAGCGAGTCTGTATTTAATGTCGTTAGCTAACTTTCCAAATACCGGAAGATTTATTGAGGTTATGACGACCAATAAAGATTTTCCGGCAACTATATTCCATACATTATTCATCAGGGCTTGAGAGCGCGTCCGCGCCAGGCCATGCCGGGGGGGCAAAACGTCGATGAGAGTGCAATTCACGTCGCAGGAAAGTTCTGCGCTGTTCCACCTGCTGGCCGAGACGACCACCGACATCATCCTGAAGACCGACCGCAACGGCTTCATCCTGCACGCGTCGTCCGCGATGGAGCGGTTGGGGCTGTGGCCCGCGCGGTGTCTCGATGCGTTGGTCCAGCCGCATCTGCTCGACCTGGTGGATGCCGACCATGCCGATGCAATCCGCGCCGAACACGAAGCGGTCATCGCCGGCCGGGCAGTCGGCGGCTGGATCGAGTTCGCCACCGCTGCGGACAACACGCCCGCGCGCTGGTTCCAGATCCAGATCCGCGCGCTCACCGACGATGCCGGTGCGATCTACGGCGCGGTCAGCCTGATGCGCAGCATCGAGGAACGGCGCAGCTTCGAGGACAAGCTATTCGCCGCCGAACTGACAGATCCACTGACCGGGCTGACCAACCGCAAGGCGTTCCTGTCAATGCTCCAGCACATGGTCGATGAGCGCATGGACGGATGCCTGGCGATCTTCGACATAGACCGCTTCCGCGCAATCAACATGCGCTACGGCCATTCGTTCGGCGATGAAGTGCTGGTGGTGTTCGCGCAATTGCTGATGACGATGATGCGCAGCGCCGACATCATCTCGCGGATCGGCGGAGGCAGCATTGCAGTGCTGTTGCCCGGCGCTTCCACCACGCGTGCGCATGCGATCTGCGCGCGCGTGCTCGACGATCTGGGCGAAATCCGCCAGGTCACCGGTTCGGGCAGCTTCGCGTTGAGCGCCAGCGCAGGCATCGCCGGCATCGGCGGATCGCCCGACAACACCATCAAGCGCGCCGAACTCGCGCTGTTCTTCGCCAAGTCGCGCGGGCCCAACCGGCTCGAAACCGAGGATTCGGCAAAAGCGCCCTGGCCCAACCGGCGCAGGGCGTGAAATGGAAGGTTACGACCTGAAACCCGCCGAACCGGTGCTGACACACGGTAAGTGCAGGCTGGGCTTAAGGAGTATTTAACGGCGTTTGGTCGAATATTCGTAAGGACCAGGGGGGCTTGAACCGACACGGGAACGAGGCCTGACACGATGCTCGAGAACCAGAAATTCCGCCCCACAGCGGTCGTCGGACCGCTTGGCGAGGCGATCACGATGGATACGATCCCACCCGCAGATACCACGCGCTGGGTAGCGCGACGCAAGGCCGAAGTGGTTGCAGCAGTCAACGGCGGCCTGCTGTCGGTCGACGAAGCGTTGATGCGATATGGGCTTTCGCTCGAAGAGTTCGAAAGCTGGCGGATCACGTTGCGACGGGTCGGCATGCCCGGTCTGAGGATCACGCATACTCAGGACCATGGCCACTTGCGCAAACGGCATTGAGGAAAGGGCACGGCTCGCGAACCCGCCATGGCAGACTTGCGCACCCTTAACCCCCGCGTGGTCGAAGCGCTCTATGTCGAAGCGCTGGTGCTGGCCGATGAAGTGCGCGCGCGGTTCGAGCAGGCACGCCACCGCAATGCCGCGACCTGCGCCGATGACCTGACGCGCGTGGCGCTATCGTGCGAGGCGCTGCGCGCCAGGACGCGCGTGTTGCAGTGCCTGGCATGGCTGCTCAATCACCGTGCGTTCTGCGCCGGCGAAGTGACCGAACTGCAATTGCGGTTGCATTGTCCGCTGGTGATCCCGGTGCCGACGACCGATCCCGATAACGAACCGCACCTCCCCCCGGCGATGATGGACATCATTCGCGAGACCGAACACCTCTACGATCGTATCATCCGGCTCGAACAAGCCTGGCGCATCAAACCGGCCGGTCGGAGTGCGGTGGAAGGACTGCGCGACAGACTCACGCGCGGGCTGCTGTGCGGATGATGGCACCCGGTCAAAGCCGGAAGCGCCCGATCACCGTGCCGTCGGCATGGTAAGCGGTCAAAATCCAGCCCTTGCCCCGCCGTTCCATTACGCAGAAGCCGAAAACATCCTGCACGGTGGTGAGGCTCACCAGCGGCCCGGCGCCGGGCTTGCCTTTCGCTTGCGCAAGCGTTCCCGGCGATTTGGGCGGGTCTTCGGCGGTGCCCGAAAAGCCGGCGATGACTTGCGTCGGCCGATCGCTGAAGCGGGCGACCTGGAATTCGTGAACGTGACCGGCGATCATCACCGCGGTGTTCAACTTGCCGAGCGCACCCAGCGCTTTGATCGGCTTTGACCCGATTGTGACCTCGTCCGTTGCATCCTTGCGCCAGGACACCGGATTGAGCGGATAGTGCGCGGTGACGATGCCGAAGCGGCTGCCGCGCAGCAGCGTTGCAATCTGCGCAAAGTCGTTGCGGTAAGAGTCGCGCAGCGCTTCATCGTGTTTTTCAGTCTTGGCAATCCCGGCCAGGTCGGCAACCGCGATCCGCGTGCCGCCCCCGAGATCGATCGCATATGGCGCTCCGCGATCGCCCAACTGATCGTGCGCCGGGTCCACGCAATCCTGCCTTGGCGCAGGCGCATGGGGATCGAACATCCGCCACCAGCCCTCGCCCGCGCGCGCGCACTCCTCGTGATTGCCGCGCACCATCACCCACGGAGCGGCGGCCAGCAACGGTGCGGCGGGATCGAGGAAATCGGCGCGCCAGCTAGCCTCGCCATAGCCCCACACGGCATCGGCGCAGGCACCTTTGCCCGCAGGACAAGCGTTCTCGCGGTAGAGGTAATCGCCCACGTGGAGCACCAGATCGGGCCGCATCGCGGCTGCGCGCGCAGCGATCGCGGCGAAAGGCCATTTGGCCGGATCGTTGCAGCCCTGCCAGGCATCGTCCGCAGCCTTGAGCCGGCACCCGGTATCCCCCATCACCACGATCCGATCGATCCGCGCGCGCGGAAGGGGCAGGAGATGCCCCTGATAGGCAGCGCGACGGGTTTGCCGCGACAGCGCGCGTTCGCAAACCCTGCCCGGAAACGAAAGCGGTGCGTCAACCTTGGCGTTGTTGATGCGCGCGGGCAACGTCGCGGGCGACACGCGCTCGTCCATGCCGGCCGTGCGGCCGTCGACGACCAGGCTCGGACAAGCCGCCGCGTCCGTAATCAGCCGCACGACGCTGCCGCCTGGTGCCATTTCCACCCACGTCCGGTCGGCGGCCTTCGCGCCCGAAGCCAGACCCAGCGCAATCGATACCAACACGGCGATGGACCAGAACTTCATGGCCAGCTTGCTCCCAATTCTCCTGCCCGCTCGATCAAAACTTGAACTTGACTTGCGCCTGGTAGCTACGGCCCGGATTGAAGAAGTACAACGGGGTCGCGCCGGTCGAGCTGCCGATCTTGGTGGTCGAACGGTTGTCGAACACGTTGTACACAGTCACGCCCAGCCAAGCCGGTCCGACTTTCACGCTGCCCGATGCGATGCCCAGGCTGTAAGGTGCAATGCGGACAAGTTCGCCACCGTCGGCAAATTGACGGCCGGTGAACTTCTGGATCATGCTCAGTTTGAAGCGCGGGCCCGAATAGACCATACCCAGCGTGGCGGTGTAGTTCGGCGCCTGCGGCAGCCACAACCCGGTGACATGGTCCTTCGCGCTCATGATCGAACCGTTGGCGATCGCGGTCAGCCCATGCACCAGCAGATAGCTCACCTGGCCCTCGACGCCCTTGTAGCGCGCCGGATTGCCGTTGGTAACCGAGATGCCGGTGCCGGGATCGGTCGAAATCGAGTTGCTGGCCTCGATATAGTAGCCATCGAAATCGATGTTCAGCCGATCGCCAGCATAGACCGTGCCGAACTGGTAATTGGTCGTCCTGGTGGGTGATAGGTTGCAGTTGGTTGCACCGGCAGCCGTGCCCGGCACGACGCAAGTGGTGCCGCCGTTCGCGGTCGGATAAATCACCTCGAGGCTGTCCGCCAATTGCGGGATCAGGAAGCCCTTGGCGTATTGCGCATAGACCGACCAATCGGGCCTGATCAGGAAGTTGGCCGAGAAATACGGCAATGTCGGCTTGTAGCTATCCGAAGTCTGAATGCCCACGCGCGTCTTTTGCGACGCGATCGGGGTATTGATCCGGCGGGTGAAATTCTGGACCTTCACGCCCGGCGTCAGCGTCAGCCGGTTGTCGAGCAATTTGAATTCGAACTCGCCAAAGCCCTGTATCTGGTCCCAACTCGTCTTCTCGTCATAGGCGATATAGGCCGGGACGAGCTGGCCATTGAGCTGCGTGTTGAAAACCTTGTTGGTTTCCTTGTAGTTATACACTTGCGCCATGCCGGCAAAGTCGAACTGTTTGGCGGTCAACGCGCCGCTCTGGAAGCCCTTGGTAAAGTCGTAATCGTAGCGATAGCGGTGCGATGCCGAATGCTCGAACCAGGCGCCAAGATGCGCAATGCCGATCGCAGTCTTGAGCGTCAGTTCCAGAATGTCGCCATAATTCCGGTACTGGTTGACCTTCGTGTAGCCGGGAATGTCACCCGCCGTGGCAGTTCCGCCGTTGCCGAGCGCGCCCGATGGGGCCAGCTTGGTCGACATCCCGCCGCAGGTGTTCTGCGCCAGCACCCCGGTGCAGGGCGTGGTGCTGGATTCGGTCGATACGGTGAAGTTCTTGTAGAAGTACGTGTACCACTTGTTATCGAGCGTCAGGTTGTCGGTCATGTTCCACTGCAACCGCGCGATTTCGAAGTCGGTGGTCTTGTTGGTCCAGTTGAAATCGTTGCGCGCGCTGGCGAACGGCGTGCCGGCAAACCGGGCTTCGTTGAAGTTCACCAAGCCGAAGCTCTTGCCATAAAGCCCCACTTGCGAGGTGGCGAGGCAGTTGTTGCCATCGTCCTGCGGGTATGGACCGCCCGGCGCCGCGGCCTTGATCGAACCGGTGCAAGATACGCCGTTGTTGTCCGATTGCCGGTAGAAATCCTGGTTGTAGCTGGTCAGGATCGACAGTTTGGCATTGTCGCCCAGTGGCTTTTCCGCCTTGATGAAGCCGTTGATAAACCAGGCATTCGAACCTGACAGCGCCGTTTGCGTGTCCTTGTATTCGCCGATTGCGATAACTTTCAGCCCGCCGAGCTTGTCGATCGAACCGCTGTTGATCGTCAACCGTCCCAGGTACGTATCGTACGAGCCATAGACCCCTTGGCCCTCGATAAACGCCTTGTCCTTGGTTTCACGCGAAATCAGGTGGATGTTGCCACCGAAACTGGCCTGGCCAAGATCGGTCGCCGACCCGGGCCCGCGATCGACGATAATGCGTTCATATGTACCGTCGGGGAAATAAGCGGTCGAGTGATGCGTGGGATTGTTCGAATCACCGAACGGTACGCCGTCGTAAGTGATGTTGAAAAAGCCGTCCTGAAAGCCGCGCAGCACGGTCTTCGATTCCGAAAGGCCCGGCCCGCCGCCGTTGCTGGTGCCCGAAGCACCCGGCGTCAGCAGGATCACATCCGAAAAGTCGGCTGTGGCCGGAACCGAATCCTCGATGATCGATCGGCTGACGATCGCCTGCGGTTCGAAAGTGTGGACCGAAGCGGTGATCGGGGTGGACAGGTTGACCGCGGTGCCGGTGACGACGATGTCATCCGCGTTGCCGATCTTGCTGGCGTCTGCATCCGCGGTGTCGGCTGATGGAGCGGGCTGAGCCGCTGCTTGCGGGCCAGCGGCTGCCGCATGGGCGCTTCCACCAAACGTCGCGAGCACAAATGCTGCAGATCCGGCAAGCAGCCGGGCGCGGAATTGATCAATCATGGTTGCCCCTCACGGTCCCGATTCTCGGGAATGTTCGCAGCAGCTTCTGCCAACACCGCATGACTGGTTCGCGTCATTTTCGTTGCGATTTCACGAATTACAGGGCGATTACGTCACCAATTCGACACAATGCGGAAGCTGGCGGTGATCGAAAATCCGGCACCATGGCATTCAATCAAGCCAAGTGATTGATCCACAATCGCACCGTTATCAAACAATCGAGTATTGACGGTCATGTCAAATATCAAGATCAACGGTGAACCACGATAGAGTCATTGCTCCAAATAAAATCCGATATGGACGATTTTTGACGGTATGAACAATCAATCACGCCTCTCCTTGCTTGACGGACTGCGTTTGATTGCTGCCGTTTCGGTTGTGTTGTATCATATTCATTTATCCGCCAACGGCTTGGGTGTATTCAGTCGAGGCTACTTGTTCGTGGACTTCTTCTTCCTGTTAAGCGGATTTGTCCTCACCCTCGCGGCCGAAGACCGGATGAACGCCAAGGACGGCGCTTTGCGGTTCCTGCGCGCGCGGGTCGCGCGGCTCTGGCCGATCATTGCAGTCGGCGCGCTGACCGGTGCGCTGTTGCGGATGATCGAAACCGGGCAGTCGGTTCGCATGCTGCTGGTACAGGCGATGCTGCTGATGCCCAATGTTCGGCCCAATTCCGCGCAAGGTGGTCTGATTTTTCCGCTCAACGGCCCACACTGGTCGATGATGCTCGAAATCCTTGCAAACACCGCACACTTGCTGGTGATCCGGCGGCTCTCGGATCGCATGGTTCTGGCCGTGGCGGGGCTTGGTGGAACAGTGCTGGCCGTGTCGATCTTCCTGTTCGGCTCGGCCACGTTCGGACCGGATAGTTCGAACTGGTGGATGGGCTTTGCGCGGATCGGATTTTCTTATCCATGCGGTGTGTGGCTGGCCCGCCAATGGAAGAATACGCCGCCAGACAGCATCCGAACGTCGTCGGGTTTGCCCTGGTACGTGGCGCTGACCCTGCCGCTTTCTGCGCTCATGGTTCTGCCAGCTCTGCCGCTGAACACTGCCATCGGTGATGCGCTCGTCATCCTCCTGTTGTTCCCCCCGCTGCTGTGGCTGGCAGCGTCGGCCACCCCTCCGGCGTTTGCTGGCAAATGGCTGCGAGCTGCTGGGCTGCTGTCGTTCCCGCTCTATGCGGTGCACTTGCCGATTCTGGAATATGTCGGCGGGCTTCACCTTGGCCCGCTCGGCCCGGCAATTGCCATCGCGGCGGCCTTGCTCGCTGCGGCTCTCGTCGCGCAAATTCCGCCCATCCGAGCAATCCGGCCATTCCCGCGCCTTCGCAACCGGTCCACTGTCCCGCTCCCATGACGTCGGTCCCTTGACGCCATCTGCCAGCGCGGTAGTCGCCGCGCATGGCTGAACCCGTCTCCCCCCTCGCCGTCGCCTTCCCCGCAATGCCCGCGATTGCCGGCGTGACGCTCCGCATCGCGCGCGCGGGCTACAAGGAATGGAGCCGCTGCGACCTGACATATGCCGAATTGGCCGAGGGCACCGCCGTCGCCGGCGTGTTCACGCGCAATGTCTGCTGCTCGTCCGAAGTCGAACTGGGGCGCGAAGCCGTCTGCCATGGCCGCGCGCGCGCACTGGTGGTCAACGCCGGCAACTCGAACGCCTTCACCGGCTATCGCGGACGCGAAGCTGTCGACGCGATCATGGCACAAGTGTCCGGGCACCTGGGTTGCGCAAAAAACGAGGTGTTCGTCTCATCCACCGGCGTCATCGGTGTGCCGCTGCCCCGGGGCAAGGCCCAGGCGGGCGTCGACGCCGCGCTTGCGGCAGAGCCCTGCACCTGGGAAGACGCCGCGCGCACCATCGGCACCACCGATACCTTCACCAAGGGCGCCACCGTACAAGCCGTGGTCGATGGCAAAACGGTGACGCTCTGCGCAATCATCAAGGGCAGCGGCATGATCGCGCCCGACATGGCGACGATGCTCGGCTACATATTCACCGACGCCGTCATCGAACCGGGGTTTTTGCAGGATATGTTGTCCGCCGCCAACGCGCGGACGTTTTCGTGCATCACCGTCGATTCGGACACGTCGACCAGCGACACCGTACTTGCTTTCGCCACGGGCAAAGCCGGCAATGCCCCGCTCGCTTCGTTCGACAGCGTGGGCGCCGATGCTTTCGCTGCCGCGCTGAACGACGTTTGCCTGCAACTCGCCCACCTGGTCGTGCGCGATGGAGAGGGCGCGCAAAAGTTCATCGCAGTGACGGTAACCGGTGCCGCCAGCGATGACAGCGCGCGGGCCGTCGGTCTTTCGATCGCCAACTCGCCGCTGGTCAAGACCGCGATCGCCGGTGAAGATGCCAATTGGGGCCGCGTGGTCATGGCGGTGGGCAAGGCTGGCGAACCCGCCGACCGCGATCTGCTGTCGATCGGCTTCGGCGGCACCTGGGCCGCGCGCGATGGCCAACCGCTGCCCGATTACGACGAAGCCCCGGTCTCTGCACACCTCAAGGGCCGCGAAGTTTCGATCGAAGTCGATCTCGGCATGGGCAGCGGCAGAGCCACGGTGTGGACCTGCGATCTCACCCACGGCTACATCGCGATCAACGCGGATTACCGGAGTTGACCTTGTCCCCAGCCGATCTCGCGCTGTCTGCAGCGGTCGAAGCGGTGATGCGCGATGCCGCCGCGCGTGCGATCGTGCCACGTTATCAAACGCTGGCCGCGCATGAAATCGAGGAAAAAGCCGCCGACGACGCCGTAACAATCGCGGACACCGAAGCCGAGACGATCCTGGCAGAAGGGCTCGCGCGGGTGTTGCCCAAAGCAACCATCGTCGGCGAGGAAGCGGCGCATGCCGATCCGGCGGTGCTCGATCGGCTGAAAGATGCTTCGTGCTGGATAATCGATCCGCTCGACGGCACCAACAATTTCGCGCGAGGGAAACCGCCATTCGGGGTAATGGTCGCGCTGTCCGAATATGGCGAGGCGGTGGCCGGCTGGATCCTCGATCCGCTGAGCGGGCGGATGTGCCACGCGGTCAAGGGCCGCGGCGCTTATATCGATGGAGCGCGAATCCAAGCCCGCACTACCGGGCTCATCCCTCCGGTGGCCGGAATCTCGCTGATGTTCGTCGATCCGGCCAAGCGCAAGGCGATGATGGAACACATCGCGCCGCATTACACGCTGGTGGATATCCCGCGCTGCGCCGCCGAACAATATCCGCGGCTGGTGCTGGGCGTGAACGATGTTTCGGTGTTCGAACGCACATATGCGTGGGACCACGCGGCGGGCGCGCTGTTGGTCAACGAAGCCGGCGGCAAAGTCGCGCGGCCCGACGGATCGCCGTACCGCGTGGACGAGCACATGCTGCCCGGCCTGATCGGCGCGGCGAGTCCTGCCCTGTGGGACGAACTCGCCGCGCGGCTCGATCGGATTTAAAGAACGCTTTCCAACCAGCCCTTGAGCTGGCTCTTGGGCGCGGCGCCCAGCTTCTGAGCGACTGGCTTGCCGTCCTTGAACAGCACCATCAGCGGGATCGTCTGCACGCCCACGTCACCGGGAACTTGCGTGTTTTCCATGATGTCCATCTTCACGATGCTGACCCTGTCGGCCAGTTCGTCGGAGATTTCTTCCAGAGCCGGCCCGATCATCTTGCACGGACCGCACCAGTCCGCCCAGAAATCGACAAGGACGGGCTTGTCCGAGCCGAGCACGTCGGTGGCGAAGCTGGCATCGGTTACGGCTTTGGTGGGCATGCTGGTGATTCCTTTTTCTGCGTATCGACAATGTAGGGTTGCGCGGAGCGCTGGCAATGGTTCGGGGCGAGTAGCTTTGCTGTTGGCCTTGCGAGCGCGGCTATGGTGATTGCAAGGTGGTTGCATCGAGCTTGTAGGGCGAAAGCAAATCGTCGGTCAGCGCGAACAGCACTGGCGTTTCGGTGTACAGCAACGCGGCCTCGATCCGCACGCCGGGATGAATGACGCCGAGCGCCTGCGCATAAGCCGCCATCTGCCGCAGATACGCGGCCGGAATGTCCTCGATTCGTTCGGGCGGCCGGCGCGCGGTCTTGAAATCCACGATGCGGATCGTGTCAGGGCCGATCACCAGCCGATCGATCGCGCCGGTTACCATCCGCCCGCCGACCAGCGCGGCAATCGGCACTTCGGCGAGCGAATCCGGCCCGAACACGTCCTCCCAGCCCGGCTGAGCGAGCACACGGACCGCGCTTTCGGCCAGCACACGCCGCGTTTCATCGTCGATGTCTGCGGCATTGCGCGCAAGCCAGGCAAGCGCCGCATCGAGGCGTTCGGCGGGTGGGCGTTCGGGCAGGCGTTCGATCAGCTTGTGAACCAGCGTGCCGCGCCGCGCCGCGGCCACTATCCCCGGCCCGGGCCTCGGCGGCGGATCGGGCGCCTGCTCCTCACCCAGCGATGATGGCGCGAGCGGGCGCGGGGGGCGCGGTTCGGGGCCGATGGGCTGGGTCAGCCAATCGGGCAGCGACGGGGCCGACACGTCCACAATCGGCGCGTTATCGGGTTCAGCCGGTCGCGGCGCCAACCCGCCAAGCTCGGCCCGCTCCTGCCACAGTGGGTCCGAGCGCCACGAACCCTCGGGAAACAACGGCTTGAGCTGCGCGTACCAGCTATCCGCCGGCAATTCGCGCATCCTTGGCCCCATTGCGCCGCCGATGAACAGCGCCTCTTCGGCCCGCGTCATCGCCACATACAGCAGCCGCCAGTGTTCCTCGCGCTCTTCGCGTTGCGCGCGCTCCTCGGCCTCGCGGATCACGGCGACTTTTTCCTGTTTGCGCAATGGCGGGATCGGCACCGCGCGCACCGCGTCGAGCACCCGTTCCTCGAGCATCGACCCGCGCGGCGGCGAGCTATCGGGATCGTCCACCGCATCGGCCAGGATCACGATCGGCGCCTGCAGCCCTTTGGCTCCGTGTACGGTCATCACTCGCACTTGGTTACCCGCGCGGCCCTGCTCGCGCTTCAGCTCGCCCTCGCCCGCATCGAACCATTGCAGGAAACCGTTGAGACTGGGCGTACCCGATGCGGCAAACGCACCGGAGGCGTTGAGCAATTCGTCGATCGGATCGTTGGCCTCACTGCCCAGCCGCGCGACCAGCGCCTTGCGGCCTTCCCACGGCCCCACCAGTAACCAGTGCAGCAACGCCTGTGGCGGCGTGCGATCAGCCAGCGCGAGCAATTCGCGCAAGCGGTGCATCGTGGCCAGGGTCTCCGGGCCTTCGCTGCTCCGCAAGTGCTCCCACAGCATCAGCTTGCCCGTCCGCCAGCCGTGTTGGAGCAGATCTTCCTGGCTCCAGCCGATCAGCGGCGAGACCAGCAGGTTGGCTAGGTTCAGATCATCGAACGGTTGCGCCGCAAAGCGCAGCGCCGCAACCAGGTCCTTGACCGCGAGCGGCGCGCCCAGCCGCAGCCGGTCAACCCCGGCCACCGGCACGCCTTGCGCATGGAGCCGCGCCACGATCAGCCCGGCCAGTTCCTTGCGCTTGCGCACCAGCACCATGACGTCGCCCGGCCCTGCGAGCCGGTGTCGGCCTTTGAGCAGCGGAAATCCGGTTTCCATCCAGGTGCGGATCTGTCGCGCCAGCGTATCGGCAAGCTGGCGATCGGGCCGCGAAAGCCAGCCTTCCGAACCGTCCTCTCCGTCCCCCTCGGGCTCATCATCGCCCGGTGTCGGCGCGAGCGACACCGGGTTCCACATCGCCACGAGCCCCGGCCGGTCCTCGCCCATGTGCGGGTCGATCGCCTCGATCCGGCCGAACCGTTCGGGGCCGATTGCGGCGATCGCACGGTCGACGAAATCGTGCACCGGCGCCGCGGTACGGTAGGATCGCGCCAGGCCCAGATCGAGCAGCGCGCGCTCGGGCTCGGCCATTGCTTCAGCCACTGCCGCAAGCTGGCCCCGCACCCGATCGCGCGCGTGGGCGAAATTCTCGGGACTGGTGCCTTGGAAGCGGAAGATCGCCTGCTTGTAATCGCCCACCACGAACAGCGTGCGCAACCGATCTCCGCGCTGGCCTTCGCCGGTGAAGAAATCGCCAACGAGTGCGTTGATGATGTCCCATTGCGCGGCGTTGGTGTCCTGCGCTTCATCGACCAGCACATGATCGAATTGCCGATCGAGCTTGTACCGCACCCATTCGCCCATATCCTGCTGGTTGAGCAAGGCGGCGGCGCGCCGGATCTGGTCGTCGAAATCGATCAGCCCCTCGCGCGCCTTTGCCGCGTCCCACGCGAGCGCAAACCGCCGCCCGAGCCCGAGCGCTGGTTCAACCCAGGCAACCAGTTCAGCGAGGGCTTGCCGTTCGCGCAGCGCGGCCAGCGAGGCAATCACCCGCACAGCATGGTGCGGATAACCGGGCGCGCGCTTGTCGAGTGCGCTGGTCTTGCGCGGTTCGCCCGCCTTGGTCAGGAACAAATCGGCAAAATCGTCGATCCCCGCTAGCCGTGCCGCCGGATCGGATGCGAGCCAATCGCCCATCATACTGGCCGCGTCGATCGCCTTGGCCGTGCCCCATGCGGCTTGCGCTGCCATGCAGCCGCGCACCGACGCGCAATCGAACGTATCGTCGGCGCACAGCGCGGCGATGTCCGCCGGATCACCGCTGTCCTCGGGCGGCAAGCCGATCAACTGGTTGATCCGCGAACGCAGCGGTGGGGTCCACGCGCCCGTCCCGAACCACAATTCGCGCGCGCCGGCGCAGCGCATCAGGAAGCCTTGGACCTGGTCCTGCGTCATCCGCAGGCTCAACATTTCAAGCGTCGCGAACAGTGCGGCGTCGCCCTGCTCCTCGGCCTCGGCGAGCATATCCGCCAGCACTTGCCGCGCCAGCAGATCACGATCGCGGTCCTCCATCGCGCGCGTGCCCGGCGTCAGCCCGGCTTCGACCGGGAATGCCGCGAGCAGCCACTGCGCGAACGAGTGGATCGTGCCGATACGCAAGCCCCCGCCCGGGCAATCGAGCACCGCGGCAAAGCGGCTGCGCGCGCGGAGCCGGGTTGCGGGGCCGATATCCGCGCCAATGAAGCCCAATTCGGCCGCCAGCTTTGCGTCATCAAGCCGCACCCACCGCGCCAGCACGTCGCTGACGCGCGTGGCCATTTCAGCGGCGCCCGCTTTGGTGAACGTGAGGCACAGGATCTGCTCGGGCTCGACCGCCGGTTCGAGCAGCAGACGCAGCACGCGCGCGGTCAGCACTTGCGTCTTGCCGGTCCCGGCCGAGGCCGAGAGCCACACCGTGCGATCGGGCGCAACCGCCAGCGCCTGGTTGTCCTTCAGCGGGAACACCGCGCTCATGCGCAAGGACTCCCGATTTCTGGCCTGACCGCACGGCCCTGCCATTCATCGAGCCGCATCAACTGATCGTAGTCCGAGTAATTGGGCAGGTCGGGATTGAGCCTTGCGGTGAAGGGTTCATCGCCCAGGATCCAGCGCGCGATCGCTTCGCGCAGGTATTCGCGCGTTGTGGGAAGGAAATCCTCGGGTTGCAGCGCCGCGCGGTTGCCCGGCGCCTTGACCGGGCTTTTCACGAAACCGAACGCGCGATCCTTGTTGCGCCCGAGCGACCAGTATTCGAACGCAGCCGGCTCGCCTGCAAGGCCAGCGATCCCGCCAGCCTGGGCAATCAACCCGACCACCCCGAGTTGGAGCGCAAAGCCCTGTTCGACCATCGCGGCCGAAGGCGGGTTGCCGGTCTTGTAATCGACAATCGCCAGCGTTCCATCAGCCAGTTTGTCGATCCGGTCGGCGCGCCCGAACACGCGCACGCCGTCGACGCGCATTTCGCCCCACTGCTCCCACGAAACCGGCGTGCGGCCCTCGTCGTCGAGCGCGCGGATGTGGTCCTCGATCCAGCGCAGCGCATCGAGCAGGCGCGGCCGCCACAGCCCGCGCATGAACGGATGCGAGCTCATTTTGGCCAGCTTGACCTCGGCGCGCGGGAGCAAGTCGCCGGGGTGCGTTCCGCCCTCGTGCCACGCTTGCAGCACTTCGTGCACCGCAATGCCCTTGAGCGCGGCGGTGGCATCGGCATCGAGCGGATCGAGCCGCTTGAGACCAAGGATCGCCGAGGCATAGAACTGGTACGGATCGCCGCGCAGCCGGTCGATCGCAGTGACGCTCAAGTCGACGCGGCGTTGTTCGGCGCTCGGCATCGGTTGCGGCCGGCGATAAGTGGGCGCGGGCGGCGCGTGATCGATCATGCGCGCCAGTGCAACGGCACTGTCTTCCATGGCGAGCGACTTGCCCAGCATCGCGCGGATGCGCAGCAGAAACCGCGACGGGATCGCCGGGCCGCCTTCATCGCGCGCGGCGTGGCTCAGCACCACTTGCGGCGCGCCGAGCGCGGCCGCAAGATCGTGCGCGGCCAGGCCGATACGGAAATCGGCGCCGGGAATGCCCAGTTGCCGCAACACCGGCGGCGCCAGCAGCGGATCGGGCGTGGGGTTGGCCGGCCAAACGCCCTCGATCATGCCGCCGCAGATCACCAGATCGGCACGGCTCATCCGCGCTTCGAGCAAGCCATAGATTGCCAGGCGAGGATGCCCGCCCCACGGAGGCCGCACCGCAACTTCGTCGAGCGCATCGCGCAGCAGCGCGGGTATCTGGTCGCTCGCCACGGTCGTATGCGCCTGCGCCGCTGCGATCAGCCATTCTTCGATGAAAGCCGCCAGCGCGCGCCCGTCGGGATTGCCCCAGATGTCATCGCCGCACAGCGCCTCTGCCGCGCGCACCAGTTCGGTCAGCCACAATTCGAGCGGGCCATCATGGCCAAGCGCGAACAGTGGCGCGATCGTTGCTGCCGCGTCCGTCCACCAGGCGCCCAGCCCCGGAAACCGCTTTTCCGCGCGTGAAACTGCGATGCCGATCGCCGCAAGGTCGAGCCCCGGACGCGGCCCGCGCAACGCCAGGTCAAGCTGCCGCACGCGTTCCAGCCACGCCGGCCGGCGAGCATCTGCCCGGACTCGGGGGTGGCCCAGCAGCGCAACCAGTGGAACCGGCGCAGCGCGCTCTGCCACCACGTCGGCCAGCAGCAACAGGAACCGCCCGGCCTCGGTCTGCGGCAGCGGACGGCCGGCGGTGTCATCGGCCTCGATGTTCCAGCGTGCCAAATGCGCAACCACGCGGGCAGCAAGGCTCCGGTCTGGCGTGATCACCGCCACGCGCCGTTCGGGCACCGCCAGTGCTTCGCGGACGAGGATTGCGATCGCCTGCGCCTCTTCCTCGGGGTGCGCGGTTTCCATTACCTTTACGCCCGAGAGCCGCCGCTCGTCGGCATCGAGCCCGACCCAGGCGGTGCTGGCGGCGGGTGGCAGGAACAGGTTCGAAATCGCGCGGCTGCGTTCGGGCCGCGCGGGCGCCAGTCCGGCGCGGTGCCACGGCTGGACTTCACTGCGCGCCACACCCATGCGGTTGAGCAGCAGCTTGAGATGGTATTGCGGGTGCGTGACCGCGTCGCCGCGCCCGAACGGCGGATCGTCCTTGTTTTCAGGCGCACCGGCAATGCCGAGCGCATCCCATACCTTTTGATCGAGCGCGAGATCGAGATCGGGCAGGATCACCCGTCCGTTGGGCAAGTGCGCGATGCTGCGCAGCAATTGCGCCACGGCGGGAGCGGCGGACGTCACCCCGGCCGCCACCACCGGGTGCGGCAGTGGAAGGTCGTGCCAGATGCTTGCGGCGTGGCGCAACAGCCGGTTGCGCCGTTCAGGCGGGTCGATGGCGCACAGAGCTTCCAGCTCGCTTCGCCACCGTGCCAGCACCCGCGCGAAGACACGGAGCGAGTTCTGCCAATGCGTCGCCAGATCGGGCAGCATGTCGATTTCAAGCAGGCGTTCGGGCGGAATTTCCTCGGCCGTCATGCGATCGATGCTGCGCACCACGCTGCGCGCCTGCCGCAGCAATGATGCCTCGCCGCGCGCCTCCTCGCCCAGTTCCTGCCGCAGCAGTTCGGCGACGCGAAGCAGCCGCAAGGTCGGATCGACGGCAGGCGGGATGTCCAGCGCTTCGCCGATCGGATCGAGCAGCGGCCCCAGCGTCTCGTCGATATCGAGATCACCGATCACCGCCATGCGCGGCAGCAGCAGGCCAGCCTGCCCACCCGCATCGCTGGCGCGCACGAAGGCCTCGGTCACGATCCGCACGGTGCGGCGGCTAGGCAACAGCAGCGTCAACCGCGCGAGGCCGAAGCCGGGCTCGCGGTAGCGTGGGATCAGCCCGGCCACCAGCGCATCGGCGAATCCGCGGTGCGCCGCGATCGAAGACACGTTGACGCCTGTTACCGTTCCGCCCGGTGCAGGCGTGTCCGGATCAGACACGCGCGAGCAGGGCTTCGGTCGGCGCAATCATCTCGGGGCTGCCAACTTCGCACCATTCGCCGGTATGGACGCAGCCGTAAAGCCGGCCCTCCTCGATCGCGCGCTCCCACAGGCGCATCGTCCCGAATGCTGTTTCCGGGGGATCGCGCAGCAGACGATGCGAGACGATCTGGATGCCGGTGTAGATATAGGGCGCAATCCGGCTTGGCCGGCGGCGGCTGATGCGGCCCAGCGGATCGAGATGAAAATCGCCCTTGCCGTCATAATTGTGCGTGCCGTTGAACCGCACCACCAGCAGCAACGCGTCCATCCGCGCCGGGTCCCATGCCTTGGTCAATTCGGTGAAGACAGAGCGTGGTCCGTCAAGCCACACCGCATCGCTGTTGAGGCAGAAGAACGGATCGGGCAGCAGGCCTTGTGCCTTGATCATGCCGCCGCCGGTTTCCAGCAAAGCCGCACGCTCGTCCGAAATGGTCACAGCCAGCCGCGCATACCGGCCCAGCCACGCTTCCATCGCATCGGCGAGGTAATGGACGTTGACCACTGCACGCGCCATGCCGGCATCGGCCATGCGATCGAGCGTATGCGCGATCAGCGGCTTGCCCGCGACCATCACCAGCGGCTTGGGCCGACTGGCGGTGAGCGGCCGCATACGCTTGCCCAGGCCCGCCGCCATCACCATCGCTGTATCCGAAGCGAGTGGCGCACGGTTCATGTCACGAACGTTCCACCGCCACGGCTGCGCAGCTCGTGCGGAATATTGGCATCGAACCACCGCGCCACCGGCTCCATTACGGGATGCGCAAGGTCGCGCTCCAGCAGGTTCCACACCCGCGGGATGTAATCGAGATAGCGCGGCTTGCCGTCGCGCTTCCACAGCCGCACGAAAATGCCCACGATCTTGGCGTTCCGCTGCGCACCCAGCCGCGCATAATCGTCGAAGAATTCGGGGCCCGGCTTGGCATGCGCCATGTAATGATCGAACATCGCGCTTTCGAGTTCCTCGCCCACATCGCGCCGCGCGTCCTGCAGCAGCGAGACCAGATCATATGCCGGATGCCCGGTGAGCGCGTCCTGGAAATCGAGCAGGCCCTGCTTGTCGGTGCCGCCCAGCAGCATGATGTTTTCGGCGTGGTAGTCACGCAACACCGTTACCCCGGGACGCTGGCGCGGGAGCAATTGCACCAGCACCTCTTCCCACGCGGCTTCCCAGCCCTTGGCATCGACATAAAGCCGTTGCGCCGGGCAAAACCATTCGATGAACAGCCGCGTTTCGCGCAGATATTCGGCGAGCGAATACGAGGTGAACGGCCCGGCCGGCAGCTTATGCAACGCCACCAGCGCGTCGATCGCCGCGCGATAGACCTCGTCGGCGTCCTGCGGCCAGGCGTCGAGGTATTCGCGCATCCGAACGTCGCCGAAGTCTTCGATCAGCACGAAGCCTTGCGCGGCATCCTCGGCGTGGATCACCGGCGCGCGCATCGCGTTCTGATCGAGCCAGCGCGCGGCGCGAATGAACGGCGCGGGATCTTCGTTCGGCGGCGGGGCGTGCATCAGCATCGCACTGCCGGGGGGGCCACTAACGCGAAAATAGCGGCGAAACGAGGCATCGCCCGGTAGCGGATCGATCGTGGCGCTGCCCCAGCCCGCATCGGCGAGGAACGCGGCGGCGCCATCCGGAATCGGGTCGGCCGGAATGGTCTCTGCAAGCTCGGTCATGGCCAGCGGCTTAGCCAATCCGCCCCCGGATTTACAATGGCCATCCGCCCCTGTTCCCCCGCTTCCTGTGCAGCACTTTCGAGCCGAATCGAAAGGCACCCCGGTTCATGCGCAAATCCGCCGGCATGTTCGGGCCATTCGGCGATCAAGGCCGCACCATCGCGGTAATCGTCGAGCCCCAGTTCCTGCGATTCCTCGGGCCGCGCCAACCGGTAGAAATCGGCATGAACCAGCGGCAGGCGGACCAGCGGCGGATCGTAGCTTTCGAAGATGGCAAAACTGGGCGACGGCACTTCGCCCGAATGCCCAAGGCCAGCAATGATCGCGCGCGCCAGCGTGGTCTTGCCGGCACCCAGCCCTCCCGACAGCGCCACCACGTCGCCGGGGCGGAGATGCCCGGCGATCTGCGCGCCCAAAACCGCGGTGGCCGCAAGATCGGGCAGCGATATCGGCCCGGTCAAGCCAGGGTCACGATCGCGCTGGTGCCTTCGCCCGGTTCGGACATCAGTTCGAACTTGCCGCCGTGCGCGTCGATCAACTGACGTACGAGTGGCAGGCCCAGCCCGCTGCGGCGTTCGGGTGCGCGGCCATCCGGCGTGGGCTTCAGCCCTTCGAGCGCGCGCGCCAGCATCGCCGCGTCCATGCCCTTGCCGTTGTCCGAAATGACGATCTGCGCACCCATTTTCTTGCGCGAACAATCGACCAGAATGCGGCCACCCGGGGGAGTCGCGGCGATCGCGTTTTCGAGCAACTGCCCGAAAGCGCGCTTCAACCGTCGCGCGTCACCCAACGCTTCACCGACCGACTTGTTGCCGCGCAAGTCCAGCGTCAGCCCCGCCGCCGTCAGCTTGTCGGCGCGTTCCTTGACCACTTCAGTCATCAGCGGGAACAGTTCGACCGGTTCTCGCGCCAACGGCAGCGTGCCCGCCTCGCTTTGCGTCAGATCGAGCACGTTCTCGATCTGCTCTGCCAGCCGGCCGACCGAAGTGAGGATCGCGCGGATATATTCGTGCGCCTTTTCGGGCAATTCGCCCGCCACGCCGGCTTGCAACAGCTCTGCAAAGCCTTGGATCGAGGTGAGCGGGTTGCGGAATTCATACGACACACTCGCAAGGAACCCGGTCTTGAACGCATCGGCCTCCACCAGTGCGGCATTGCGTTCGCGCAGCGCGGTTTCGACCTTCTGCGAATCGGTGATGTCGAGCACGGTCAGCATGCCGTTGCCATCGGGCAGCGGCACGCCGGCAAATTCCAGCGTGCGCCCGTCGGCCAGCACCATTCGCCCGCTCTGGCGCTTGCGTTCGAGCGTGGCGGCCTGGATCACCTGCCCCAGCGCGCCGACTTGCGCCGGTCGCTTGAGCGCAGGCGCCACCTTGCGCAGCAGCACATCGGCGCGCGGGTGCGTGTCGAGGAAGCCGTCCTCCAGCCCCCACATCGCCGCGAACTTGCGGTTCCACAACTGCACGCGGCCATCGGGCGCAAATACCGCCAGCGATTCGGCCATGTTGTCGAACGTGGCGGTGCGCGTGCGCAGCAGCGTATCGCGCGTGGCCGAAAGCTGGAGCTGCTCGGTGCGATCCTCGAAGATCAGCAGCAGGCCACCATCGGGCATCGGCTGACCCACCACGCGCAAATGCGTGCCGTCGCTCAGGCTCCACGCCTCCTCGCGCGGTTCGCTGGCGAGGAACCAGCCCTGCCGCTCGCGGCGCCATTCGGGAAAATCGCGCACGTCGGGCAGCCGTCCGGCCTCGCGCATCCGGTCGAGCACGCGGTCGAACGGCGGCTGGTCGGCCAGCGTGGTCGGCTGGAGCGCGAACAACCGCAGAAACGGCTGATTGGTGAACGACAGGTTCCGCTTGCCGTCGAACTGCGCGAT
>NZ_JANXWG010000076.1 GCF_025351285.1 Novosphingobium sp.
ATGCGCGCGCCGCAATGCACGGTGCTGTCGATCGCCGAACTGCCGCCGAGCCAGCCGATCGAAGTGATCGAAGTGATCGGCGGCGCCCCGCAACCCGCCCCGCTAATGCTTCCTGAACCCGAAAGCCTTGCCGCATGAAGCACGATCCAAAAGCATTCGCCGCGCCACAGATCCGGCACGCTTATGGCGGAGGCAATCTGGTGGCCGATCGTGTCCGCCGCTTCCAGCCGATGGTGCGCAAGCTGGCCTGGCATGTTCACGGCTCGGGCCGATCGGGGATCGAGCTCGATGATCTGATGCAGGCGGGCCTCGTCGCGCTGACCGAATGCGCGCAGAAGCACGACAACCCCAGCGAGGACGGGTTCGCCGCTTATGCCAAGCTGCGCGTGCGCGGGGCGATGGTCGATCTGATCCGCCGCGCCACCCCGCTGGCGCGCCCAGCCGCCGATCGCCGGCGCCAGTTGCGCAGCCATGAAGCGACGCTCGCCACGCGGCTCGGCCGCCCCGGCACCGAAGCCGAACTGGCCGCCGAATTGAACATGACCCCGCGCGAACTGGTGCAATTGCGCGCGGCGTGCGAACCGGTGCGGATCGAGCCGATCGACGATGCCTATTCGGACAGCAACCTTGCCTTCGCCGACGATCGCCCTGATTCGTTCGCGATGCTGGCCGATCAGCAGGCGCGTGCCGAATTGGCCTCAGCGATCGCAGCGCTGCCCGAACGGTTGCAACTGATCGTGCAGCTTTATTTCGTCGAGGAACTCAACTTGCACGAGATCGCCGAAACGCTCGAGGTCAGCGTGCCGCGCGTCCACCAGTTGAAAGCGCAGGCGCTCGACAAATTGCGCGGCATGCTGGGGGAAGACATGGTGTTGCTCTGATCGCTTGCCAGCATCGCGGCTCGGGTTTAATCGTCCGGTTAAACAAGCCTAAGAGGATGCCAGCGATGACCAATTCCCCATTCCGCGATGATGTACTCGCCGGCAAATCGGCGTTCATCGCCGGCGGTACCAGCGGCATCAACCTGGGCATCGCCAAACGCTTCGCCGCCCTCGGTGCGAAGGTTGCAGTGGCCGGGCGCAATCCCGAGAAAGCCGCCGCCGCCGCCGCCGAAATCGGCTCAGGCGCGCTCGGCCTCTCCGCCGATGTGCGCGACTACGGCGCGATCCGCGCCGCGATGGAGCAGGCGCACCACGCCAACGGGCCGTTCGACATCGTGATCTCGGGCGCAGCCGGCAACTTCCTCGCGCCCGCGCTGGGCATGAGCGCCAACGCGTTCCGCACCGTGATCGACATCGACCTCAACGGCACCTTCAACGTGTTCCGCGGCTGCCACGATCTGCTTGCCGCCGATGCTTCGGTCATCGCCATCACCGCGCCGCAGGGCGAAAACGCCATGACCATGCAGGCCCACGCCTGCGCCGCCAAGGCGGGCATCAACCGCCTGATCGGCGTCCTCGCGCTCGAATGGGGCCCGCACGTGCGCGTCAACGGCATTTCGCCCGGCCCGATCGAAGGCACCGAAGGCATGGCCCGCCTCGCCCCCGACGCGACGCTTAAGGCCGCGCACGAAGCTCGCATCGCAATGAAACGCTGGGGCACCTGCCATGAGGTTGCCGAAGCGGCCGTGTTCCTCTCGACCAGCGCGGCGAGCTACGTGACCGGGACGGTGATCGACGTCGATGGCGGGACATCGAAAGGGGATGCGGCAAGGGCGGTGTAATTCAGCGGCGCGACGAGGTGGTGTCGAAGCGCGCCTCGCCGATCTCCCCGGCATGCCTACTGGCGAAGCGATAGGCAATGAAAGCGATTGCTATGGTTGCTAGCACGGTGAAAATTGGAACTGCATAGTCGCCTTTCGCCAGCCACACGCGTGCGGTGGAGAACAGAAAAGTGGCGCCCATGATCACTACGACGCCGACTGCGCTGCGCGCCGGCGAAGGTTCCCTGTAAGCCTTCGACTTTCGCAGTCGCCATTGCACGACACACTCGATCAATATGACGAACAGCCAAAGCGGCTGGAGCCAGCGCCAGAGCGACGGCAAATGGTAGGCGCTATCAATCTGGTTGTAGCTATCCCGATATAACGCAAATAATGCCAGGAAAGCTGTGCCGAAATATACGCAACGCCAGATGATCAGTAAGAATTTCATCCATCGAAATTACCACGGAAGATACCCTGCGCCAAGCCAGTGACGCCGTTCCGGACGTGTTTTCGGGTGCCGCTCAATTCGCCAAAATCGGATCACCCAGCTTCATCGACTTGCCGTCGGTGATGATCACTTTGTCGCCCACTTTGGCAGCCGCGAACACCAGCTTGGCGAATGGGGTGGGAATGCCAACACAGCCGTTGGTGGCGTAGCCTTTTTCCACCTTGCTGCCGTGGATCGAAACGCCGTCGCCGGTCAGCCGCATGGTGTAGGGCATGGGGGCGTCATCGTAGAGGCTGCTGTGGTGATCGGCGTCCATCATCAGGATCGGGAACACGCCGAGCGGGGTCGGCTTGGCGCTGTAGCCTTTGAGGATGGCGGATGTGCCGATCTCGTGCCCGTCGCGGAACACCGACATCACACGCGCGGTCAGATCGACGGTGATGACCAGCGGGCCATTGGTGGTGCGTTCGGGCTGCCAGTAGAATTTGCCGAACGCGATCGGGTCCTTGATCGGCAGGATCGACTTGACCACGAACGGCGCATCGGCGGGGGAGGGGGCGGCGGGAGAGGGGGCGGCGGGAGAGGGCGCTGGCTTGGCGGCCGAAATCGGCGCCGGCTTCGTAACCGCCGCATCGCCTCCACCGAACAGCAATGCGGCGGCATCCTGGCCGACCTCGAACGCCAGGCCGATCGCCAGCGCCCCGGCAATCGCACCGATTGCCAGTCGCACCGGCTTGCTGCCGGCAAAATCGAAGGGTTTGTTACCGTTCATGCATCTGTCCGCCGATCGGCTTACACGCCCGCGCCTTGCCAGCCGGTTAAGCGCCGGGGCTAACCGGGGACAGGATAGCGTGCCAGTCAGCGGCGCGAAAGCTTCGAGCCGCTAACGTACAGCCGCGATGGAACGGATATTCACTTCGACGGTCACCACGGCCTGGCACCGCGCGGCAGACTTGATGCACCCGGCGCAGGCATGGCTGGCCACGTTGCCGCCGCTACTGCTGGCGGCCATCGCAGCCTTTGCGCTGGCGTCGTTCGGCGGGTTCCTGCGGCGTTACCTGCCGTTCCTTGGCGGTTTCATGCGCGCTTGCGGCAATGTGGCGCTGTTCGTGGTGCTGGGCATCAGCGTGCTGCAACTGAGCCGGTTGAACCCGTCGTTCGGCACTTCGCTCGATGCGCCGCTGGCTTCGCTGGGGATGCCGCGCCAGCAAGTCCTGGGCACCGAAACGCGCGTGCCGATGGCACAGGACGGCCACTTCTGGATCACCGCCAAGGTCAACGGCAGCACGCAGCGCTTCATGGTCGATACCGGCGCCACCGTTTCGGCGATTGCCTCGGATGCGGCTGCCGAGGCCCGTCTCGAGCCCGATATGATGCGTCTGCCAGTCACGGTGCGCACCGCCAACGGTGCCACGCAGGCGCAAGTGGCGAGCGTCAAGGAACTGCGCTTCGGATCGGTGGTCGCGCGCGACCTGCAAGTGGTCATCACCGAAAATTCGGGCGGGTTGAACTTGCTGGGGATGAACTTCCTCAACCGGCTCAAGGGCTGGCGGGTCGAGGACGGCACCTTGATCCTGACCCCGCGCCACCCGCAGGCAGCAGCCAAGAGCAGCTAGCCCCCGGTCGTCAGGGCTTCACTACCACGCACACGAAGCCTGCCGCCTTGAGCCCTGCGCAAGCCTGGTTGGCAGCAGTCTCGCTAGCGAATCCGCCCGCTTGCAACCGCGTGACCGAACCACCTGCAACATCGATGCGGCGCTTGCCCGCCAATTCGGCACGCGCGCCGGCGCGGCTCCACAAGGCGTTGGCGTTGGCTGCCTGCCCGAACGCGCCGAGCTGCACCCGCCAGCGGCCGGTGCCCGATTCGGCGGGCTTGGCAGCGGCAACCTGCGCCGGTTTGGGGGCCATAACTACAGCCGGCTTAGGCATTGTGGCCGGCTTAGGCGCTGGCGGCCTGACGCGCGGCTCCGGGACCGGGGCAGAGGCATAGCTGGCGCCCGCCGCAGCCGCTGTCGGCCGTGGCGGCGGAGCGTAAGGCGTGTCATCGCCCGCAGCCATCGACGGCGGCACCGGTGCAGGCGTGATCCGAGGCCCGGACGGCGCCACACGCGGCGCGCCCAGATCGGCTGCGGCCAACTGGCTGCCATGCAGTGACAAGGCCTTTTTCTGCATGTCCTGCGCCATGGCGATGCCCTGCTGGCGTTGTTCGAGCGGGATCGTCTGGTCCATCATCGCCAGGCTGCTTTTGGCCTGGAGCAAGCCCTGGCCCGACGCGCTGCTCATCAAGGCATACGCCGTGATCCAGTCCTTGGGCACGAAATCGCCGTTGTAATGCGCGGTGCCCAGCACGTATTGCGCGCGCTCCTCGCCGTGTTCGGCCGCAGCTTCGAGCCAGGGCAGCGCCTCGCGCCGGCGCCCGGTCTGGAACAGCAGCAGCCCGTACTGGTCGCCTGCATCGACATGGCCCTGCGTGGCCGCCTTGCGGAACAGTTCTTCGGCGCGCGTCATGTCGGCGGTCACGCCAAGCCCGTTCTTGTAGGCGATGCCCAGGTTGTACTGGGCATCGGCGTCTCCGGCTGCTGCCGGTCCCTGCCACAGCTTGACCGCGGCGGGGTAGTCGTTGCGCGATGCGGCATCGACGCCCTGTTGGACGCTTGCGGCATAACCTGTGCCGGATTGCGCGGCCACCGGCGTTGCGGTCAGCATTGCGCCCGCCAAGGCCGATGCCACGATGCTCATCATGCCCCCCAAAACACCGGGTGCTGATCGATCAATTGTTGGTCCCAGTGCGCGCATGTCCGTTCCGACCCTTTACCACGATCCCCCTGACCGCTCAGCAGCCGATCGCCCCACCCCGCTATAAGGCGCAAGCCTTGGCTATTTGGTTAACCGTGCGTTGTCCAGTGGGCGGATCGAGAGGCTCGCAAAGCCCCGTCTGGCGCCCGACACCGGGTATTCGGGTTAACCAAATCTTCAGTGTCTTCTGCGATCCAACGGCGTGGCCGCAACGGCTCGGGGTCCCGGGGGACCTTGGTTCTACGGCTGCTTTAAGGGGGAAGACTTTGCGCGTTCTGGCATTGGCATCGCAAAAAGGCGGATCTGGCAAGACAACCCTGTCTGGCCATCTCGCCGTGCAGGCGCAGCGCGCCGGTGCAGGACCGGTTGTCCTCATCGATATCGATCCGCAAGGTTCGCTTGCCGATTGGTGGAACGAGCGCGAGGCGGAATTTCCTGCCTTTGCGCAAACCACCGTGGCGCGGCTTGCCAGCGACCTTGTGGTGTTGCGCCAGCAGGGCTTCAAGCTGGCGGTGATCGATACGCCCCCCGCGATCACGATGGCGATCCAGTCAGTGATCTCGGTGGCCGAACTGATCGTGGTGCCAACGCGTCCTTCCCCGCACGATCTGCGCGCCGTGGGCGCCACCGTCGATTTGTGTGACCGCGCGGGCAAACCACTGATTTTCGTGGTCAATGGCGCCACCCCCAAGGCCAAGATCACCTCCGAAGCCGCGGTCGCGCTGTCGCAGCACGGCACCGTGGCGCCGATCACCCTGCATCACCGCACCGATTTTGCCGCCTCGATGATCGACGGCCGCACGGTGATGGAGATCGATCCCAACGGCCGCTCGTCGCAGGAAGTGACCGCGTTGTGGCACTATATCTCCGAACGGCTCGAGAAGAACTTCCGCCGCACCGTGTTCGCCGCGCCTGCGCAAGTCAGCGCGCTGCCCGGCGTGGTGCGCCCCGGCACCGGCTTCGGCCGGCGCACGGTCGGCTCCTGAGCGGAGCCATGCGCATGGACGGCAAACCCATTGCATCGCTTTCGCCGAAGCTGCTTGCGCGCAAGGGCGCGGCCAAGCCCGCAATGCGCCCGCAATCGCAAGTGCTCGGCTGGTCCGGTGACGAAACGACTGCCGAAATGCAGGAATCGCTCGACCTCGGTCATGACGACCCGGCCCATGAAGATCTGGGTTGGAACGATCTGGGCGAAGCCTTGATCGAGGCCGCTCCCGAACCGGCCCCGCGCAAGCGCGCCGAAAAAGCGCGAGTCCTGCACTTGCTCCCGGCGCATCCGGTGCTGCCGGCGCAATCGGTGTTGCCACCGACGGTCGTCCACCAGCGCGAGCGGCTTGCCGCCGCGCTGAACGACCCGGCGGCCGAGCGCGAAACCGGCATGCGCCGTTCGGCGCTCGATGATGGCCGCCGCGCCGCCTTTACCTTGCGCGTCGATGCCGAACGGCATCTGCGGTTGCGGATGGCCTGTGCGGTGAAGAACCGCAGCGCGCAGCAACTCGTGACCGAAGCGCTCGATCGCGTGCTCGCCGAGGTCGAAGGCCTCGATGATCTTGCGCGCCGCGCGCGGCGCTCACGCCAGCATTGATTGAAGACCAGGGGAACCCAAGCGATGTCGATCAAGTCAACTCACCGCTTCATGGCCCAGGTCGCCACGATATATCCGATCCGTTTCAATCGATTGAGCGTTGGCGTGGTCGGCATGGCCGCAGCGGGCGTGCTTGCCACGTGCGCAGTGGCCGCTGCGCCCAAGCCCGAAAAGGTTGCAGCCAGCGCGCAGACCGCGTTGGCGAAGGGCAAGGTCGAAAAAGCGATCGCGCTGGCCGAGCAGGCGGTCGCGCTCGAACCGCGCAAGGCCGATTGGCGCGTGGTGCTGGGCGATTCATACTTGCGTGCCGGGCGCTTTGTCTCGGCGCGGCAGGCCTATGAAGACGCGCTCCAACTCGGCAACGACAAGGGCCGCACCGCGCTGGCGCTGGCCTTGATGCAGATTTCGCAAGGCCAGTACGCGCAGGCGTCCGACACGCTGAGTGCCTATCGCGATGCGATCCCCGCCAGCGATTACGGGCTGGCGCTCGCACTGTCCGGCCAGACCGGCCAGGGCGTGGCGGTGCTCGCCGATGCGCTGCGCCAGGGCGACAATTCGCCCAAGATCCGCCAGAACCTGGCTTATGCGTTCGCGCTCGACGGCAAGTGGCCGATGGCCCGCGCGATGGTCGAGCAGGATCTGCCCGCCGACAAGGTCGACGATCGGCTAAGCCAGTGGGCGCTCGCCGGACAGCCCGAAGACACCCAGAAGCGCGTCGCGATGTTGCTCGGCACGCCCTTGCGGGGCGATTCGGGTGAGCCCGTGGCACTTGCGCTTGCCACGGCGCCGGCCGTGCCCGGCGTCGCGCCCAAGGCGCTTGCGGTTGCTGAAACGCACGCCGCCGCGCCGATGCTGGCGCGCGCCGCCGCCACCGAACTACCACCGCTGGCCAGCGAACCGACCGCACCCGTGGTCGACGTGTCGGGTCGTTCGGCCGATGCCGGCGCGCCCGCTGCGGCGCCTGCGATCATCGACGGCAACGCCGATGCGCCCGCGGTGCTGCACAACATCAAGGTCCAGAGCGCGGCCGAGCCAGCCCCGGCTCCGGCTGCACTCGCGCTCGCTCGCGTGCCGACGGTTCGCCGGTCGGTTGCGCGGCAAGCGGTTGCCCCTGCGCCGGTTGTCGCTGCTACGGTTGTCCGGCATGTTCAGGTCGCCCGTGCGCCGGCAAGCCGTGCAAAGCAGACCATCGCACCGGTTTACGCAAGCACCGGCAATGTCGCGGTTCAGCTTGGTGCATTCGCCACGCAGGACGGTGCGCAGCGGGCTCTGCGGCACTACGCCGCGCGGCACATGGCGCTCGGCGGCCACAAGCTCGGCATGGTGAAAGTGCAAGTCGGCAACAAGACGTATTGGCGCGTGCTGGCGACCGGGTTCGCCAATGGTCATGGAACGCGTTCGGCCAGCGCGGCTTGCCACTCGGTCACATTGGGCGGCGGCACCTGCTTCGTACGCGCCGATCTGTCGCGGTTCCAGCCGTCGCAGCCGGTCGGTTTTGCGCGCAATGCGGCAAAGCCCGCACCGCACAACGCAGTCGCACCGGGTCTGGCGCGCCGCAAATAATCCGCGCCGCTATTTTACCCGGGCACCGCCCTTGAACAGCGCGGCCACGCGCCCTTCGACCGGGCGCCGATCGAAGGGGGTGTTGCCCGCGCTGGCCTTCATCTCGCGCGAATCGACCAGCCACGGGCGATTGGGGGCGACGAGCGCGATGTCGGCTTCGTAGCCCACCGCCAGCCGCCCGGCTTGAACCCCAAGCAGCGCGGCCGGATTGCCTGCGATCAATTCGAACGCACGCGCCATGTCGATATGGCCCCCAAAACCATTGGCGCGGACGAGCCCCAACGTAAGCGGCAGCAGCGTTTCCGCGCCCGCCATGCCGGGTTCGGCATCGGCAAAAGGCAGCCGCTTGTCCTCGGGTCCGCGTGGATCGTGGCCCGAAGCGATGACGTCGATCGTGCCATCTGCAATGGCGTCGATGACAGCCTGACGGTCGGCCTCATTCCGCAACGGCGGCGACAACCGCGCAAACGTTCGGAAATCGGCGAGTTCCAGGTCCGACAGCATGAAGTGCGCCGGGGTTACGCCCGCCGTCACCCGCACGCCGCGATCCTTGGCGGCGCGGACGAGGTCGAGCGCGGCCAGCGTGGTCACTTGGCGCAAGTGCAGCCGTGCGCCGGCCAGTTCGGCCAGCGCGATGTCGCGCGCTACTGCCAGCGCCTCGGCTGCGGCGGGGGCGGCGGGCAGGCCCAACCGCGTGGCCATTTCACCCGCTGTGGCTACCGCATTGCCGGTGAGGCTGGCATCCTCGGCGTGAGTCACCACCACCAGGTCGAGCATCGCGGCATAGCGCAACAACCGCAGCATCACCCCCGCATCGCCGATCCAGCGCCGCCCGGTGGCGACGGCCTTGGCGCCGGCGTCGCGCATCAGCGCCAGTTCGGCGAGTTCGACGCCCTCAAGCCCGCGCGTCGCGGCGGCCAACGGGTGGACCCACAAGTCGGGCTTGCCCGATTGCGCGGCGAACCGCACCCGCGCCGGATGGTCGAGCGGGGGCGATTGGTCGGGCATCAAGGCGGCGCGGGTGATCCCGCCGAAATGGAACGCCGGCTTGTCGATCGCAAAGGTGCCGAGATCGACCAGGCCGGGTGCGACCAGTTGCCTGCTCGCATCGATTACTTCGTCGCCGTCGGCGGGCGTGACGTCGCCCAACGCAACGATCCGGCCCTCGGCGCACCGCAAGTTGCCGGCCAGCGGTTCGCCTTCGGACAGCACCAGCTTGCCGCCGATAAAAGTGATCGGGCGCGGGGTCATGACAGTCCCTGCCCGGGAGGGGCCCAGCCCTCCACGCGGCGGGCGCGACGGGTCAGCACATCTAGGCAAGCCATGCGGATCGCCACGCCGCGTTCGACTTGCCGGGTGATCAGGCTGCGGGTGGGATGGTCCGCCACCTGGCTTTCGATCTCGATCCCGCGGTTCATCGGGCCGGGGTGCATCACGAAGGCGCCAGCATCGGCCTTGGCCAGCCGATCGAGCGACAGTCCGTAGAGGTAGCGGTATTCGCGCGGGGAGGGGATGAACTGGCCCTGCATCCGTTCCTGCTGGAGCCGCAGCATCATCACGATCTGCGCGCCTTTCAGCGCCTCGTCGAAATCGTGGAACGGGGTGACGCCCAGCGCCTCGATCCCGTCGGGCATCAGCGCGGGCGGGGCGCAAACGCGCACATCGGCACCCAACGCGGTCAGCGCGAGGATGTTCGATCGCGCCACCCGGCTGTGCAGCACGTCGCCGCAGATCGTCACGCGCACGCCGTTGAGATCGCTGCCATGGCCGAGTTCGAGCGCGTGGCGGATGGTCAACGCATCAAGCAATGCCTGCGTGGGGTGTTCATGGCTGCCGTCGCCGGCGTTGAGCACCGGGCAATCGACCTTGTCCGCGATCAGCCCGACCGCGCCCGAGCTTGCGTGGCGGATGACGATCGCGTCGGCGCGCATCGCGTTGAGCGTCATCGCGGTGTCGATCAGTGTTTCGCCCTTCTTCACGCTCGATTGCGCGGCGTGCATGTTGACGACATCGGCGCCGAGCCGCTTGCCCGCGATCTCGAACGACAGCAGCGTGCGGGTGGAGTTCTCGAAGAACGCGTTGATAATTGTGAGGCCGCTCAGCAGGTCCGCCCGCTTTTGGGGCTGGCGGTTGAGTTCCACCCACGGCTCGGCCTCGTCGAGCAGATACAGGATTTCGTGTCGCGCCAGGTGGCCGATCCCGGTCAGGTCGCGGTGCGGGTACGCCAGGCTGCCCGGAGGGTAGCGGCCCGCGAAGGATCGATCTGTGGGGGTTTCCGATGATGGCATCGAAGACCACGCCATAGACACGCCGCGTCCCGGCCTCAAGCCCCTTGCCCACAGCTTTGCGCACTTCGAGGCAATTGCTCTGGCGCGCGCGGAATCGCCGCGATAAAGCCAGCACCATGAGATCTGGCCAATGAACTTCGCCCGCTTCGTCTGGAAAATCCTTGTCGGCATCAAGGACGGGCTCGTGCTCCTGTTCCTGCTTCTGTTCTTCGTGGCGCTTTCGGCCGCGCTGACCATGCGGCCGGGTGGGGGCGGGGCATCGATGCAGGGCGGCGCGCTCTACGTGCCGATCGAAGGCCCGGTGGTCGAGGAAAAGACGCGTGTAGCGCCGATGCAGGTGCTGCTCAGCGGCGAAGCACCGGCAAGGCAGATCCGCTTGCGCGACCTGGTGCGCGGGATCGAGGAAGCCGCGAAGGATGACCGGATCAAGGCGGTGGTCATCGATCTCGATCGCTTCGGCGGGGCGCGGCAAGTCGCGCTGGAGCGCGTTGGCGCGGCGATGGACAAGGTGCGCGCCGCGAACAAGCCGGTGCTGGTGCGCGCGACGCTGTACCGCGACGGAGCGTACCTGCTGGCGGCGCACGCCAGCGAAGTGTGGGTCGATGGGCTGGGCGGCGTAGCGGTGTCGGGTCCGGGCGGGTCGCGGCTGTATTACAAGGGGTTGCTCGATCGGCTGAAGATCAACGCGCACGTGTTCCGCGTGGGCACGTTCAAGGACGCGGTCGAGCCCTATTTCCGCGATTCGGCCTCGCCCGAATCGCATGCCGCCGAAGGCGCGCTGCTCGGCACATTGTGGGCCGATTGGCAGGCCGATGTGGCGAAGGCCCGTCCCAGGGCACAGATCGCGATAGTCACCAAGGACCCGGTCGGCTGGCTGGCCGCAAGCAAGGGCGATGCCGCGCAAGCGTCGCTCAAGGCCGGGCTGGTCGATCGCGTGGGCGATCGCGAGGCCTTCGGGGATCGCGTCGCGCAGATCGTCGGCACGCCCGAGGATGCGGCGACCAAGCACCATCCCGGCGCGTTCCGCCGCACGGGACTGGGCGCCTATCTCGCTGACCGGCCGCCTTCGCAGAAGGGCAAGGGCATCGCGGTCGTGACCGTGGCCAACGAGATCGTCGACGGCAACCAGGGCCCGGGCGTGGCCGGGGGAGACCGCATCGCGCGGCTGATCGACAAGGCCACCGCCGATGACGATACGCCCGCGCTGGTGCTGCGCGTCGATTCGCCGGGCGGGTCGGTGATGGCGTCCGAACGCATTCGCGCGGCGCTGGTGCGCTTCCGCGCCACCAAGCGCCCGATCGTGGTGTCGATGGGCAGCGTGGCGGCGAGCGGGGGCTACTGGGTTTCGACCGTGGCCGACCGCGTGTTTGCCGAACCCGCCACGATCACCGGTTCGATCGGCGTGTTCGGGGTGATCCCCACGTTCGAAAACGCGCTCGCGAACTGGGGCGTCCACCCCGATTCGTTCCGCACCGGGCCGTTAAGCGGGCAGCCCGACGTGTTCGGCGGGCTCACGCCCGAATCCGAAGCAGTGGTGCAGGGCGAAATCGGCAACATCTACACCCACTTCCTGGGGATCGTCGCCGAAGCGCGGCACAAGAGCCCCGCAGATGTCGACAAGATCGCGCAAGGCCGCGTGTGGGATGGCGGCACTGCGCGGCAACTGGGGCTGGTCGACGAATTCGGCGGCGAGGAAGAGGCGCTTGCCTTTGCCGCCAAGGCCGGCAAGCTCAGCCCCGATGGCTGGCACCCCGAATACCTGGGCGATCGCCAAAGTCCGTTGCAGGCGCTGATCGAGCAAGCGGTTTCGGGCGGCGAAGACAGCGGCCCGCCCAAGGCTTTCGACGCAACGTCGGCCGCGGCAGCCGGTGCACAGGCCACCGCGCAACGGATGGCGGGCGATCTGTCATACCTGCTGTCGGGTGCGGGGGCGCAGGCTTATTGCCTCGAATGCGCCAGCATGGACGGCGGCGCCGTGCGCCAGACACAGCCCGATGCCGGCGGCATGCGCCTGCTGGGCTGGCTGGGTGCGATCGGGCGCCTTATCCGCTAGCGTTCGGCCTGATCGCCGTCGGGGGTTTCCGCGGGCACTTCGTCGGGCGAACTGTCGGGCGCATATTCGTCGGGCTGTGGTTCGTTGACCTCGTCGGGATAACCGGGGTCCTGCTCGGGCACCGACGGTGGCGGCGGAGCTTCGGGCGGAGACTGCGGCTCGATGCGGTCGGGTGCAGGGTCTCCGGGCTGGCTGGCCATGGCATGGTTCCTTCTCGTGACACGGTTGTGCGAAGGAAGCGCTTGCCGGGATGGTTTGTTCCAGGGGCGGGCCGGCCCGAGACAGCCACTCAAAGTGCCTTCTTGCCCTTTGCCGGACGCTGCGATAGGGGCCACCGCTCGCGTGAGCGGCGTTTGTGCATTGCAAACTGGGCGGGCGTGGCGGAATTGGTAGACGCACCAGATTTAGGTTCTGGCATCGCAAGATGTGGGGGTTCGAGTCCCTTCGCCCGCACCACTTCATGCCGCCCGGCTCGACTGCAATTGGCGCCGCATTGTGAGACCCAAGAATTCTATTCGCCAGAAAGTTGATCCATCATGCAGATCGTCGAAACCAGCAAGGAAGGCCTGAAGCGCGCCTTTTCGGTCACCATCCCCGCCGCGGATATCGCGGCCCGGGTCGATGGCGAAATCAAGCGCATGGCGCCGCAGATGCGGATGCCCGGCTTCCGTCCCGGCAAAGTGCCCACCAACCTCGTGCGCAAGATGCACGGGCCTGCGCTGCACCAGGATGCGCTGAACGCCACGATCCGCGAAGCGATGGACAAGCTGGTGGCCGATCACAAGCTGCGCCCCGCGATGCAGCCCGATGTGTCGCTGGGTGAAGGTTACGAGCAGGGGGCCGATGCCACCTTGACCGTCGCGCTCGAAGTGCTGCCCGATCTCGTGGCGCCCGACCTCGATGGGCTGGCGCTCGAAAAGCTGGTCGTGCCGGTCAGCGACGCTGAAGTCGATACGTCGCTTGAACGCATCGGCCAGGGGCAGAAGCGCTTCACCGATGCCAAGAAGAGCGCCAAGGCCAAGGAAGGCGATCAACTGATCATCGACTTCAACGGCAAGCTCGATGGAGTGGAATTCGAAGGCGGCAAGGCCGAAGACCAGCCGCTCGAAATCGGCGCCGGCCGCTTCATTCCCGGCTTCGAGGAGCAGCTCACCGGCGTGAAGGCGGGTGATGAAAAAACCATCACCGTGACTTTCCCGGCCGATTATCAGGCCGAAAACCTTGCCGGCAAGGACGCTACCTTCGATATCGTGGTCAAGGCGGTCAAGAACCCCAGCGAAATGGTGTTCGACGACGAATTCGCCAAGTCGCTCGGCCTTGAAGGCATAGACCAGTTGCGCGGGCTGCTGCGCGGCCAGTTGGAACAGGAAAACGCCGGCCTGACGCGCACCCAGATGAAGCGCGCGCTGCTCGACCAGCTTGCCGCCGCCCACGAATTCGACGTGCCGCCCTCGATGGTCGAAGCCGAATTCGCGCAGATCTGGCAGCAGTTGGAACAGGAAGCCGCGAACGAGGACGACCCCGAAGCCGCGCGCGCCGAAATGGAAACCGACCGCGAGGATTACCAGCGCATCGCCGTCCGCCGCGTGCGGCTGGGGCTGCTGCTGTCGGAAATCGGCCAGGCCAACAACGTCCAGGTCAGCAACCAGGAAATGAACATGCTGCTGCAGCAGGCCGCGCAGCAATACCGCCAGGAAGACCGCCAGCGCTTCATGGAATACATCCAGAACGATGCTTTGGCCGCCGCGCAGCTTCGCGCGCCGCTGTACGAGGACAAGGTCGTCGACTTCCTGTTCGACAAGGCCACCGTCACGGAACGCGAAGTGACCAGGGAAGAACTCCAGGCCGCGATCGAAGCCGATGAAGACGGGCACGTTCATGGCCCGGATTGCGGGCATGATCACGGCGACGAAGCCAGGCCGGCCAAGAAGGCTACCGCGAAGAAGGCTCCGGCCAAGAAGGCTGCTGCTGCGGACGAAGCTGCCGAGGCCGCGCCGGCCGAAGCCGCTGCTGAACCCGTAGCCGAAAAGCCTGCGAAGAAGGCACCCGCCAAGAAGGCCGCAGCCAAGGCCGAAACGGCTGATGATGCCGAGCCTGCCGCCGAAGCCAAGCCGAAGAAGGCCCCGGCGAAGAAGAAGGCCGAGGCTTGATTCCGGCGCTTCGGCGCTCGATCCGCTTGAACACAAATTAGGGCGGGGTGCACCATAAGCGCCCCGCCCGAATTTTGTGCGCCGCACCATCGGTGTTTGTGCGGTTCGTCTCATCCACGCACCGTTCCACGATGAACCGTTTGGTTAAGGCGATGACCCGCTGGAACCGCGCGTGACTTGCGCAACGACTCCCCCTTAAGGTCTGTCCATCGGGTCGGTACCCACGCAGTGGGGCCCTTGGACGGGGAAGTTCCACAGTGACAATGCTCCAGCAGCGCCTGGGCCTCGTTGAGGCTCTTTGCGCAACCGCAAACGGACGCCTTCGCGCATTTGCTTCGATCATCTTCGCCGCAATCGCGTTTTGCGCAATTGCCACCCCGGCTTCCGCCCACCTCCAATGCGCCCCGTATGCCCGCGAAGTGTCGGGCGTGGCGCTGCACGGCAATGCCGGCACATGGTGGGGCCAGGCCGATGGCGTGTACCGCCGCGGACATCAGCCCACACCCGGCGCCGTGCTGGCCTTCAAGTCGACCGGCGCCATGCGCTACGGCCACGTCGCGGTGGTGAGCAAAGTGCTCGATTCGCGCCACGTCCTGCTCAACCACGCCAACTGGACCGGCCACGGCGATATCCAGCGCGCCGCACTCGCGGTCGACGTATCCGAAGCCGGCGACTGGAGCGCGGTGCGCGTGTGGCACAGCGGCACCGGTTCGCTCGGCCTGCGCAGCAACCCGACTTATGGGTTCATCTATGACGAGCACGGCGCGGACGACAGCATCGACCGCACGCAGACGACGCTCGCTTCGGCCGATGTGGGTGAAGAAGCGCAAGCCGGCGGCTGAAATTTCAAACGACGGTTAACGCCCTTGAACATCGCGCCCGGCCACGCGACATAGGCCACGCAATCAGAGAGGGACTCCATGATCGATCTGTTCGGCGCATCCGGTGCGCAGGGTAAATTTTCGCACGATCCGATAACGGGCGCGCTGGTGCCGATGGTGGTCGAACAGACCAGCCGTGGTGAGCGCAGCTTCGACATCTATTCGCGGCTGCTGCGCGAACGCATCGTGTTCATCACCGGCGAAGTCGAGGACCACATGGCCTCGTTGATCGTCGCGCAGTTGCTGTTCCTGGAAAGCGAGAATCCGTCGAAGGATATCTCGATGTACATCAACTCGCCGGGTGGCGTGGTGACGGCGGGTCTCGCGATCCACGATACCATGCAGTATATCCGGCCGCGCGTTTCCACCGTGTGCATCGGCCAGGCTGCATCGATGGGCAGCTTCCTGCTCGCCGCGGGTGAACCGGGCATGCGCATTGCGCTGCCCAATGCGCGAATCATGGTGCACCAGCCTTCGGGCGGTGCGCGCGGCATGGCTTCGGATATCGAGATCCAGGCGCGCGAGATCCTGCGCATGCGCAAGCGGCTCAACGATCTTTATGCCAAGTACACCGGTAAGACGCTCGACCAGATCGAGACGGCGATGGATCGCGATACCTTCCTCGAAGCCGATGAAGCCAAGGCATTCGGCATCGTCGACAAAGTTTTCGAAACGCGCCCTGCCGGCGATCAGGTCGGCCAGGCAGATGGCAGCGGCGGCGCACCTTCGGCCTGACGAGGTCGAAATTTCGTCGTTTTTCAGGCGCAACAGTCGATCGTGGCGCTGTGCAGGACCATGCGCAGCGCCACGCTAACGGTTGACTCATGCGCTCCGGGGCGTAGCGCTGTGCAAGATCAGGCGGTGGCGCAGTTCGCCCGCAGCCATTGTTTCAGCTTTCCGCAAGGCGGCCCGGGTTAGGACGCCTTCGAGACCCCACGCGGACTTGCGGTTGATTCTTTGTGAGCCGCCTTTAAACTTGCCCTTTCGAGAGCCGAAAAGGCGTACGGGATAGACAATGACCAAGCTTTCCGGATCGGATACCAAAAGCACGCTCTACTGCAGCTTCTGCGGGAAGTCGCAGCACGAAGTGCGCAAGCTCATCGCCGGCCCCACGGTGTTCATCTGCGATGAATGCGTGGAGCTGTGCAACGACATCATCCGCGAGGAAACCAAGGCCGGCATCGCCGGCAAGAAGGATGGCGGCGTACCCACCCCGCGCGACATCTTCGAGACGCTGAACGATTACGTGATCGGGCAGGACCGCGCCAAGCGCGTGCTCTCGGTGGCAGTGCACAACCACTACAAGCGCCTGAAACACAGCGGCAAGGGCGGCGAAGTCGAACTGTCGAAGTCGAACATCCTGCTGGTCGGACCGACCGGTTCGGGCAAGACGCTGCTGGCGCAGACGCTGGCGAAAACCTTCGACGTGCCGTTCACGATGGCCGACGCCACCACGCTGACCGAAGCCGGCTACGTGGGTGAGGATGTGGAAAACATCATCCTCAAGCTGCTCCAGTCGTCGGATTACAACGTCGAAAAGGCGCAGCACGGCATCGTCTATATCGACGAGATCGACAAGATCAGCCGCAAGGCCGAAAATCCCTCGATCACGCGCGATGTGTCGGGTGAAGGCGTCCAGCAAGCGCTGCTCAAGCTGATGGAAGGCACCACCGCGAGCGTTCCTCCGCAGGGCGGGCGCAAGCATCCACAGCAGGAATTCTTGCAGGTCGACACCACCAACATCCTGTTCATCTGCGGCGGAGCGTTTGCGGGGCTCGAAAAGATCATTGCAGACCGCTTGCAGAAGCGTTCGATCGGCTTCGGTGCGCATGTGGCCGATCCCGACAAGCGCCGCGTCGGCGAACTGCTCCAGAAGGCCGAGCCGGAAGATCTGCTCAAGTTCGGGCTGATCCCCGAATTCGTCGGCCGCCTGCCGGTGATCGCCACGTTGAACGATCTCGACATCGAGGCGCTGGTCAAGATCCTCAAGGAACCGCGCAACGCGCTGGTCAAGCAGTATCAGAAGCTGTTCGACCTCGAAGACGTCGCGCTCACCTTCACCGACGATGCGTTGGAAGCGATTGCCAAGCGCGCGATCGAACGCAAGACCGGTGCGCGTGGGCTGCGCTCGATCGTCGAAAGCCTGCTGCTCGACACGATGTTCGATCTGCCCACGATGGAAGGCGTAACCGAGATCGTGGTCGACAAGGACGTGGTCGAAGGCCGCAAGGAGCCAATTCAGGTGCTCAAGGGCCAGGAAAAGGCGGCCTGATCGCCGCCATTCCCCGCTGAACGCTCACCCGCCGTGCTGACCATCGGCCTGCTCGGCGGGATGAGCTGGGAAAGCACTGCTGAATACTATCGGCTGATCAACCAGGGCGTTCGCGCGCGGTTAGGCGGCACGCATTCAGCGAAGATGGTGCTGCTCTCGGTCGATTTCGCCGAAATCGAAGCACTCCAGCATGCGGGCGACGACGCCGGGCAGCGCGCGATCATGGTTGCCGAGGCACGTCGGATAAAGGCGGGCGGCGCCGACTTCCTGGTGATCGCCACCAATACCATGCACCGCTTCGCCGATGCGGTCGAAGCCGAGGCCGCGATCCCGGTGCTGCACATCGCCGATGCCATGGGCGCGGCGCTGGCGGCGAGGGGTTTCACCCGCATCGGCTTGCTCGGCACGCGCTTCACGATGGAACAGCCGTTCCTCAAGGCGCGGCTGGCGGAGAGGTTCGGGGTAGAATCGCTGGTGCCCCACGAAGCCGACCGCGCCACCATCCACCGCGTGATCTACGAGGAACTGGTGCGAGGTGTTATCCGCGCCGAATCGCGCGAAGCTTACCGCGCAGTCATCGCGCGGCTGGCCGATGCCGGCGCGCAAGCGATCGTGCTCGCCTGCACCGAAATCATGCTGCTGATCCGGCCCGAAGACAGCCTGCTGCCGTTGTTCGACACCACCGCACTCCACGCCGCGGCAGCGGTGGAGCGGGCGCTAGGCTGAGGCCTTCGCAAACCGCGCGTCCGCCGCGGTCCAGTTCGTCGCCGCCATTACCGCATCGACATAGGCCGCAGCCTTGGCGCCGAAATCCATCGCATAGGCGTGTTCGTACATGTCGAGCACCAGCACCGGCGTGCCGCCCGCCAGCGTCATTGTGTGATCGGCCGCCCAGGTGTTGACCAGCCGCCGGTCGTGCGGTGACCAGGTGAGCATGACCCAGCCCGATCCGCCGCCAAGCGCCTTGCCCATCGCGACGTATTCGGCCTGCCAGCGCGCCATGCTGCCGAAATCGCGCTCGATCGAGCTGGCGAGCGACGCGCCGGGGCGGTTGGGCGTGCCAAGGCCGGAAAAGTAGATTTCGTGGAGGATCATCGAATTCCACGCGATCAGTTCCTCGCGCTTCAACCCGTTGATCGCGAAGCCGGGCGCGGTGGCCATGTCGAGCTTGCCGAACTCGCCGCGAATCGCGCCCAGCCGCTTGACCGCGCCCACGTAATTGTTGTCGTGATGGCTCGTCAGCAGCTTGGCGGAAAGTCCGGGGACCGCCGCCGGATCGAACGGCAGCGGTTGCGGTGCATATGTTGCCGGCCCGGCCACGGGTTGGGCAAGGCCGGACGATGGAAGCGCCGCCAGCGCGCTTGCGCCAATCCCGGCGATCAGGGCACTGCGGCGATCGATGGGCATGGTGTCGTTCGACATGGCGCTTGCTCCCCAGGTTTGCTTGCTACGAAGGTGACACGCCGCCGCCATGCGCGCCATGCAAAACGTCTCGCCGTCAGCAGCCCGTCGAGCAATCCTCGTGCGCCGTTTCGATTTGCACGGTGGCGTGGCCGATGCGGAAATCGTGTTCCAGTTCGTGCGCCAGTTCGCGCAGGAAGGCGTCGCCCGGGTGGCCCGAGGGGATGACGAGGTGCGTCGTCAACGCGGTCTCGGTCGTGCTCATCGGCCAGATGTGCAAGTCGTGGACCGCTTCCACGCCCGGCTGCGCGGCCAGAAATGTCCGGACGCCGGCCTCGTCGATGCCCGGCGGCACGCCGAGCAGGCCCAGCTTCATCGAATCCTTGAACAGGCGCCACGATGATATCCCGATCACCGCCACGATCACCAGGCTGGTCACCGGATCGATCCAGGCACGCCCGGTTAGCGTGATCAGGAAGCCCGCGCCCACCACGCCCGCCGATACCAGCGCGTCGCTCGCCATATGAAGGAATGCGCCGCGCATGTTGATATCGTGCTTGCGGCCGGCAACGAACAGCAGCGCGGTCAGCGTGTTGATCACGATCCCCGCTGCGGCGACTGCCATCATCACCCCGCCTTCGACCGGCTGCGGGTGAACCAGCCGTTGCACCGCTTCGAACAGGATCGCGCCCACTGCCATCAGCAACAACGCCGCGTTGGCGAGCGCGGCCAGGATCGAGCTGGACTTGAAGCCGTACGTGAACCGCTGGGTCGCCGGCCGCGCAGCGAACACGGTCGCGGTCCAGGCGATGACCAGGCCCAGCACGTCGGACAGATTGTGCCCGGCGTCGGCCAGCAGGGCCATCGACCCGGTGGCCAGGCCGAAGCCGCCTTCGATCACCACGAACCCGGCGTTGAGCACGATCCCCAGCGCGAAGATGCGGCCGAAGCTGGCCGGCGCATGATGGTGCCCGTGACCATGCCCAGGTCCGTGCCCGTGTCCGTGCCCGTGTCCGTCGTGTGCGTGCGGCGCGTGGCCGGAGTGATCGTGACCCATGCCGGGCGCTTACCCCAGCCGGTGGGGCGGCGCCAGCTATGCCGCGCTGCAACAAATACCCCGGACGTGGCATCCGGGCAACACCGGGGCAGACATTACTGAATTGTCAGGATTCTGCGCAATTTTCGAACAGGATCGACGTCCAAATCGTACAAGTCTTGCTCCGGTCACAATTTGCCCGTCGCGGCGGTTACATGCTGTCACGAATTTGTCTCCATTGTGCCGTTTGGGGAGAGCGACGCACCGATCTAGACACGGTGACTGATGTGGGCGGCGAATCGGTCTGCTCCCACGTCGGCGCACCGCAGACCATGCGTCTTGCCGAGTTTCAGCCGGGCTTGCCCGGCGCACAGATGGGGATTTTCAATGCAGCTCAAGTTCCTACTCGCAGTTGGCGTAGCCGCCCTGCCGCTCGCCATTGGCATTGCATCGCCGGCCATGGCGCAGTCGACCGGTTCGATCGAATTCGAAAAGCAGATCGTGGTCACCGGCTCGCGCGGCAACGTGCAGCAGGTCGGCGGCGTGTCTTCGCCCGATACGGCCAAGGCCAAGGCGGTCCTGACGCAGGAAAACATCCAGCACCAGAACCCCGGCCAGTCGATCCTCGACACCATCAACCAGGTTCCGGGCGTCAGCTTCCAGAACAACGATGCGTACGGTTCGGCCGGCGGCACGCTAAACATCCGCGGTTTCGATTCGACGCGCATCAGCCTGACCTTCGACGGCGTTCCGCTGAACGATTCGGGCAACTATGCCATCTTCTCGAACCAGCAGGTCGATCCCGAACTGATCGAGCAGGTCAACGTGAACCTGGGCACGACCGACGTCGACAGTCCGACTGCGTCGGCCGCTGGCGGCACCGTCAACTTGCGCACCAAGAACCCCGATCACGATTTCGGCGCGATGCTGTCGCTTTCGGCCGGTGAATTCAACTTCATGCGCGGCTTCGCCAAGATCGAAACCGGCGATCTCACGCATGGTGGAATCCGCGCCTGGGTTTCGGCCAGCCGCGGCACAAACAACGTGCCGTTCAACGGTTACGGCAAGGTCGACAAACAGCAGTACAACGGCAAGCTCTATGTGCCGCTGAGCGGCAGCGATTTCATCACGATCGCCGGCCACTACAACCAGAACCGCAACAACTTCTTCGGCTCGCTGCCGCTGCGCAACGACACCACCCGCGTCCAGAGCGGCGTGACCGTGCCGCGCATCGTCGGCCCGAATGCCAACAATCGCTTCCCTGCCAACATCGACGAAGCGTTCTACAAGATCAACTTCCCGTGCCAGGTTGCGGCTGCCACCCCGGGTGTTGCAGACGCTCCCGCTGCTGCTCCCAACACCGATTCGGCAGTGTGCGGCACCGAGTTCGATCGGCGCTTCAACCCATCGAACACCGGCAACATCCGCCTGACCTCTCGCTTCACGCTGGCTGACAAGCTGGTGCTGACGATCGACCCGAGCTACCAGTACGTGAAGGCCAACGGTGGCGGCACCGTCACCGCCAACGAAGGCCTGCGCGATATCAACCCCGCCAACGGCACCGCTGCACCGCAAGGCACCAGCGTCGCCAACCCAACTTGCAAGCAGGTGATCACGAGCGCCAACAACACCTGCGTTGCCGGTTACTTCGCCGGTACGCCGTTCGCAGGCCGTGACCTCAACGGCGATGGCGACACACTGGACACGGTCACCGTGATCGCCCCCAGCCAGACGCAGACGCGCCGCTTCGCCGTCACCGCCAGCCTGCGTTATGAAATCAACCCCGAGAACACGGTCCGCCTGGCGTATACCTGGGACCGTGCGCGTCACCGCCAGACCGGCGAAGTCGGCCTGGTCGGCCAGAACGGCACACCGCTCGACGTGTTCCCGGTCAACAGCCCGGTCACCGATGTGAACGGCACCGCGCTGCAGAAGCGCGATCGCCTGTCGTTCGCGATCCTGCACAAGTTCGCGGCCGAATATCGCGGTGAATTCTTCGACCGCAAGCTGACCGTGAACCTCGGCGCGTCGCTGCCGTTCTTCATCCGCAATCTGAACAACTACTGCGCCACCTCGTCGGCCGGTGGCTTCGTGGAATGCACCGGCCAGAACGCCGCGCTGAACACGCAGTTGACCACGTTGAACCCCTACAGCTTCAACGCCACCACCAACACCGTCACCGGGTTCTCGCCGCCGCAGGCACGCCGCCTGACGTATCGCAAGTTCCTGCCGAGCGTGGGTCTGGTGTTCAAGCCCATCGACAACATCAGCCTGTTCGCCAACTACTCGAAGAACATTTCGGTGCCCGGCACCGACAGCCTCTACAACTCGTTCTACTATCCCGTCGGCACCTCGCAGGCGACTCCGGTGGCCGAAACCACCGACAACTACGACGTGGGCGTGCGCTATCGTTCAGGCATGATCCAGGGCGAATTGTCGGGCTTCTACAACCAGTACAAGAACCGCCTGGCCACCGCGTACGACCCTGTTCTCGACGTCAACGTCATCCGCAACCTGGGTTCGGTCAAGAAGTACGGCGTGGACGGCTACATTTCGATCCAGCCGATCAAGCAGTTCCAGTTCTACGCGTTCGGCAGCTACCTGAAGTCGGAAATCCGCGACAACATCGAGATCGGCAAGAACACCGATGGCAGCTCGATCGTCGCGCTGACCGCGGGCAAGCGCGAATCGGGTGCTCCGGTTTCGACGCTCGGTTTCTCGGGCCGCGCCACGCTCGGTGCGTTCCAGATCGGCCTTCTCGCCAAGCGCACCGGCCCGCGCTTCATCTACGACACCAACGAAGCGACCTTCACCGGTGCGTTCATCCCGTCGGGCGCCAAGACCAGCACCAACGGAACCCCGGTTGTCCCGGTTGCTTCCACCCCGGTGCAGATCTACGGCGCGAAGGCTCCGGCTTACTGGCTGGCCAGCCTCGATGCCCGGCTCAGCCTTTCGGCGATCGGGTTGAACGACAAGAGCTTCATCCAGCTCAACGTCTACAACCTGTTCAACCAGTTCTATGTCGGTGGTGTTTCGTCGGGCCTGATCCAGACCAACACCTACAGCAAGATCACGGGTACGTCGGCTTACGGCGCCCCCGGCTTCGCCCAGATCGGCGCACCGCGCACGATCAGCGGCACGGTGGTTTTCGCGTTCTGATCCACTCGATCAGCGCCACTTGAAAAGGGCGGGGAGGGCGAAAGCTTTCCCTGCCCTTTTCATGTCCGCTTACTGGTAGATGCAATCGTCGAAATCGCCGCGCACCGTGCCCACGCCCGCGGCGATGGCGTTGCCGTGGCGGCGAGTGAAGCCGCGCGCGTTGGTGACCGAGCGCTTCCTGGGGCTGGGCAATGCGGCCGCGATCCGCGCGGCTTCCACCGCGGTCAACTGCGCTGCAGACTTGTTGTAGTAGCGTTGCGCCCCCGCTTCGGCGCCATACGTGCCGATCCCGGTTTCGGCGACGTTGAGGTACACCTCCATGATCCGCCGCTTTCCCCACACGTTTTCGATCAGCACGGTGAACCAGGCTTCCAGCCCCTTGCGCAGATATCCGCCGCCTTGCCACAGGAACACGTTCTTGGCGGTCTGCTGGCTGATCGTCGATCCGCCGCGGATGCGCCCGCCCTGCTGGTTGCGTTCGAACGCCTGCTCGATCGCCTCGCGGTCGAAGCCCTTGTGGCTGCAGAACTTTCCGTCCTCACCCGCGATCGCGGCATCGACCATGTTGCGGCTGATGTCGCTGAGCGGGGTCCAGTCCTTGTCGAAGCCCTTGGGATCGAGCAGCATCGTCCAGGTGACGGGCACCGGCACGACCTTGTAGACCACCACCATCACCACGCTGCCGATCAGGAACACCGCGACCAGGCTGGCCGACCAGCGCACCAGCCACCACAGCACCCCGCTGCGGCGGCGCTTTTGCGGGGCGGGGGTGAAGCGTTCGTTGCGCAAGTTGTCGAGCATGGGCCTTGGTAACCCGCCCGCGCGCCGCCGCGCAAGGTGCGCTCGCCCAGCGGGCTTCCCAGTCCGACGTACGCAGTCTAGGACAAGCGCGATGAAAACGGCTTATCGCATGCACTTTCGTCTTGCCGCACTTGCCATGCTGCTGCTCTCTGTCCCTGCCTACGCCGAAGATCGCGACTTCTGCGCAGACCGCCCCGGGTTCGATACGCCACCGTGCACGCTTGCGCCCGGCGTAGTCATGGTCGAAACCGGGCTGGCGGCGATTGCGCACACCAGCGGCGGCGGCGCCATCGACGATACGCTGACCTTCGGCGACACGCTGATCCGCGTGGGTGTGGCGCAAAGCGCCGAGATCGAAGTGGGCCTGACCAGCTACATCCGCGATCGCCAGCGCGATGCCAGCGGGATCAGCACAACGCGTGGCGTGGGCGACATGGTGGTGGCAGTGCGGCGCGGGATTGCGGGGCCCAACGGACCGGTCGCGCTCCACGCTTACGTCACGCTGCCCACCGGCAAGGCCGGTATCGGCGCGGGTGATTGGGGTGCCGGGCTGATCGTGCCGATGCAGTTCGATCTTGGCCAGAAGTTCCAGCTCGCGCTTAGCCCCGAGATCGATGCAGCGGTCAACGCCAGCGGCCGCGGCCGCCACGTGCAGTACGGCAGTGCGATAAGCCTGTCGCACCCGTTGTCCAAGGCGCTCGGCCTCACCGGCGAACTGGCCGCATTCCGCAACGAGGAGCCCACCGGGCACGAAACCGTGGCGCAAGCGGCGGCATCGCTGGCTTGGCAAGTGGCGAAAGAGTGGCAGCTCGATTTCGAGGGTGATGCCGGGTTGTCGAAAGCCGCGCCCGACTATCAGTTCAAACTGGGCTTCGCGCACCGGTTCCGCTGAACGAAAAGGGGCGCCCGCAATGCGAGCGCCCCCCGTAATCCAGCAATCCGGCGCAAATTACATCGTCGGCATCATGTATTTCTCGCCGGCAATGCGCTGCATCGCCTTCTGCAGCTTTTCGAAGGCGCGCACTTCGATCTGCCGGACGCGTTCGCGGCTGACGTGATAGACCTGGCTCAGTTCCTCAAGCGTCTTAGGTTCATCGACCAGCCGGCGATCGGTCAGGATGTGCTTTTCGCGATCGTTCAGCCCTTCCATCGCTTCGACCAGCATGTCGTGGCGCATCGATGCTTCTTCGGCGTCGGCAACGGTTGAATCCTGCAACGGGCGATCATCGACCAGCCAGTCCTGCCACTGCCCGGCGCCTTCTTCATCACCGCGCAGCGATACGTTGAGGCTGGCATCGCCACCCATCATCATCCGCCGGTTCATGTTGACCACGTCGACCTCGGGCACGCCCAGGTCGGTCGCGATCTTTTTCACATCGTCGGGGTGCAGATCGGTGTCCTCGAATGCTTCGAGGTTCTTCTTCATCCGGCGCAAGTTGAAGAACAGCTTCTTCTGGCTGGCGGTGGTGCCCATTTTCACGAGCGACCATGACCGCAGGATGAATTCCTGCATCGAAGCCTTGATCCACCACATCGCGTACGTCGCGAGGCGGAAGCCGCGTTCGGGGTCGAATTTCTTGACGCCCTGCATCAGGCCGATGTTGCCTTCGGAGATCAGTTCGCTGACCGGCAGGCCATAGCCGCGGTAGCCCATCGCGATCTTGGCGACGAGCCGCAGGTGGCTGGTGACCAGCTGCGCGGCCGCTTCGGGGTCCTGGTGTTCCTGGAACCGGCGGGCAAGCATGTACTCTTTCTCGGCGGTGAGCACCGGGAACTTGCGGATTTCGGAAAGGTAACGGTTCAGCCCGGCTTCGCCGCCAACTGCGGGGAGGGTGCTGCGCTTCTTGGCCTCACTCACGATGCTTCGTCCTTCCTGTTGCGGTCGATACCCGCCCCGTTCTCCGGGCTGCCGACCCCTGCTGGGCGTCTTGCGGCGGGATCACCTGGTTCATTCGTTTCAATATCACAATGCGTCACACTGAACCGCGCAATTCTACTATCAGTTCCCCAAGATCGACCGGCGTCGTTGCGCGGAACGAAACGCGATCCCCCGAAATCGGGTGAACGAACCCCAACACGGCGGCATGAAGCGCCTGTCGGTGGAAACCGAGTCGCGTGATGAGGGGGCGGAGTCGTTGCGGGGTTCGGGCATAGACAGGATCCCCCAGTAGCGCATGACCAATTGATGCAAGGTGAACGCGCACCTGGTGAGTCCGCCCGGTCTCGAGCCGGCATTCGACCAGCGCGGCGCCGCCCAATGCGGGCGCGAGTGTTTCGAGCACCTTGTAATGCGTAACCGCGTGCTTGCCGCGTTGGTGGCTTTGGCCTTCGGGGACGAGTGCCATCTTCTTGCGATCGCGCGGATCGCGCGCAATCGTGCCGCGCACCGTGCCAGCCGCCGGGATCGGCACGCCCGCCGTCACCGCAAGATAGGCGCGCTCGATCGAATGGTCGGCGAACTGGCGCGCAAGCCCTTCGTGCGCGGCGTCGGTCTTGGCCACGACCAGCAGCCCCGATGTGTCCTTGTCGATGCGGTGGACGATGCCGGGCCGCGCGACTCCACCGATGCCCGAAAGATTGCCCCGGCAATGGTGCAGCAGCGCGTTGACCAGCGTGCCATCTAGGTTGCCCGCAGCCGGATGGACGACCAACCCCGCCGGCTTGTCGACCACGATCAGGTAGTCATCCTCGTAGGCGATCGAAAGCGGGATGTCCTGCGGCTGCGCTGCGGCGGGGGTCGCTTCGGGCACCGCGATGCGCCAGGCGGTGCCGGGTGCGGGCTTGGCCGAGGCGCTGCGTGCTGGCGCGCCGGCGAGTTGGACCTGGCCGGCTTCGATCAACGCCTTGATTCGCTCGCGCGACAGGCCCGAGACCTCGCTCAACGCCTTGTCGAGGCGTGCGGGCGCGGCCGCGCCGTCAGCGGACGCGATCACGCCTTGCAGTATCGTCACATTTGCCCCCATATTCACCAAGATGGGTAGCGAATTGATCGTGACAAGATCCGTGCTGGCAGCGCTGATCGAGGCTGCCGCGGGCGCCGCGCCGAAGGAAGCGTGCGGGTTGCTG
>NZ_JANXWG010000077.1 GCF_025351285.1 Novosphingobium sp.
GGAGGAGATCGACGCGTTCATCGCCGGGTTCAAGCCGGCCGAAACCGGGGTTGCGGCCAAGGCTGGTGTGCCTGCCCCCGCCGTTGCACCTAAGCCGGTGGCCAAGCCCGCAACCATCACCACCAATCGCCCGATCAGCCCCGAGGCGCTCAAACTCGCGCAAGCCGAGGGGCTGGACCTGACCGATGTGACGGGTTCGGGCCGCGATGGGCGGATCACTTATCAGGACGTCCATCAGGCTTTGCGCGCCCCCGCAGCGCCGGCGTTGAAGGGCGCGCAGCCGCTCGCGGCAGAGGACGTCACGGTGTTCGCCTCACCGCTGGCGAGGCGCTTGGCGGCGATCCACGGCATCGATCTAAAGCCGATCAAGGGCACCGGCCCGCGCGGGCGCATATCGAAGCGCGATGTGCTGGCGTTGGTGCCCGAACCGGTTGCGATCGGCCGCGATGCGCCGTTCGCGCTCGTTGCCAATACCGCCACGGTCGTGCCGTTCGACAAGATCCGCAAGATCGTCGCGCAGCGGCTGACGCAGGCCAAGCAGGAGATTCCGCATTTCTATTTGCGCGTCTCGGCCCGCACCGACGAACTGACCGCGCTCCGCAAGACCGCCAACCTGGTGCTCGGCTGCAAGGCCTCGATCAACGACTACCTGATCAAGGCAGTGGCCATCGCGCTGGCACGGCACCCCGCGATCAACGTGCAGTTGCACGGCGAGACGATCCACCACTTTCCCCACGCCGATGTGGCGATCGCGGTGGCCAGCCCCAAGGGCCTGGTCACGCCGATCGTGCGGCAGGCGGACCGGATGCGGATCGAGCAGATCGCCCAGGCCACGCGCGCGCTGATCGACAAGGCAGCGGCCGGGCGCCTCGGTTATGAGGACATGGATGGTGGCACCTTCACCGTTTCCAACCTCGGCATGTTCGGGATCGAAAGCTTCGATGCGGTGATCAACCCGCCGCAAGCCGCGATTCTGGCGGTGGGCACGATCGTCCGCGCGCCGGTGGAGAATGATGACGGTTCGCTGAGCTTCGAAAGCCGCATCGGCTTGACGCTGTCGGTCGATCACCGCGCGATCGACGGGGCTGTGGCGGCGCCGTTCCTGGCCACGCTCAAGGGGCTGATCGAAGCGCCCGAGGGCCTGTTCGCCTGACCTTCTGAGGAGAATTCCTATGGCCAATGTCGGCCCGATCAAGGCGCTTGGCCCGATCATCCAGCTCGCCTACCTGCCCAGCGATTTCGACGCGACGCTGAAATACTGGACCGAGACGATAGGCGTCGGGCCGTTCTACCTGATGGAGAATGTCCAGCTTGGCGAGATGAAATACCGTGGTGAACCAACCGCTTCGGTATTCTCGATCGCGATCGCCTATTGGGGCGATATCCAGATCGAACTGATTCGGGTGGAGAACGACGCGCCCTCGATCTACACCGGCGAATACGGCGTGAAGGACCGGCTGCATCACGTCTGCATCTTCGTCGAATCGATCGTGCAAGCCCGCCAGGCCTGCGCTGCAATCGGCGCCGAAGTGCTGGTTGAGGGCAAGGTGGGCGACAGCGGTGAGGTCATCTATGTCGACGCCGGCGGCGGGCCGGGCCACTTGATCGAACTGCTCCAGCCGATGGCCGGGTTCGAAGGCCTGTTCCAGATGATCAAGGACGCCGCGAAGGACTGGGACGGTAGCGATCCCTTGCGGACTTTATAGTTGCCGCATCACGGAAATCCAAAAACCGGCGCCCACTTTTTGGCGTGATGCTTCAGGCTGAAACCGCCGCCTTCTTCGCTTCGACTGCCGCAACCACAGTGGCGGGATCGAAGTAGTAAGGCCTGATCTCGCACACCTTGCCGTCGCGGAAGCGGAACAATTCGCACAATTCGGCGGGCGCCAGCGCCGGATCGGCGAAGCGGAACGACACCAGCGTCACCGCGCAATCGTTGCCGACCGTGGTCTGCCCGCGATCGAGCGCGGCCACGTCCATCATGCCCATCACCTTGAGAAACAAGTCCTTGAGCGCGTTCTTCCCGCGATAGACCCCGGCCATCGGCAGACAATCGGCCTCGGTCACGAAGAAATCGTCGGTCAGCATCGATGCCGCCTTGTCCCAATCGCCCGCACCGGTGGCGGCGTAGAGATCGTCGATGTAGGTTTCGATTTCGGCTGGGGTCATGGTCATCGCTTGTGTCTCCCGGTTTGGCCGCACAGTGCCGCAAGGCGCGCCCGCGCAAACCTAGCGCTATGGCGAGGCTCGCGCGCGCGCTCCGAAGCGGTAGAGCGGCTGGCATGGGAGACATTCACCAGATCACGCTCGCCCGCCGCCCGCAGGGCGTGCCGGTGCCAGAAGACTTCGCGCTGGTGCGCGCGCCGATGCCGAAACCCGGCCCCGGCGCGATGCTGGTGAAGATGCGCGTGGGATCAAGCGATCCGGCGATCCGCGGATTCCTTGACGATCGGCCGAGCTACCTTCCGCCGGTCGCGATCGGTGCGGCTATCGCGGGCATGTCGCTGGGTGAGGTGGTCGAATCGAACAACCCCGATTGGCCGGTCGGCACGCTGGTCCGCGCGTTCGCCACCTGGTCGGACCACTACGTGATCGACGGCAACGCGCTGGGGCTGGAGAATGTCACCCCCGCGCCGGGCGTACCGTTGCAGCATTACATGGGCGCGATGGGGCCGGTGGGACTGACCGCATGGGTCGGGCTGTTCGCGGTGGGCCTGGCCAAGCCGGGCGAGACCGTGCTGGTCAGCGCGGCGGCGGGTGCGACCGGCAGCACCGTGGTCCAACTGGCCAAGGCCGCCGGGTGTCGCGTGATCGGCATGGCCGGCGGGCCCGACAAGGCCGCGCAAGTCCTCGCGCTGGGGGCCGACGTGGCGATCGATTACCGCGCCGAAGCCGATATTGGCGCGGCGGTGGCGGCGGCCGCCCCCGATGGCGTGGACGTCTATTTCGACAACGTCGGCGGCGATCTGCTCGATGCGGTGCTGCCGCTGATGGCGATGCGCGGCCGCGTGGCGCTGTGCGGGATGATCGCGCAATACAACGACGCCGATCACCCGCCGGGCATCCGTCAGCTTTGGCAACTCGTGGTCAACCGCGTGCGGATCGAGGGGTTCATTACCTATGATTTCCCCGAGTGCCTGGCCGAAGCACAAGCCACGCTCGACCGGCTTTACGCCGAGGGCAAGCTCAAGCCGCTCGAAAACCTGCACCACGGTTTCGAAAGCCTGACCGGGGCGTTCATCGCGCTGATGGAGGGGCGGACCGTGGGCAAGACGCTGGTGCTGGTATGAGGCGGCTGGAAGGCAAGCGCTGCTTCATCACCGGCGGCGCGTCGGGCCTCGGTGCGGCGATAGCCGAGCGCTATGTCGAGGAAGGCGCGGCCGAAGTCGTGCTGGCCGATATCGACCTCGATGGCGCGACGGCTCTTGCCCAAACGCTAGGCCACGTGGCACGCGCGGTCCGGCTGGATGTGTCGAGCGAGAGCGAATGGCTCGCCGCGCTCGATACCTGCGACGCGCTCGACGTGCTGGTCAACAACGCCGGGATCACCACGCTGGGGAGCATCGAGGAGGTCAGCCTCGAACAATTCGTCCACGAATTCAATGTCGACGTGATCGGCGTGTTCCTCGGTTGCAAGCATGTGATCCCCAAAATGCGCCCGCCGCACCGCACCGGCGGCTCGATCATCAACATGTCATCGATGTGCGGGGTGCGCGCGCAGGCCGATCTGGTCGCCTACAACGCGGCCAAGGCGGCGGTGACGCACCTGACCAAAAGTTGCGCGATCCATTTCGCCAAGGCCGGGTATGATATCCGCTGCAACACGATCCACCCCGGGCTGATCCGCACCCCGATCCTCGACAAGGTGCTCGCGCAGTCGGCCGATCCGCAAGCGCTGTATGCCTCGTTCGTCGCCACGCACCCGCTAGGCCGATTGGGCACGCCTGCTGAAATCGCGGCGATTGCCGCCTATCTCGCCGCCGACGAATCGGCGTTTGCCACCGGCGCCGAATTCCGTATCGACGGCGGCAGCACCATCTGATCGACCGAAAGCCGAGCCCGTGACAGCAACCTGGCATTCCCTGCTCGCCGAAGCCGCGTTCCCCGAGGAGGGCAAACTCGCGACGCAAATCGCCGGATGGCACGTGCTCGTCGCGCGCACCGACGATGGCTTTGCAGCGCTCAACGATCGCTGCACGCACCAGGCGGCACAGCTTTCCGGCGGCAAGATCCGGCGCGGCGCGGTGATGTGTCCGCTGCACGGCGCGCGTTTCGAAGTCGAGACCGGCAAGTGCATCGGCGGTGCCTATGCCGATTTGCGCAAGTTCGACTTGCGCGTGTCCGATGGCACGATCGAGGTGTGCATGCCCGACGAACCGCCGGGGTTGAACGAAACACCGGTCCTCGCCTAACTCACAGCTTCGCGCAGGCGGGATCGACGCTAGGTTCAACCGATAATCCATCGGGAGAAACCAATGCCCTTCACCGGCCCCGCCGAAGACCGCCTTGCGATCCGCGAACTGCTCGACGCTTACGCCGATGCAGTCACGCGCGGCGATGCCGATGCCTGGGGCGCCACCTGGGCAGAGGACGCCGAATGGTCGCTGCCCGATTATCCCGAGATCGGCACCACCAAGGGCCGCCCCGCGATCGTGGCGATGTGGGTCGAGGCGATGAAGGGCTATCCGGGGATCATGTTCGAAGCCTGGCCCGGCTCGATCGAAGTGGCCGGCGAGGTCGCGCAAGTGCGCAGCTTCACGGCCGAAGTCTATGACCAGGGCGACCTGACACTTCGCGATCGCGGCGCCTACGAGGACGTCTGCGTCAAGATCGACGGGCAATGGCTGTTCAAGAGCCGATCGTTCCGCAACATCCACCGCCAGCAGGGGCCGAAGGAAGCCTGAGCGTGGCGGTGAACCGCTTCTGGCAACTCGACCGGCGGCCGCAGGGGCTGGATTTCGCGTCGGCACTGAGCTTGCGCGAGGAACCGCTCGCCACGCTCGCAGAGGGCGAAGTGCGAATCGCCACGCAATACCTGTCGATGGATGCGGGCACGCGGATGTGGATGGGGCCGCGCACCGATGGCTACCAGCCGCCGCTTCCACTGGGCGTGAAGATGCAAGGGCTGGTGCTGGGCCGGGTGTGCGAATCGTGCGATCCGGCCTTCCCCGAGGGCACGCTGGTGCGCGGCTTCGGGCAGTGGGCGGATTATCCTGTCGTCATGCCCGCACTGGCTGGTCTGGAGGCGCTCGACGATACGATAGATCCGCGCGAGCACTTCGGCACACTGGGCATGAATGCCTGGACCGCACTGGTCGGCGTGCGCGAGATCGCCGCGATCCGGCCTGGCGAATGGCTGGTGGTGTCTGCCGCCGCGGGCGCGACCGGCAGTCTTGCCTGCCAGATCGGACGCAACCTTGGAGCAAGGGTGATCGGCATCGCCGGCGGCCCGGCCAAGACGCGCTACTTGCGAGAGGAAATCGCGGTCGACATCGCAATCGACTATCGCGCCGACGACGTTGCCGGCTTGCTCGCTGCCATACCCGGCGGGGTCCATGCTTACTTCGACAATGTCGGCGGCCAGTTGCTCGATGCGGTGCTGCCCAACATGGCGCATTACGGCCGCGTTGCGGTGTGCGGCATGGTCGCGGCCTATGCCAGCGATACGGCGCTGCCTGGCCCGGCGCGGTTCGACCAGGTGTTAATGAAGCGGCTGCGCATCGAGGGCTTCTTCATCCCCGACCACCTAGAGCGCGGGCCCGAACTGATCGCACAGCTCGATGCATGGCGCCGGGCCGGCACGCTGGCTTCGCGTTTCGACGAGACCATCGGGCTGGAGAACACACTGGAGGCCTATACGCGAATGTTATCGGGGAAAGCGTTCGGAAAGGCGCTGGTCGAAGTCGGATGAACCGGGATGCTTTTCGGCCGACCGAGGACGCAATCCGCACCGCTTCATGCTTGATCCTCTCGCCGGTCTGCTGTTGCGAGCCTAAAACGCTCAGGTGACCGGCGCAAAACCGGGACAAGTCCAGATGGCGCAATTTCGGGCCTCGCAACCAGGGGCTCCCACCTATGCGATCTTTTCGCGGGGTCGGGAACGGTGGCCAACCACTTTGCGCAAACAAGACCTGTTACAGCTGTGGATATCCAGGAATATTCCAGATTCATATGCGACGCATTGCTGCGTCCCTCACCTGGCTTGTCCGTACGGTCAGTCGAGGATGAGTTGGCAGCGCGAATCAGCTTTTCAACCAAGTCTGGTGTCCTGAGGGCTGCTGCCCCGCTGATTGAGCTCGAAGCACGGGCTATGGCGCATGCTGCTCGCGGCGAGAGCCTTCTTCTAGCATCACTAATTGAAATTGGATCGATTCTCACTGCGCAGCGGGAGAAGGCTCTTCCCGAGATCATTCAAGCTATGGAGAAAACGAAGGCAACCCTAAGCGCAACTTTTGGCGCGAATGGCTTGGAGTCGATGGCGCTCCGTCACTTCTGCGGCACTTACTTTTCATTCAAACAGGCGGCTGAAATCGATGTCCTACTGGACTATGCCCACTCAGCCGATCCCAAGGTTCGGTCGCTATTAATTGCGACGACCTTGAGTACGGCGAGTGAGCTAGTCAACACAGTTGGAAAACATTTTGCTCAGCCAATTCGTCCGCACGACAAAAGCGGAAAGATAAAGCCGACTTTGTATTCACTTGCTGCACGGGACCGAGAAAAGCCCGTTTTGATGACATTCATTGGCATATTGGAGAAGTATATTGCGAATGGATCAAGCCAATTCGAGAATCAAGTTATTAGATCGGACTACGCTGAGTTCTTGGAATCCCCAGAATTTGATGCCGATATTGTGTATGCCGACCCACCTTATACCCGCGATCACTACAGCCGATTTTATCATGTACTAGAGACGCTCGCACTCCGCGATGACCCGGAAATTTCAAACAATACCGCTCATGGTCGCACGCGTCCGAGCAGGGGTGTCTATCGTACGGAACGCCACCAGTCGCCATTTTGCATACGTTCAGAGGCGCCCGCAGCGTTTGATCAGTTATTTCGCCTCGTCGCGAGCAAAGGAGTGCCGCTTGTCTTGTCGTACTCCCCTTACGCTTCGGAGCGGAATGCGCACCCTCGGGTTATGACAATGGAAGCCGTAACGGAACTCGCAAAGCGGCACTTTAAAAGTGTCCACGTCGAATCGGTCGGAAATTTCTCTCACAGTCGTCTAAACAAGACCGATTTGAACAAAGAAATATCCTATGAGGCTGAATATCTCCTGCTGTGCAATCTTTGATTTATACTGGGCAGGCGGCCCAGATTTGACTCAATGTTGCGGAATCAATCATGATGCGGGGCAATTGGCGAGGGGGCCTTGATACAGTTGAGTGAGACCTGTCTGTAGGGCTGCATAACTCGGGTCACTGGGGAAGAAGACGTGGTAGCGGAATTGGGCAGATCCAACCTTTCGGAATACTGCGATGGGCCGCCCGCTTGCTGGGAAGGCCATTCCGGCGACTGAACCGAGTTCGAGGCGATAGTTCTTGCTTTGGACATTGACCGCCTTAGTTGAGACGGGAGCTGATGCTGTACCGTTCAGGTCGACTGGTATCAGGTCTATGTAGCCATTTCCGGTAGGATTTACGCCGAAATAACCTTGCATGACTAAGTATGGGAAATTGGCCTGTTTCCAGCGGTCCCCCTTGCCAATCTCTGCGATGAGAATTTCTTGACTACCGAAGCCTTGGGAAGGTGTTGACGTGGAGCTTGCGCTTTGTGGTGTAGCTTGGCTGCTCGTTGAATTGCCGCCGGTGGGCGTCACTAGGGTCGGAAAGCTCACAAGGGCCGTTAAGGGCATGCGTGGAGGGGAAGGCGCTCCCCCGGACGCTCCTAGGGATCCACTTTTCTTGACCTGTTTTACCGCGCCCAAAATGCCGGACGAAACAAGTTGTTGCGTAATCGCAAGGCTTCCGATGTTGGTAACGCCCGCTTGAGGGCCTTTAAACCAATCGTCGATGCTGACAGCTATTTGATCTAAGATGCCTATGGGGTCGCCCTTGCGACTGTCAAGTAAGATGCCCGCCTCGATGTTGGTGCCATTTAGGCCGGCGGATGTCACATTTGCCGAGCCGACATAGGCGAACGCACTGCCATCTGTTCTTGTCAGGTGGACAACCTTGGGATGGAAAAGTCCCCCGATGCAGCTGATGACACATAGTCTTGCATTCGGCCTTGGGCATCCGATTAGCGCGTAAAGGGAATCCACATCGCTCTTGATCGTGGCTTGCTCGTTCGCCCCTAACGCGATCGTGATTGGTAGGTCATTCAAGACGAGGTGATCCACCGATGACTTCAGTCCGCCGAGACCATCTAATGTGAAGTACCCTGTTTTTATCCTGAGATGCGCTTGCTCGCCTGGAACCTCTTGGGATAGCCAGTGGGCAAGTGCGTTGCTGCTCAAGCGAATGGTACTGTCCAGATATTCCAACGCGTTCCCCATCGCCGAACGATTTCAGCTTAGGGTCGTAGTCCGTGTGGACGGCATGACAAGTGCCCGTTCAGCATGGTGCGCTAATATGACCTAGTCGAACCGGGATATGCCGCTAAATATGCGCTAAAAAGCGCCAGGCGTTAAGCCTGTGAGGTCTGACGCGCCTTGAAGGCCCGGACCGGGAAAATCTTTAATTTTCAGATGGTTCTGGCGGAGACGGAGGGATGCAATTAGCATTGATAACAAACAATAAATGTGGAGGTATATGCCATTGCCATAATTTTAGCCGTATTTCTGACGATGACCTACTCTGAACTTCCACGGCCTATGGCGAACCCTATGAATAGAAAACAAGAAAAATGGAAAATGTTCCAAAAACGCATCTGGCTTTGCCGCTCTAAAGTGCCAGAACTGGATTCAAAGTTCGACCCACATAATTCTGCCACCCTGTCTGATTGTCGAGAAACGAATCAAAGTCATCTTTTGTCACCATGGCGTAGTGGAAGCGACTACCTTCAGCGAGCTGCTCGGCAGCTTCCTTTTTGGCCAAAACGACTGGATCGTCGGACTTCCATGCCGACTTAACCTCAACCAGATGGGTAGACCCGTCCTCGCGGAGAATCAGAAAGTCGGGGTAATAATTGCATACCGTGTGGGACTCCGGGTGGATGTAATTGACCCGCAAGCCGGACTGTCCATGCACCAGCATCCCGGTGAAATAGATCTTGTCGCCGGCATTGAGACTCAGCACCTTCTCGAAAAAATCGACCTCAGGTTGGCTGTCGAAGCAATAGTGGTCAAGGTGGAAGGTACGGTGCCGTGTCCCAGCATACTCTGGAAAATCGCGACTTGCGACGAGGTGCGGTTTTGCGCGGAACGTAAATGTTGGAACGTGATTCGATTCCTGGTCGCAGCCTTTGACCAACTCGATCTGCTCTTTGACCGGGTCTTCAAACGTCTTGATCTCAAACAAGGCTTCGAAAACGGCAGGAACTACGAGATCATAGAGAACGTCGTTTGACATATTGACGGCTTCTACCAATCGGGGGAGCCCTACATCGGTCCCTTCCAGCATGGTGGAGATGTCAAAGGGCGAGACGCCATCGCCGGAGAAATATCGGGCGACCTCGGCAACCAGCGTGTAGTCACTGAACTTCCGATTATCGAGGCGATCGGTAACATCCTCTTGCTCTTCGATGGCTGCATTGACGGCCTTACGGCGGCGCAAGGTTGCGCGATATCGCTCCAAGGCGGCATCCGAGAGATCAAACGCGAGCTTTGCTGGCTCAGCCTTCCGCCGCGTCTGAAATAGCTGGCGGCGGCGGGTGATGGTGAGAACGACTGGGGGCGGCACCGCTGTTACGACGTAAGTCTCGCTCTCGTCGGTTTTCTTCGGCCCGATCTCGTCAGTGGTGACGCGGAAGTTCTGTTGGAGCTCGTCCTTCAGAATCTCCATGTTTTCGGCGGAAAGGTAGATGTGCCCGGTTTCCTGAATCTCGCCAATCGAGCGCAAGCAGCGCATGGTTGATTGCAGAACGAAGATGCGAGACTTGGGCTTGCGATATAGTGCGACGGCGAAGAGTGATCGGCAGTTCCAGCCTTCACGCCCTTTGCCGACCAGTAGGATGAATTGTTTGTCCGATGCCTCGGTGTCGAGGCGATTGAACTCTCGGATGTCCTCATCGGTGGTCAGCTTCTCATCGCCGACGTTCACCAGAATCCGGTTTGTCGGCACACCCAGTTCGGTCAGAATTTTTTCCAAGGCAGGGCGGAGCTCTGTATCGAGTTCATCGATGGTGGATGCGAAGATCGCCAGCTTGGGGAGCATTCCCTCCCTGCGCTTTTCGCCTTCGCGTTCCCAAAAATCCTGCACTGCCAGCTTGAGGAAGTCGTCGGATTTCACGTTGCCCGAATAGTCCACGAAATCAGGCTGCTTGAGGTATTTGTTATCGATCGCGGGCTTCAGCCCATAGGCGTAGACGACCTCGGGCATGATCGTGTCTTTGACGTAGGGCGTGCCCGTGAAGTTGTAGCATCCGACCACGCTGGTCTTCTTGTGCTCCAGCGCGCGCGCCAGTTCGTCGATGGTCATCCGCAGCGCGGAATCCTGCTTGGCCTGGCCAAGGTCCTTTTCGAGCGCTGCTCCCATCGAATGGTGCGCTTCATCGACATAGATGCCAAGCTGGGGCAGGCGCGCGATGCGTTGGAAGCGGGCGTTGACCGCCAGATCGGCATCGGTTTCCGGCGCAGCCTCACCCAGCATTTCATAGAGCTCGCCGTAGACTTCCGACAGCGTGCCCGTCTTATCCGAGAACAGCTTGTCCGTCGCGGTTGGCACGGCAGAGCGGCGCTTCAGGATGATCTTTTGTGTGTTCGAGATGATGACGTTGAACGATGAACCGTCCTGCGCGCCGATGGTTGAGGCGGTGTCATCAAGGAAGTGGAACTTCAGGTTCGACCGAAGGAAGTTGGCATATTCCGGCGGGACGACGTTGCTGAGATCGAACGTCTGGATTTCCTTCAGCGATTGCAAAACCGTCTTGTCGGGCGCGAACACCAGCGCGTTCTTGCAAAAGCGGGTGTCCTTGCTGAACTTGTTGGCGAGGAGAAATTCGTAGAAGATGCATGTCGCCATAAGGATGGTTTTGCCCAAACCCATGGTCAGCGCAAAAATGTAGTTCGGGTAAGTTCGGGCGCGCTCGCTCAGCTTTGTGAAGATCGCCTGATATTGCTCTTCGCCTTCCAGCTCCATAAAGGGAAGTAGTGTCCCTTGGCCCTTGCGATCAGCGCCGGTTGTCTGGAAGTCTGCGAACAACCCGTTATTCTTGGCCCACTGCTCGAACAGCTCATGGACGTGGGCGTTGTCGCCAAACTCCTTAAGGAAGACATAGATTTCTAGGGCCTCGAACTGAGGCTTGCGCAGGAAGGCATCGGTCCGCAGGTCCGGATCATTGAAATCCAGCACCTGCTTGGACAGTTGCTTGTAGCCTTTGCGGATCGTGCCGCGATTGTCGGTGTAGAACTTCAGCAGCGCATGGAAGAAGGCGAAGTCCTGCCGGATAGTCTTCTTGCCCTTAGCCATTTTCGATATCGCCTTCCCACGACTCGGAAAGCAGATCGGTGATCTTCACGCGGATCGTCGCGGCATCAGCGGGGATCGCATAACGGCCCATAACGAGATCGTCTTTGCCCGGCGCATCGACGATGGCAGGGGTGAGCACCGCTCCGTCATAGTGGAAATCGACTTTCACGCTCTCAACAAGCTGGCGCCAGTCTTCCACTGCATCGCTCTCCAGCGATAGCTTCTGAAGCAAGTTCATCGGGTAGAAGCCCTTGATGACCATCTCGCTGCCTTCAATGGCGAGGCGCGCGTCAGACGCCTTCTTGAAATGCAAGTGCGCCTTGTCGCGAATGAGGTCGGTTACCATCACGTCGATGTCAAACGGTTTAGTTTCCTTTTGCAAAGCTGGGCCAAGATCGGGCTCATGACCCATGCACACCAGATGGATTCGCTCTACCGGCTTGTTTGGTGCTTCTGCCTGGCGGCGCTCAAAGGCCTTGAAGTCGAGGCCGTTGATCACCTCATTCAAGTCCTGTCGCGTCGCAATGCGGTTCACCGGCATGATCTTGACCAAATAGCCTTCGCGTTGGCCATCAAATGCGCTGCTAGGAGGTAGAGGTTGCAACTCCATTGCTTCGCGGATGAGCTCTTTGGCCTCGACCGGGTTGCGAAAGAGCTCATAGTTGTTAACGTTATAGACCTCGAAGCCTGTAAAGAGCTTTTTTTTACCTTGTTCGATTGCGTCAATGAGGGTTGCCTCTCTGCTCGCCAAATCCTCGCGCACGTTGTTCAGTCGCTTGATAGTCGTTTCAATTGCCCCGAGATTAATGTCGGCACCCAAGAATCTTCGGCCTAGCTTCATCGCAACCGACTGAGTGGTTCCCGATCCCATGAAGCTATCGAACACCAATGCCCCCGGTTTCGTTGCTAACTGCAAAGCTCTCTCGAGAAGGGCTTC
>NZ_JANXWG010000137.1 GCF_025351285.1 Novosphingobium sp.
AGCTGAGCCAGATCATGCCGACCGGTCTTGTCGACCAGCGCATATTCGTAAATCCAGCCCACACCGGTGGCATCGGGACCGAGCGAAGCCGTCGCGCCTGCTGGCAGTTTTCCCTGCACCTGGCTCAGATATTCCAGCACGCGGCTGCGTGCCCAATAGAGATCGGTGCCGTCCTCGAAGAGCACATAGACGAAGCTGTCGCCGACGAACGAATAGCCCCGCACCACCCGTGCGCCCGGGACAGACAGCATCGTTGTCGTGAGCGGGTAAGTGACCTGATTCTCGACAATCTGCGGGGCTTGTCCGGGGTAAGTGGTGCGGATGATGACCTGCACGTCCGACAGATCGGGCAGCGCATCGACCGGCGTGGTTCGCACCGCTGCAATGCCGATCAGGGTCAGGACGAGGGCGGCGACGACGACCAGCCCACGCGCTTTGACCGAGCCGCGAATGATCCATTCGATCATTTCGCGCCGCCCAGCTTGCGGGCTTCAATCCCGGTCAGGCTCGCTTCGGAATCGAGCAGGAATTGCCCAGAGGCGACGACCTTCTCGCCGACGGCGAGGCCTTCGAGTATCTCGGTCTGCCCGCCGCCTTCGCGGCCCGCCCGAACCTCGGCGGGCTGATAGCGGCCATTGCCCGTTGCCAACATGACCAGCGTTCGCATTCCGGTGCGGATCACCGCCTCGCTCGGCACCAGCAGCGCGGTGTTCGCGGTCCCGCCAAGCGAAACCTGCGCGAACATGCCGGGACGCAGCCGACCGCCGCGATTGGCCAGCTCGATCCGCACCGTGAGCGTCCGGCTATCGACTTGCGCAGTTGGCAGGACGGCGAGGATGCGCCCATTGAATGTCTCGCCGGGGAAGGCGGTAAGCGTGGCACTGGCGCTCTGTCCGATACGAACACTTCCCGCCTGCGCTTCGGGAACCGCGGCATTGAGCCATACGGTGCCGAGGCCGGTCACTTGAGCCAAGGTCTGCCCTTGCGCCAGCGTGACACCGGCGCGCGCATCGAGTGTCTGGATAACACCCGAGATCGGCGAGGTGATTGTCACCGCTCCGTTAGTGCGCCCACTACGTTCGATCCCGGAAATCACGGCGTCAGACATACCCAACAGGCGTAATCGCTGACGCGCGGCGGCGGTGAGGTCAGGACGCCCGAGCCGATTGACGCTAAGGAACTCGGTCTGCGCGCCGCCCCATTCGGGCAATTGCATATCGGCAATCGGTGCACCGGCGCGAATGACATCGCCGGGTGCATGGCCGTAAACACGGGTAACGAACCCGCCCGAGCGGGCCTGAATCACCGCCACATCGCGCTGATTGAAGTCGATGCTCCCCGTCACATTGAGGGTGGAAGCGAGACTTCCCATTTGCGCCACCACAACGCGAGCACCCAGATTCTGCATGGCGGCTGGATTGACCGTTACCCCTGACGCTTCGCCGGGCGCGCCACCTTCCTCGGCATATTTGGGCTGCGTCTTCATCCCCATCGAGGACAGCGCGCCCGGATTGTCATAATGCTCCAGAGGCACCATCGGATCATAATAATAGAGGATCTTGCGATCCTTGACAGCCGGAGTGGAGGCATCGCCAGTTCCGCGATACCCCAGCCAATATCCGCCGACGCCAGCGATTAAGGCGGCGGCCATTACCCCAGCACGCCAGCGCGCGGGCTCGGTCATCGTGACAGTCATTGGCTGTCCTCCCCATAAGTCATGTTGACGCGGATCGCGTCGCGCGCGACATCGGCTTCGCGGGCGAGAGCGTCGATTTCGCCTTCGGCCAGCGCCAGCGATGAGAGCAGAGCGCTGCCAAGATCGAGCTTGCCAGCCGCGTAACTCGCCATATCCAGTTCGGCGCGGCGCTTGGTGAGCGGCACCAGTGTTTGCCGCGCATTCTCCAACCGTTGATGGTGCATCAGATGGTCAGCTAGATCGCCTTCGAGGCTCGCCAGCACCTCGCGTTCGGCTGCCGTGCGGTCGAAGCGGGCTCTCTCGGCCTCGCTGGCGGCGGCGGCAATCTTGGGGTCTTGCCGTCGCTTCGAGAAGAACGGCAGGTCAATCGAGACACCGACCGAGACCAGATCGCCAAAGGCAGGCTCGCGGCGACCATAGGAGACGCCGACCTTCCAGTCCGGGCGCTTGTCTGCGCGGGCGAGCTGCGTATCGGCATCGGCGGCGACGGTCTGGGCATCCATCGCTCGAAGCGAT
>NZ_JANXWG010000162.1 GCF_025351285.1 Novosphingobium sp.
GCGTGCAGGCTGAGCTTGCGGGCCGCGCACGAGCCGTCCCGGCAGCGCGCCGGTGGCCACGCCCTCGCGGTAGATCACCGCGCCCGAAGCGATGGTAGCGGTGTAGCCGTGCGCCCGCTGCAACAGGCGCTTGCCGCCGGCCGGGAGGTCAAACGCCATCTCTGGCGCCGCGACGGCGAGCCGGTCGAAGTCGATCACGTTGAGGTCGGCCTTCATGCCCAGGGCGATCACGCCGCGATCGAACAGGCCCACCGCGCGCGCGGTGTCCGATGTCTGGCGCTTGACCAGCCACGGGATTTCAAACCGGCCGTGCGCGCGGTCGCGGCCCCAGTGCGACAGCAGGTAAGTCGGGAAGCTGGCGTCCGAGATCAGCCCGACGTGCGCCCCGCCATCGCCCAACCCCATGACCGTGTGCTTGCTCGCCATCATCTCGCCGCAGGCGTCCAGGTTGCAATGGGCGTAGTTCGCGAAAGGCGCGAACAGGAACGTTCGGCCCTCATCCTCGAGCATGTAGTCATAGGCGACCGCTTCTGGCGGGCGCCCCTCGCGCGCGGCGATGCTAGTGATCGATTGCGCGGTTGCCGGCTCGTAATTCGGTTGTGAACCCAGCGCGAACATCCGGTCGAACGCCATCAGGCGGCGCGCCGGGCCGCTCGATTTCGCCTCCGCCGCCTCGGCCAGCATGCGCGCCCGAAACGAGGGGTCGCGCATGGCGGCCAGCCGCTCGGCGTGGGGCCGGTCGGCGATTTCGCGATATGCCCCCAGCGAGGAGAACGGGTTGAGGCTGGCCTGCAAGCCATAAAGCACGCCGATCGGGCGCGGCGCGACTTGCCCGCAAATCGGCAATCCTTCGTCCGCCGCCGCTTCGACCAACCCCAGCAACGCGCGCCAACCTTCGGGCTTGCCGTGGGCCTGCGCGAGCGACAGCGACAGCGGGCGGCCCGATGCCTCGATCAGCCGCCGGATCATCGCGAACTCGCTGGCCAGGTCGGGGGTATCAAAATCGGAGATCATCTCGATCACACCCGATCCGGCGTCCTTGATCCCCATCGCGATGCCCATCAATTCGGCTTCGCTGGCGCGGAGCGATGGCGTGGGATCACCCGTCACGGTGCGATGGTTGATCGTGCGCGAGGTGGAAAACCCGATCGCGCCCGCGCGCATGGCGGCCTCGGTCAAGCTGCGCATCTCGGCAATATCTGCGGGGGTCGCGGGTTCGAGCGCGGCGCCGCGTTCGCCCATGACAAACACCCGTAGTGCTCCATGGGGCAGTTGCGCGCAGACATCGATATCGAACGATCGCGCGGCAAGCGTGTCGAGATACTCTGGAAACGACTGCCAGTCCCAGCGCAGCCCTTCGTGAAGCGCGGCGCCGGGGATGTTCTCGACGCCCTCCATCAGTTCGATCAGGCGATCGTGATCCTTCAGCCGCACGGGTGCAAACCCCACCCCGCAATTGCCCATCACTGCGGTGGTCACGCCGTGCCAGCTCGATGGGGCAAGGCGCTGGTCCCAGGTTGCCTGGCCGTCGTAATGGGTATGGATATCGACGAAGCCGGGGGTGACCAGTTGCCCACGAGCATCGATCTCCTCGTCCCCCGAACCGCTGACCGAACCGACGGCAGCGATCCGGCCGTCCTTGATGGCCACATCGGCCTCGCGCAGCGCGGCGCCGGTGCCATCGGCCAGCGTGCCGCCGCGAATGACGAGGTCATAGTCTCGAGTCATGACGCGCTCTCTCCCAGATTTGTCCAAGCATTGTTGGCGCAGTCGCGCCGGAACTCAATCACTGGTTCGCACCAGGGCCGGAACAATGTAGCCCGGCTGGCCGGTCGCGCTGCTGAAGCTGTAGACTTCGGGATGCAGGCCATACGTCCGGAAATAGACCATGAAGTCCACGCACTTGGGCGTCGCCAGCCAGTTGTGGTCTTTGGCCGCATCGCCGGTCGGCTCGCTTTGGACAGCAATGTCGAGCGACCCGTCGGCGTTGAAATGGAGCGGGTTGGTCTTGTCGTGATTGCCCACCGGGTTGCGGCCCTTGGGTGCAAAAATGTCGTAAGTGCCGGCGGTATAGACCGTGAACGACCAGAAGCCATCGACCGATGGCGTCTTGCCCGCTTCGAAATGGATGGTGTAGCGATGGTTGCCGTTCAACTGCGCGCCGGCGGCGTCGCGCAAGTTGATCGACTGCATGTTGTCTTCCATCATGTTGCCCGAAAAGCCGAACTGGGCGGCGGCGGCGCGCTTGAGGTAATGTTCCTGATAGCGCCCGACGACCAGCGCATAAGGCCAGCCGTTGACGCGCGGCCCGATATTGCCGAGCGCGCGGCGCAGCATCGGCGGGCCGAGCACCAGCGCCTTCGTCAACGCATCCTGTTTGTCGGCGGGCATTGCGGCGAAATCGAAAGGCTGGCCCTCGACGATGCCGAAGCTTTTGAGATTGGCGACGGCCTCGCCGTCCTCCTGTGTCGGAGGATTGATCGCCAGCACCGCCGCCATCCGGCCATAGAACGCCTGCGCGTCCATCGCCATGATCTGCCTGGGAACCGTGGTCAGCATTTGCGGCGTGATCGTGGGATCGACGGTGCCGGCTGGTGGAACGTACGCCTGGCCCCGGCGCCATTTCGAGAGTGGCGTCAGCGCCATGCCGTCCTGAAAGTGGTGTGCCGAGGAAAGGCTGGCGGGATCGAAATCCTGCCGGATGCGGCACAGGATCATCGCGTGGTCGCTGTCCATCTGGATGCGGCGGACGCCTTGAGGAAGCGTGCCGTGCCAGTCCTTGCCGGTCACCGCATAGTCGACCTCGATCGGTCCGGGGTTGGTGCGATTGCCGACCGAAATGTTGTCGGCCCACTGGTTGTGGATCGGGCAGACGTAGTAATGGCCCGGCCATGCCGGCAGGTGCCAGATGATCGGCTCCTTGCTCACATCGAGATAGGCCACCGTGTAGAGCGTATCGGAATTGGGCGCGACACCCATCGTATTCTCGGCGGTCTGCTGGCGGCGGCCGTGGAAGAACTGATCGCGCGGCGCCCACATCTGGTTGGGGTTTTCGCTGGGCTTTGCGACGTTCGTGTAGGTTTGCATCGACACGTCGAAATAGACCGGCGTGTAGCCATAGACATAAGCTTGCAGCGCCTTTTCCACGAGCGGCGAGACCGGGCTGGCGGCCTCGATCGTATCATCGCCGAAATGAAGGACCTGCGCATCCTGTGCGCGCGCGTCCTGGGCCGCTGCGAGCTGCCAAGCGGCTGCCATGGCAAGCAATCCGGTTGCCAAACGCTTCATTGCTCGCCCCCTCCCATGAGCCATTATGGCCCCGTCGAGGGTAATGCCGCTCTTGCCCGCTTCAGACTTGACCGATCACGACAATATGTTGATGATTTGCGCCATGCCGCACCTGGCTCAGAACACCAGCCTCGAACCGCTGTTCCGGTTTGCCGCCACGCTGGGGATTGGGGCGGACGACATCTGCGACGCCATCGGGCTGGACCTTCGAGCGGCGACAGTCAGGGGGCTCATTCCGGCGACAGCAATGATCGATGCTGTCGAATGGGTCGCAACCACAAGCCAAACACCCAATTTCGGGCTGCTCATGGCCGAACGCGTCGAGCCTCGCATCATCGGCCTGCCGGCGTTGATCGCCGAACAAAGCCGATCGATTGCCGATTACTATGACGTGATCGCGGCTCACCTCGGGCAACACAGCACCGGCTATACGTTCATGCTCGACCAGGATGGGCCTGGCGGTGTCGGTCGATTGCGCGTCCTCTCTCGCGGCCTTTACGAACCGCGGCATTTCGTGGAAGCCGTCCTGGCCATCCAGTTGCGGGTTTTTCCGCAGTTCCTCGGCCCGGCGTGGCGACCGACGAAGGTGTTGCTGGCGCACGCCCAACTTGGCCGGGCCGGAGACTATGCGCGTGCCTTCGGGGCACAGGTCGTGTTCGAGGCCGGCTACAACGCGATCGTCTTCAGCGCCGACGACCTGCGCTGGAGAGCAGCACGCCAAGGCAACGGAGTGCGGCACCATCTCGAGCATGTCGCTGCAGCCACCCAGCGTGACCTTTCTAGCCGTGTTGTAACGGCTATCCGAACGCTTCTGCCGACGCGCGAGGCCACGATCGAAGCAGTTGCGGCGGCAATGTCGATCAATCCCCGGACACTGCAACGGCGGCTTCAACGATCCGGTACCAGTTTTTCGCAGCTCCTGGCGGAGACCAGAATCGAGCTGGCGCGCGACCTTCTGGGCCGCGAAGGCATCAGCGCGACCGAAACAGCGTCGCGTCTCGGTTTTGCCGAGCCGAGCGTGCTCAGTCGCTTCTTGCGCAAGCGGATCGGCATTTCACCCCGACGATTCAGGCAAAATTGGCGATAAGCCGCTCCTGCCAAATTATGCATGACCGCTTCCTTCACCTTGAAGGTGTCCTTTCATGCCCAAGTCCTCCCTGCCCCCTATGCGCGATCTCGTGGCTTGCTGGATCGCCACCAACGCGTTCGTGCCGTACGCCAACGCAGCCAGTTGCCATCCGGAGAGCCAAGGTCCGGATCACCATGCGCCGGTCTATGGAATTTGGCTTTACCAACCCGCTGCTGCTCAACGAGCACGACAAGCTCCTGGCCAGCGTGCTGGACCTCGTCGCCGGGAAACGCCTGGACATGCCGGAGGCGCCGACAATCCAGCTCAAGGACATGATCGAAGCGCAGATGCGCGTCGCGATGCCTATCGTCGTCTACGGCCGTCGGCGAGTCGGGATTGGATGCAGGATCGTTCGCGGCGGCGATTATTGGACTGACCGACTTAAAGAAAGTTGACTGTCCAAACTCGATTGTGGAAGTTCGCGCAGCAAAAAGCTTGCTGGAGACTATCATGTCAAATCCGATTGACGGGCCGCACCTCGACCGCCGCAGCTTGCTCGGCGTCGGCGGAGCAACGCTGCTGGCCGCGGCCAGTCCGGTCCCGGTGCGTGCCGCATCGTCTCCGACGCGCAAGTCGTTTCCGCACGGCTTCCGCTGGGGGGCTTCGACCGCCGGTTATCAGATCGAGGGGAACCAGACCAACGCCGACTTGTGGCTGATGGAGCAGGTCCAGCCCAGCGCCTATGCCGAACGATCGGGCGACGCCTGCGACAGTTATCACCGGTACGAGCAAGACATCGCGCTGCTCAAGGCTATCGGGCTTAATTCGTATCGCTTCTCGGTCGAGTGGTCGCGGATCGAACCTGTGCGCGGGGAGTTCTCCCACGCCGAACTCGACCATTATCGTCGGATGATCGCCGCGCTTCGCAAGGCCGGGATCGATCCTGTGGTGACACTTTTCCACGTCGCCGCGCCGCGCTGGTTTGCCGAAGCCGGAGGCTGGCTGAACCCGGAGTCCCCCGATCTGTTCGCGCGTTATTGCGATAAGGTCGCGCGCGAACTGGGTGACGGCATGGCGTTCGCCTGCACCATCAACGAACCGCAAGTGGGGCTTACGTTCCGCGCCTTCTCGCCGGGCTACTTCAAGGCCAAGGATGAAATCCAGGCCCGCGCGCACGCCGAAGCGGCACGCCGCAGCGGGACCACGCAGTACGTGACGATGGACCACCCCGACATCGTCGGCATGACCCCGCAGTTGCTCTCCGCACACCACAAGGGCTTTGCCGCAATCAAGGCAGCGCGTCCGAACCTGCCGACAGGGGTTACGCTCAACCTGGTCGACTTCGAACCGGGCAATGCCGAAAGTTCGCACCTGGCGATGCGCGAGAAGGCCTATGGCGCGTGGATGGACGCGGCCAAGCAGTCGGGCGATTTTGTCGGCGTGCAAACCTACCGGCAAATTCCGATCCCCGGCGCGGGCGCGAAAATGCCGCCACTGCCGGAAATGCCATTCACCGATCCCAAGGCCATGGGTGAAATGATCAAACAACCATCAGCGCTGCGCAACATGGTCGAATACGCGCACCAGCGCACCGGCAAGCCGGTGTTCGTGACCGAGAACGGGCTTGAGACCGACGACGATCGCCGCCGCGCATGGTACATCCCGCAAGTGCTGGCCGGTCTGCATCAGGCTATCGAAAGCGGTCTGCCGGTGATCGGTTACATGCATTGGTCGTTGATCGACAATTTCGAATGGCTGCAAGGCTACAAGCCGCATTTCGGGCTGGCCAGCGTGGATCGGACGACGTTCGAGCGAAAACTCAAGCCGAGCGCGGCGGTCTACGGACGCATCGCACGAAGCGGGCGCATTTGAACTGAACGAGCCAGAGGTTTGCTGCCGCAATAATGCATCGGGGAGTTGCCGATGTCACGCACTGCCATCCATGCAGTCATGGCGATTGGCGCCCTTATACCAACCTGCACTGATCATGACCCACGCGCCCATTTGCGGCGGCCGATGGTCATGATGTGCCAAGGCTGATCGATGAGCTTGTTCCAGGCTTCGCAGCAGTGGTCGATGATGTTGTCGTAGGATGTGAAGACGCGG
>NZ_JANXWG010000083.1 GCF_025351285.1 Novosphingobium sp.
TCTGCGCCTCGCGCACGGGACACACCATGGTGCCGCGGGGTGGAGCAGTCCGGTAGCTCGTCAGGCTCATAACCTGAAGGTCGTTGGTTCAAATCCAACCCCCGCAACCAACAAGCCCAAGCCTCAGCCGCTCGAAAAACCTACCACAGCCTCGTTATCTAAGCGCGCTCGCATAGATTTGCCGGCGCGCATCGTCGGATCCGCTTGGCAAACCGCCTTCAAGCAGCGTTATCGATGCCCAGCTCGGTCAGCTTGCGATAAAGCGTCGATCGGCCGATGCCGAGGCGCCGCGCAACTTCGGTCATGCGTCCGCGATAATGGCCGATCGCCAAGCGGATCACGTCGGCCTCGATATCTTCAAGCGGCCGCAAGTTTCCGTCTGATGTGTACAGTACCACACCCGCGCCATCGCTGTTCGATGGCGGCGGCGGCGCAGTTTCGCCCAGCATAGTCGACAGATTCGGAAAATCCTGCGCGGTCAAAGCATCACCTTCGCAAAACACCGCCGCGCGGAACAGCACCGCCTGCAACTGACGGACGTTGCCCGGCCAATCGTAGGATGAAAGCAGCGACAGCGCGCCATCTGTCACGCCCAACGCGCGCAGACCGGGCTGTTCGCCGATTCGCGCCAGAAAATGGCGCGTCAATGCGGTGATATCGCCAACCCTTTGGCGCAGCGCCGGCAATCGCACCTGAACTGCTGCAAGCGCCTGATGAAGATCGGCTCGAAACAGCCCTTCCTCTACCAAAGTCGCCAGCGGAGTGTTCGTTGCCGCGATGTACCGCACATCGACACGGAAGCTGTGGCGCGCACCGATCGGTTGCACGTCTCCCCGCGCAATGGCCAGGGCCAGCCGTTCCTGCACGCGTGCCGGCAAACGGTCGATTTCGTCGATCACCAGGGTGCCGCCATCAACTTGCTGAATCGCGCCGACATGGCGATCGAACGCGCCGGGAAAGGCGCCTTTTTCGTGCCCGAACAGCACCGATTCAAGCAAGTTCGCCGGTGTTCCGGCAGCATTGATGATCCGCAGCGGGATCTTGTTGCGCGGGCTTGCAGCGTGCATCGCACGCACCAGCATCTCCTTGCCCGTGCCGTTTTCGCCCTCGATCGTGACATGGCTGTGCGTTCGCGCGGCTTTGGCCGCCACTGCAAGCGCCGCACGAAAGCCGGGTGTTGCTCCGATCATCGATTCAAAATCGAGTGTCGCACCGAATTTTTCGGTAAGCGGCTGCAAGCCGATGCCTTGGGATTCGCGGGTCGTTGCTGCACGCAATGCCTGAAGCAGCCGATCCGACGAAACGGGCTTGACCAGATAATCGGTTGCGCCCGCACGCATCGCTTCAACCGCCAGCAACGGCGATCCGCTGGTGGTCAGCATAAGGATGGGCAAAGCCGGACGGCGTGACTTCAGTTCGGCGATCAACGCACAGGCTTCGTCGCCCGGCACCCATTGATCGAGGATAATGGCGTCGAGCCGCATTCCCTGGCGCGTGCCGAGCATGGCAATGGCGGTTTCCGAATCGCGCGCAAAGATCGTGCGCCAGCCCTCGCGCGCGGCGAGCGATGCAATAAGCCGGCATTGCGCGGGCTCATCGTCGATCAGCATCAGCAGGCGGGAATCCACCTCGGCTGTGGTTTCGGTCAGTTCCCCCACAGCGATGGCCTAGCCCAATGAGGTAAAAACCTGATTAAGCGCATTCACGGCGACGGCATGCCAACGATCTGCCGGCTCGCCGTCTGCGGCCGACGCATCGTCTCTGTGCAACTGGGCCTTGAGCCCGGCCGGTGGCGCGGCTAGAGGTGGAACACGCCGCCTTGTGCGGCATGGTCCAACGGGGCCGGTCCGGGGTCTGTCCCGGGATGCGGTATGGGGAACGACATGAGCTCTGCCAACGACATCAAGGCCGCCGAGGCGACCTACAATTCATTCATCGGCCTGATCAAGGTGGCGGTGCCCGTCCTGGCGATCATCACCATCGTGGTCGTCAAGCTGATTTCGTCCTGACCGCTGCAGTGGACGCTATAGTGGACGCCGCCCCAACCGGCGCTGCCGGCACTCCCGTTCGCATCGCGATCTTGAAAGAACGCGAAGCTGGTGAAACGCGCGTTGCGGCAACACCTGAAACCGTCAGGAAATTCATCGCGCTTGGCGCAGCCGTCGTGGTTGAAGCGGGCGCAGGCGTCCATGCATCGTTGCGCGACGAGGATTACGCCGCCGCTGGCGCCGAAGTTCTTGCCGCCAGCGCTGCCGCAGGGGCCGACATCATTCTGGCCGTGCGTGCTCCCGAACCCGAACTGGTCAGTGGCGCCAAGCCGGGCGCGTGGATTGTTGCAGGCCTTGAGCCTTTCGCAAACCGCGCGGCAATCGATGCTTACGCCGCCGCAGGATACGAAGCGCTGGCAATGGAATTCATGCCGCGCATCACCCGCGCTCAATCGATGGACATCCTGTCGAGCCAGTCGAACCTGGCGGGCTACAAGGCGGTGATCGAGGCTGCGGGGGTCTATGGCCGCGCGTTCCCGATGATGATGACCGCGGCGGGTACGATCACCGCGGCCAAGTGCTTCGTGATGGGCGTGGGTGTCGCGGGCCTTCAGGCGATCGCCACGGCGCGCCGGCTGGGCGCGCAGGTTTCGGCCACCGACGTGCGTTCGGCAACGAAAGAACAGATCCAGTCGCTCGGCGCCAAGCCGATCTTCGTCGAAAGTGTCGCGGGCATCGAGGGTGAGGGCGCGGGCGGTTATGCCACCGAAATGTCCGAGGAATACCAGAAGGCCCAGGCCGAACTGGTCTCCACCCATATCGCCAAGCAGGACATCGTGATCACCACAGCGCTGATCCCGGGCCGCGCTGCGCCGCGCCTCGTCACCGACGCGCAGATCGCGACGATGAAGCCCGGCAGCGTGATTTTCGATCTCGCTGTCGCGGCAGGCGGCAATGTCGAAGGCTCGGTGGCCGATGAGGTCACCGTACGCCACGGTGTCAAGATCATCGGTTTCGCCAACACTCCTGCGCACCTTGCGGCCGATGCTTCGGCGCTGTTTGCGCGCAACCTCTACAACTTCCTCTCGGCATTCTGGGACAAGGCCAGTGGCCGCCCCGTGCTCGACGAGGAAATCGGCACCGCAGTTAGACTGACGCAAGGCGGCAAAGTCGTCCATCCGCGTTTGCTGGAGGCATAAGCGATGGACTTCATCTCGATCCTTTCGATCTTCGTCATGGCCTGCTTCGTGGGCTATTACGTTGTGTGGTCGGTCACGCCGGCGCTGCATACGCCGCTGATGGCGGTGACCAACGCGATTTCCTCGGTGATCATCGTCGGCGCGCTGGTCGCGGGCGCGGCCAAGGGCTTCGGCGCTTCAGGCTGGCTTGGGCTGGGCGCGGTTGTGCTGGCGAGCGTCAATATCTTCGGCGGCTTCGCGGTGACCGAACGGATGCTGGCGATGTACAAGAAGAAGGAAAAATCGGCGACCAAGACCGCCGCGGCCGCGGCCGCCAAGGATGGGGGCAACCACTGATGGAAGCCTCGATCGCTCCACCCGCCTGGGTTTCGCTGTCCTACCTGATTTCGGGCATCTCGTTCATCATGGCGCTGCGCGGGCTGTCCTCGCCGTCGACATCGCGGCAGGGCAACCGCTTCGGCATGTTCGGCATGGCGCTCGCGCTGCTGACCACTTTGCTGATTTCGGCGCCGGTCCCGCCGGGCGGGTTCTGGCCGCGCCCAACGAACGATGATCTTGCCACGCTGGTGCGCATCCTGGTTGCCGTGGCGATCGGCGGAGGGATCGGCTGGTTCACCGCGCAGAAGATCAAGATGACCGACATGCCGCAGCTGGTTGCGGCGTTCCACAGCCTCGTTGGCATGGCAGCGGTGCTGGTCGGGTTGGCGGCCTATCTCAACCCCGAAGCATTCGGAATTGCCGGATCGGACGGGGTGATCCACGTCCAGAGCCGGGTCGAAATGGGCCTGGGCATTGCGATCGGCGCGATCACCTTCTCGGGCTCGGTCATCGCGTTCCTCAAGCTGGCCGGCAAGATGAGCGGCGCGCCGATCATGCTGCCCGGCCGGCACGTGATCAACCTGGGCACGCTGGCGGCGATCATCTTGCTGGTCGGTTACTTCACGCAGGACCAGAGCGAGTGGGTGATCGCGGTGGTCACGCTGCTGTCGTTCATGATCGGCTTCCTGTTGATCATCCCGATCGGCGGCGCGGACATGCCGGTGGTGGTGTCGATGCTCAATTCCTATTCGGGCTGGGCGGCGGCGGCGATGGGCTTCACGCTCCACAATACCGCTATGATCATCACCGGCGCGCTGGTCGGATCGTCGGGCGCAATCCTTAGCTACATCATGTGCAAGGCAATGAACCGCAGCTTCATTTCGGTGATCGCGGGCGGCTTCGGCGCGGCGCCCGAAGCAGGCGGTGGCGCGGCGAAGGAACAGCGTCCGTGGAAGCGCGGTAGTGCCGAAGACGCGGCGTTCCTCCTGAAAGAAGCCGAAACCGTCATTATCATCCCCGGCTACGGCATGGCGGTGGCGCAGGCGCAGCATGTTCTGCGCGAGATGGGCGATCTGCTCAAGAAGGAAGGTGTCAACGTCAAGTATGCGATCCACCCGGTCGCGGGGCGCATGCCGGGGCACATGAACGTACTGCTGGCCGAAGCCAACGTGCCCTATGACGAAGTGTTCGAGCTCGAAGACATCAATGGTGAATTCGCGCAGGCCGACGTGGCGTTCATCATCGGTGCCAACGACGTGGTCAATCCGGCCGCGAAAACCGACAAGACCAGCCCGATCTACGGCATGCCGGTATTCGATGTCGACAAGGCCAAGACCGTGATGTTCATCAAGCGCAGCATGGGCGGGGTGGGCTATGCCGGCGTCGACAACGACGTGTTCTACATGGACCAGACAATGATGCTGCTCGCCGACGCCAAGAAGATGGTCGAGGACATCAACAAGGCGATCGCGCACTAGGCTCGAGAGGTCCGAGAGCTTTGATCTCAAATTTCGTTCGTCCTGAGCTTGTCGAAGGACTGCTTTTCTTCTGTGACGTTGCCAAAGATAGAACAGCCCTTCGACAAGCTCAGGGCGAACGGAGGTTAGGGCATGGATGAACTGACGAGTCAGGCCAGCCGCCGCCAGGTTCTGGGCGGCGGACTCACAGGCGCCGGCCTGCTCGCCTCACCGGGCATTGCACTGGCAGCGGGCGGCGATGCGGCCAAGCTGGCAAAGGCCGTCGCCGCCGGGCACGATGCGGCCGTGCAACGGTTGCGCAATTGGATCGCGCTCCCCTCGATCGCGGCGGAAAATCGCAACTACCCCGCCGGCCCGGAATACATGAAGCAACTGGCGCTTGATGCCGGCTTCCAGCATGCCGAAGTGGTGCCGACCAGCGGCAAGCCCGGCGTGTTCGCCACGCTTGATGCCGGCGCCAAACGCACGGTCGGGCTCTACTTCATGTACGATGTAAAGCAGTACGTGCCCGAAGAGTGGGACAACCCACCGCTCGAAGGCCGGATCATCGACAAGCCCGGCTTCGGCAAAGTGATCACCGCGCGCGGCGCAGTGAACCAGAAGGGGCCCGAAAGCGCCATGCTGGCGGCACTCCACGCGTTCAAGGCGGCGGGCTTGAAGCTGCCGGTCAACCTGGTGCTGGTGGCAGAGGGTGAGGAAGAAATCGGCTCGCCGCACTTCCGTGAACTGGTCACCGCGCCGCAAGTGATGGCGGCGGTGAAAAAGTGCGAAGGCGTGATGATCCCCAGCGCCGATCAGAACGAGGCCGGCGGGGTCGAGATCAGCCTGGGCGCCAAGGGCATCATCGAATTGGAACTGGTGGCGAGCGGCGCGAAATGGGGCCGCGGGCCGCTCAAGGACGTTCACTCCAGCCTCAAGGCGATGATCGACAGCCCGGTGTGGCGGCTGGTGCAGGCGCTGCAGACGCTAGTCAGCGCCGATGGCAACACCGTGACGATCGAAGGCTGGTACGACAATGTGCGGCCATTGTCGGTCCGCGAAAAGGCGCTGATCGCCGACGGCGCGAGCAAGTCCAGCCAGGCTGAACTGATGAAGGCTTACGGCGTCCAGCACTGGATCGACGACTTGCCGTTCGTGCAGGCGCTCGAACGGCTGGCCTCGCAGCCCACGGTCAATATCGAGGGGCTGGTTGCGGGCTATACCGGGCCGGGTGGCAAGACCGTGCTGCCGGGCAAGGCCACCGCCAAGATCGACTGCCGGCTGGTGCCCGACATGACCCGCGCCGAGGCCACCGCCAAGCTGCGCGCACACCTCGACAAGCACGGCTTCAAGGATGTCGAGGCCAACGTAACCGGCGGCTACGACCCGACCGAAGTGGCCGAGAACAGCCGCCTGATCCGCGCGGCCATTGCCACGTACAAACGCGGTGGCGCCAGCGTCAGCATCAACCCTCGCCAGCCCGGATCGTGGCCAGGCGCAGTGTTCACCGCAGCACCGGTGTCGATTCCCGCGGGCAGCTTCGGGCTCGGCTATGGCACCGGTGCGCATGCCCCGAACGAATTCTATGTCCTCGAATCGAGCAATCCCAAGATCGCCGGGTATGATCAGGCGGCGCTGGGCTTTGCCGATTTCCTTTACCAGATGGCGGCCGTGTCCTGAGCAAGTCGCCGCTGGTCCTTGCTCCGGCGCTGTTCGTTTCCGCGCTGCTGCTCGGTGCGTGGTCGCCGTCGAAGCTGGCCAGCGGGCAAGTACGGCAGGCGATGCGCGATGCTGGCCTCTCCGAAGCCAACGCGCACTGCATGGCCGCGCGGATGACCGACCGGTTGTCGCTGGTCCAGCTTTATCATTTGCGGCAATTGCGCGGGGAAAAGCGTACGCTCACCGATTATGTCAACGCGGTGCGCAAACAGGGCGACCGCGATGCTCTGTCGGTCGTCGCCGGTTCGGCGTTCCTGTGCTCGACCGGACTGGCCCCCGAAAAGCGCTGAAATGCTCTGATTGACTCGCGCGCGCGGTCAGGCATCATCGCCCAATGAGGATGACCCATAAGGCGCTGATGGCGCTGCTCCCGCTCGCGCCGCTGGCGTGCCCTGCCGTTCATGCAAAGACGCTCGACGTCGCCGCCGGTGCCGATGCGCAGACAAGATTGCAGGAAGCGCTGATTTCTGCCGCTCCGGGCGATGTCGTGCAAATTGGCCCCGGCCGTTTCGCGCTCACCGACACGCTTAGCCTCGATGCCCCCGGCGTCACCGTACGCGGCGCGGGCATGGAGGCAACCGTGCTCGATTTCACCGGCCAGCAGGGTGGCGGGCAGGGGATGCTGGTTACCGCCGCCGACGTGACCTTGCGCGATTTCGCCATCGAAAACCCCAAGGGCGACGGGATAAAATCCAAGGCCGCCAACAACATCGTCTATTACCGCATCCGCGTGACCTGGACCGGTGGCCCCAAGGCGACCAATGGCGGCTATGGCATCTACCCGGTCGAAAGCACCAATGTGCTGGTCGATGGCAGCCAGGTTTCGGGCGCATCGGATTCAGGCATCTACGTCGGGCAGAGCGAACACATCACCATCCGCAATTGCCTGGCCGAAGCCAACGTTGCCGGGATCGAGATCGAGAACAGCCGCAATGCGCTGGTCGAACACAACCTCGTCACGCGCAACACCGGCGGCATCCTGGTGTTCGATCTGCCCAACCTGCCCAAGATGGGCGGCGGCAATGTGCTGGTGAGCGGCAACCTGGTGGTCTCGAACGACCTCGCCAACTTCGCGCCGCCGGGCAATATCGTGGCCAGCGTGCGACGCGGCACCGGGATCATGGTGATGGCCAACGACGGAGTCGAGGTCAGCGACAACGTGCTCGATCGCAACCCAACCGCATCGGTGTTGGTGATCGCCTATCCGCGCCCATTCACCGATACGCGCTACAACCCGCTCGAACGGCGGGTGACGATCGGCGCCAATCGCATCGGGCGCGGCGGATACGATCCGCAATTGCCGGGCAAGGACATGCTGCTGAAAGCCTTCGGCGGTGCGCTGCCTCCGGTGATCTGGGACGGGCTGGGCGATACGCCTGCTTTGCCCGCGGGAAGCACTGCGCTGTCTCTCGGGCTCGCCAAGCAGGGCGCCGGCGTCGATGCAGCAGTCAATCCTCAGCCGCTGGCCGCAGCGCAAGGCGGCAAGCCCGCGCCGATCGACCGTGCCACCATCGGTGCACCCGCCGCGCTCGATGCGCGCATCGCGTCCTGAACGGATGAAGCAACGCTCGCGCCTTGCGGCCCTTTCGGCGATCCTGTCGCTGGCGTTGGGTGCCGGTCCGGTGCCTGCGGTCAACGATGCAGCGATCCTGTCGCCCGATTTGCCCACAACCTTGCCCCCGGAATTGTCCACATTCGGGTTTTTCCGCAATGGCGCGGCGCTGAGCCCGGCCGAGGGCGTCACGGCTTATCGGCTGAACACCCCGCTGTGGTCCGACGGCGCTGAAAAGCTGCGGTTTCTCTACCTCCCCAAGGGCACCGTCGCGCGCGCGCAAGGCGAAGGTCTGCTCGATCTCCCCGTAGGCGCGGCGCTGGTCAAGAGCTTTGCCTTCACCGAAGCGGGCAAGCGAAAGCTGATTGAAACGCGTGTGCTGCTGCACCGTGCCAGTGGGTGGGTTGCTGCATCGTATCAATGGGATGCGGCGCAGACTTCGGCGCGGCTCGTGCCGGCCGGCGCGCGGGTGCCGATCACGACGCCCGGCGGCGAGGTGATCAGCTACAAGATTCCCAACCGCAACCAGTGCAAGGAATGCCACGCGCTCGACAACGTGATGACGCCGATCGGGCCCAAGGCGCGCAACCTTTCGGTGGCCTGGCTCGATGCGCAGCACCGCGCTGGCCGGCTCGATGCGGTGCCCGCCGTCGCGCATCGACTGCCGTTGTGGGAGGAACGCGCGAAGCTCGCCCCGGCCTTGGCCGCGCGCGCTTATCTCGAAGCCAATTGCGCTTATTGCCACAACGCCAAGGGCGCCGCGTCGAATTCGGGGTTATGGCTGGGCTGGGACGAAGCCGATCCGGTGCGGCTGGGGCTGGGCAAGCCGCCAGTCGCGGCCGGGCGCGGGTCGGGTGCGCTGACGTACGACGTAGCACCGGGCGATCCCGAGGGATCGATACTTGTTCACCGCATGGCCAGCACCGAACCCGGCGTGGCCATGCCTGAAATCGGCCGGTCGAGCGTAGACAAGGACGGGCTCGCGGTGATCCGCGCATGGATCGCTTCGTTGCGCTAACCCGCCCCCAGACTACGCGCTCTTAGTGGTGGTGCCTGTGTCGGCGATGGTGCCGCATCGCATGGCGCTTCGCGTGCATTTTCATCTTGCCTGCCATTGGCATGTCGGCCGCAGGGGCCGCCATTTTCGCCTTGGGCGCCGGGCCGTGGGCTACGACGGCCGGGGCGACAGGCGCCGAACCGGGGCGCGCGATGCTGAAGCCGCGCTGTTCGGGCCGGGCCTGCTGCGGCGCTGCCTTTGCCTGTTCAGCCTGCGGGGCGGCTGCGGGCGCGGATTGCGCCAGTGCGGGCACCGCAAGCAGCATGACGGCGATTGCCAGAGTGAACCGTGACATGTTCATCTCTCCTCAAACGAATATCGAGCAGGCTTCTACGGCATGGTCGGTTGCCTGACTTGCGCAGAATACAATGCCTGAGATCGGCTAGCAATGCGTCAGGTCACAAGCAGATGTCCCGCTTTGACCTGCGAAGGGTATTTTTTTGCGCGCGCTTCGCCTAACTCGGCACAAATTGCATTCCTGGAGCATCTGTGTGCGCAAACTTGGCCTGATCGGCGGCATGAGCTGGGTTTCGACCCGGACTTACTATGAACACATCAACCGCATCGTGCAGGCGCGAACCAGCCGCCTTGCAAGCGCGCCGCTGCTGATCGAGAGCCTGGATTTCACCGACCTTGCGCGGTTGTCGACGGCCGAAGAATGGGACCGCGCGGCCACCGTGCTGTGCGATAGCGCCCGGCGGCTCGAAACCGCGGGCGCAACCGCGCTGATTATCGGAGCAAATTCGATGCACCGCGTTTACGACCGGGTTGCAAGTGCAGTGTCCATCCCCGTGATCCACATCGCCGATTGCGTGGGCCAACGCATGGAAGTCGACCGGGTCAAGACCGCCGCATTGATCGGCACGCGCAACGTGATGCTTGAGGATTTCTACCGCAAGCGGCTGGTCGCGCACGGCGTATCGCTGCTGCCGCCAGTGATGGGCAATGTCGACGAGATCGAGCGGGTGATCTACGACGATCTGATGCAGGGCCGCGCGCCGCGATCGGCCGAGCGGATGTTCAAGACCATCATCACCGATATCGAAAAGGCCGGCGCCAAGGCGGTGGTGCTGGGCTGCACCGAACTGGAAATGGTGATCGACGTCGATGCCAATGTCCTGCCGATCTACGATGGAACGCGCATCCACGCCGAAGCCGCGGCCGACTGGATTCTCGGGGCGGAGTGAGCAACCGAGCGGTCTACGCCAGCGATCCCAACCTCAGTCGGGGCCGCGAATTCGCGCTCGACAGCGCCACCGAGCGGGGTCCCCGCAGCGCGTTCCAGCGCGATCGCGACCGGGTGATTCATTCGATCGCGTTCCGCCGGCTGCGGCACAAGACCCAGGTGTTCATCGCGCCCGACGGCGATCATTATCGCGTGCGGCTGACGCACAGCCTCGAAGTCGCGCAGATCGGCCGGGTGATCGCACGCGCGCTCGGGCTTGATGAAGATCTGACCGAAGCGCTGTGCCTGGCGCACGATATCGGCCACCCCCCGTTCGGCCACGCCGGCGAGGATGCGCTGCAGGCGGCGCTTAAAGACGCAGGCGGCTTCGATCACAACGGCCACACCTTGCGCGTTCTGATGCGGCTGGAGAGCCCTTATTGCGGGCACGAAGGACTGAACCTGTCGTGGGAAATGCTCGAAGGACTGGCCAAGCACAATGGTCCGGTCCACCAGCCGAATTGGGCGCTGGCCGAACTGGACGCCGCCTATCCGATGGGCCTTGCCCGGCGCGCCAGCCTCGAAGCGCAAGTGGCGGCGCTGGCCGATGACATCGCTTACGACAACCACGATATCGACGATGGTTTGCGTGCGGGGTTCCTCCAACTCGACGATCTGCTGACGCTCGATGCGGTGGCGGACCAGTGGCGCGGCATCGAGCGGCGCTTTCCGGGGCAGCCGCAGGACCGGCGCCTGCGCGAACTGGTGCGCGGGCAGATCGGGCGGATGGTCAACGACCTGATTGCCGAAACGCAAGGCCGGCTGGCCGAAGCAGAACCGCGCGATGCAGATGCGGTGCGTGCGCAATCGCGCGACCTGGCCGCGTTCTCGCCCGCGATGGTGGAGGAGGAGCGTGCGTTGAAGCGCTTCATGTACGACCGGCTTTATTACCACCCCGAACAGCAGGCGACGGCCGAGCGCGCGCGCGAAGTCGTCGTCCGGCTTTTCGCCGCCTTGGCAGCCGATCCGGCCGAACTGCCGGCCGGATGGCGCGAACGGCTGCCCGAGGCCGAACCCATGCGCAGCCGCGCGATTGCCGACTTCATCGCCGGCATGACCGATCGTTACGCCATAGACACTTACACCCGCCTGTTCGGCGCGGCGCCGGAAGGCCTCAGGAACGTATGACCGCACCGCAAACTCCGCGCACCGTGATCCTGGTTGGCGCCACCGGCATGGTCGGGCGTGCCGTGATGGCGCGCGCAGTGGGGCGCGAATCCATCCGGCTCCATGCCATCGCCAGGCGCGAAGTGCCGTTGCCCGCGGGCGCGCGGATGGAAATGCTGCTGGCCGATCCGGCTAACTGGCCTGAGGCGATCGCGGCGTCTGGCGCGGGTTCCGACCTTGCCGCCAGCGCCGATTGCATCGTCATCGCGCTTGGCACCACGATCGCGGCAGTCGGCGGCGACAAGACGGCATTCCGCGCGGTCGATCACGATCTGGTGCTGGCCTGCGCGCGCGCCGCCAAGCAGGCGGGCATCAGGCAAGCGATCGTGGTGTCGTCGGTCGGCGCCAAGGCGGGCGCGCGCAACTTCTACCTTTCGGTCAAGGGTGAGACCGAGGATGCCTTGGCCAGGCTGCACTTCAATCGGCTCGACGTGCTGCGGCCAGGTTTGCTGCGCGGCCACCGCGAAGGCCCGCTGCGGGCGGGCGAGCGGGTCGGGATGATCGCCAGCCCGCTGCTGGATATGGCGCTTCATGGCAAGGCGCGGCGGTATCGGTCGATTCGCGCCAGTACCATTGCCGATGCCGCGCTCGCGCTGGTGGGCGCCCGGCCCGATGGGCGTTTCGTGCACGAACACGATCAATTGCGGCGCGCCGCGTTGAAAATCGGCAGCTAGCCGGCGTTCGGCGACTTTTCGGGGATAAAGGCGGCTGCACGCCAAGCGCGGTTGACTTGTTTGTTCGCACTTGCGAAAACAGCAAGGTCGCTGAAACGCGCGGGAGAGCTTCCGTGGTTCGAAGGCCGGGAAACCGGTTGAAAATCACGGGACGCCGAAGGAGCAACCGCCCCGGAATCTCTCAGGCCCATGGACCGCGCGGGTCTATAGTGACGCTCTGGAAAGTGCCCGAACCCTGCAAACGGGGGCGTGCCGCCGAAGGTGTAAGCCGGTGCACGGCCCTTATCTCAAGGGCGGGTGCCTGCGAAAGCTCTCAGGCTTCCGTGACAGAGGGGGCGCCGATTGGCGCCACACTTGTGTCGGAAGCGAACCCGTGAACAACACCTACGTAGAACCTGGCGAAAACCCCGAAATCGACATCGACGGCGACGAAGTTGTGCCCGAAGCGCAAGCGCTGCCGCTCGATGCCTGGCATCGCGCGCGTGGCGGGCGGATGGTCGAATTCGCCGGCTACTGGATGCCGGTGCAGTTTGAGGGCATCATTGCCGAACATTTGTGGACGCGTGAACACGCCGGCCTGTTCGATGTCAGCCATATGGGCCAACTGGTTGTCTCGGGCGAAACGGCCGAAACAGCGCTCGAAACGGTGCTGCCGATCGACCTTTCCACGCTCAAGCTGGGCGGGTTGCGCTATTCGCTGCTGCTCGATGAGGTCGGCGGCATTCTCGATGACCTGATCGTCGCGCGCTGGCCCGATGCCTTCCAGATGGTCGTTAACGGGGCGACAAAATGGGACGATATCGCGCATTTGCGCGAAAATCTCCCCGATGACGTGACCATATCACTCCGCGATGAACAGGCATTGCTGGCGCTGCAAGGGCCGCAAGCGGTCACCGCGTTGACATCGCTCGGGCTGGTGCCGGCGATGCCGCAGATCGTGCCCATCGAGCAGCTCGGCTTCATGCAGATGGGCCCATACCTGTGGGGTGATCGCGAACTCGGTGTCAGCCGGTCGGGCTATACCGGAGAAGACGGGTTCGAGATCTCGGTCCACGCCGACGACGTGGCGGCGTTTGCCGATGCGCTTTGTGCCCACGCATCGGTCAAGCCGATCGGCCTGGGCGCGCGCGATTCGCTGCGGCTGGAGGCGGGCTTGCCGCTTTACGGGCACGACCTTGGCCCCGAAACCGATCCGATCGGTGCCGGACTGGGCTTTGCGATCAACAAGCGCCGCCGCGCCGAAGGCGGTTTCCTCGGCGCCGAGCAAGTGCTTGCGGTGATTGCGGCGGGGCCGGCGCAAAAGCGCATCGGGTTGGCGCTCGAAGGCCGGCAGGCGGCGCGCGAAGGTGCCGTGGTGATGGTGGGCGATGCCGCTGTCGGGCGCGTCACCTCGGGCGGGTTTTCGCCCACCCTGAACCATCCGATCGCCATGGCTTACGTCGATGCGGCCCACGCGTCCCCTGGCACTGCACTCGAAATCGACGTGCGCGGCAAGCGTCTTGCCGCAACCGTCACCACGTTCCCCTTTGTTCCACACCGCTACGTCCGAAACGGAAAGGCCTGACATGACCCGCTATTTCACCAAGGAACACGAATGGGTCGATGTTGACGGCGGCAACGCCAAAGTCGGCATCACCGATTACGCGCAGAGCCAGTTGGGCGATATCACCTTCGTGGAACTGCCGGCAGAAGGCGCGGCGTTGAAGCAGGGCGATTCTTGCTGCGTGGTCGATTCCGTCAAGGCCGCATCCGATGTCTATGCGCCGGTATCGGGCACGGTGACGGCCGCCAACCCCGCGCTGGCCGACCAGCCCGAACTCGTCAACACCGGCGCCGATGAAGACGGCTGGCTATGGACGATGGAACTTGCCTCGGCCGACGAATTGTCGGGCCTGATGGATCAGGCCGCTTATCAAGCCTACGTCGCAGGGCTTTGATCTGATGCGCTATCTCCCCCTCAGCGAAGCCGATCGCGGCGCAATGCTTGGTGTCATCGGCGCGGCCTCGGTCGAAGATTTGTTCGCCGATGTGCCGGTTGCGGCGCGGCTGTCAGGCCCGATTCATGGCTTGCCCGATCACGCCAGCGAAATGGCGGTCGAACGCCATATGGCCAAGCTTGCCGGGCAGAACCTTTCGGCCGGCGCGGCGCCGTTTTTCCTGGGGGCGGGGGCGTACAAGCACCACGTGCCCGCCTCGGTCGATCACCTGATCCAGCGCGGCGAATTCCTGACGGCCTACACCCCGTACCAGCCCGAAATCGCGCAAGGCACGCTGCAAGTGCTGTTCGAATTCCAGACCCAGGTCGCGCGGCTGTTCGGCACTGATGTGGCCAACGCCTCGCTTTACGATGGCTCGACCGCGTGCTGGGAAGCGATCACGATGGCAGGCCGGATCACCCGCCGCGCTGATGTGCTGCTGTCGTCGGGCCTGCACCCGCACTATGCATCGACTGCAAGGACGATGGCAAAGTTCACCGGCGATACACTGCACCACAAGGCGCCGAGCTTGCAGGCCGAGCCCGACGATGCGGCGTTGATCGCAGCAATCGATGGCGATACCTCGTGCGTGGTGGTCCAGTATCCCGACGTGTTGGGACGGATTCCCGATCTTGCCGCAATCGCCAAGGCGGCACACGCAAACGGCGCGCTGCTGGTCGCTGTCGTGACCGAACCGGTCGCGCTGGGGTTGATCGAAAGCCCGGGCACGCTCGGCGCCGATATCGTGGTGGGTGAGGGACAGTCGATCGGTGTAGGGCTCCAGTTCGGCGGGCCGTACCTTGGGCTGTTCGGATGCCGCGACAAGTTCGTTCGGCAAATGCCTGGAAGATTGTGCGGCGAAACGGTCGATGCCGAGGGTAAACGCGGCTTCGTGCTGACGCTTTCGACGCGCGAGCAGCATATCCGGCGCGAAAAAGCCACGAGCAATATCTGTACGAATTCTGGGCTCTGTGCGCTGGCGTTCAGCATCCACATGAGCCTGCTCGGCGGATCCGGCCTCGCACAGATGGCATCGGCCAGCCATGCACGCGCCCGAGAAACCGCGGCGCGGCTCGCGCGGGTGCCGGGGGTGAGCGTGCTGACCCAGGCTTACGTCAATGAATTCACGGTGATTTTGCCCGAGGACGCGCGCGGCGTGGTGCGCGCGCTGGCCGATCGCGGTGTGTTGGGCGGGGTCTCGCTCGGGCGGCTATATCCCGATGCGCCCGAACTGGGCCATGCGCTGCTCGTCGCGGCGAGCGAATGCACCACAGCCGATGATATCGAACGCCTGGGCCGCGCGCTCGAGGAGATCCTGGCATGAACGACCTGAACCCAGCCGGCTGGCGACCCGCGATGGGTGTTGCGGACGCAGGCGCAAGCCCGGTTCCCGCGACATTCACCGGCAACCGCGCGCTCCAATTGGAAGAACCACTGCTGTTCGAGATCGGCAACGTGGGTCGGTGCGGCGTGGATTTCGATGCCGCGACGGTCGAGCCTATGCCCGAATTGGCCAGGCACTTGCGCGGCGCGCCGCTCGACTTGCCCGGCTTGTCCGAGCCCGAGGCGGTGCGGCATTACACGCGGCTCAGCCGGCAGAACTATGCGATCGATCTCGGGCTGTTTCCGCTCGGCAGTTGCACGATGAAGCACAATCCGCGGCTCGATGAAAAGGTCGCGCGGATGCCGGGCTTTGCCGATATTCACCCGCTCCAGCCGGTCTCGACCGTGCAGGGGGCGCTCAAGGTCATCAATGAACTGGCCGGTTGGCTGTGCACGCTGACCGGGATGCCCGGCGTCGCCATGACCCCCAAGGCCGGTGCGCACGGCGAATTGTGCGGGCTGCTGTGCATCCGCGCGGCTTTGGAAGCACGGGGCGATGCGCGCGCGGTGGTGCTGGTGCCCGAAAGCGCGCACGGCACCAATCCCGCAACTGCCGCGTTCGCCGGATATCGGGTCGAATCGATCCCGGCAACGCCCGAAGGCCGGGTCGATCGTGCCGCGCTTGAAGCACGATTGGGTCCTGACGTGGCGGCGGTGATGATCACCAATCCCAACACTTGCGGCCTGTTCGAGCGCGAGCTGAAGGCCATCGCCGACGCGGTCCATGCGGTGGGCGGCTTCGTCTATTGCGACGGCG
>NZ_JANXWG010000149.1 GCF_025351285.1 Novosphingobium sp.
GCAACTGGTGGCCGAGGGCACGTTCGATTTCGATAGCGGGGTGCGCGCTGCGTGCCATTTCTTCGACTTGCCCGATCCGCCCAGCGCGATCTTCGCCGCCAACGACGATATGGCCGCGGGCGTGCTGGCATCGGCGCACGACAGGGGCATGGATTTGCCCGGCCAGCTTTCGGTGGCGGGCTTCGATGATACCACCCTCGCCCGCACCGTCTGGCCGCCGCTGACCACGATCCGCCAGCCGATGTTCGACCTGGCGCACACCGCCGCCGACATCCTCATTGCCGGGGGTGACATTTCGCACCGCCGGCTGCCGCACACTCTTATCGAGCGCGCATCGGTCGCGCCGCATGTCAGGACCACGCCATGAGTCTTTTGCCTGCTGTTCCCGCCACCCGCACGCTCGGCGAAGGCGGCCCGGCGATTTCACCGATCGCCTGGGGGATGTGGCGACTGGCCGATGACGGGCGCAGCGCGGCCGAGGCGGCAAAGCTGGTCCACGCCGCGCTCGATGCCGGTATCACGCTGCTCGACACCGCCGATATCTATGGGTTCGACGGCAAGGCGGGGTTCGGCAAGGCCGAGGAATTGCTGGGTCAAGTGCTGGCGGCCGAACCGGGCCTGCGCGAGGCGATGGTGCTGGCCACCAAGGGCGGTATCCTGCCACCGCTGCCGTACGATCAAAGCCCCGAATACCTTGCCGAAGCGATCGACGCCTCGCTGCGCCGGCTGCGCGTGGAGCGGGTCGACTTGTGGCAGATTCACCGCCCCGACATTCTCGCGCATCCGCACGAAACCGCGCGCGCGCTCGATCGGGCGATCGCGCAGGGCAAGGTGGGCGCGCTAGGCGTTTCCAACTTCACGATAGCACAGACCGCCGCGCTGAACGGCTTCCTCGATCACAAGCTGGTGGCAACGCAGCCCGAGATCAGCACGCTGCGGATCGATGCCATCGAGAATGGCGAACTGGACCAGGCAATGGCGCTGGGGCTGGTGCCGCTGGCTTGGTCGCCGTTGGGCGGTGGCCGGCTGGCGAACCCTGAAACGCCGCGTGACAAGGCCGTTGCCGCCGCGCTCGATACCGTGGCCACCGCTCACGATGTGTCGCGCACCGTGACGGCTTACAGTTGGCTGATGGCGCACCCCGCCGGGATCGTGCCGATCGTCGGCTCGCAGCAGGCCGCGCGCATTGCCGAGGCCGCACAGGCGCTCACCGTACGGTGGACGCGGCAGGATTGGTACGCAGTGCTGGTCGCCGCGCGCGGCGTGCCGTTGCCATAAAATTCGGGAGATAAACCATGACTCAACTCCAAGGCCAACAATGCGAAATCGCCTGGTTCTCGGCGCTGTGCGACGATGACTACGAATTCCTCGGCGTGCCAGACGCGCAATTGCAATCGAGCTGGGAGCACTGCCGCAATATTGTGCTGACCGCCGAAAAGGGCGGGTTCGACAACATCCTGCTGCCCTCTGGCTATCAGTTGGGGCTCGATACCACGGTGTTCGCCGCCGCGATGGCGCCCATGCTCAGCCGGCTCAAGCTGTTGTGGGCGACGCGGATCGGTGAGGATTGGCCGCCGCAACTCGCGCGCCGGATCGCCACGCTCGACCGCGTGCTTGGGCCGAACGCGGCCGGAGCCGGCGGGCGGCTCAACATCAACGTCATCTCATCCGATATGCCGGGCGAAAAGATGTCCAGCGCGCCGCGCTATGCCCGCGCCACCGAAGTGATGAAGATCCTGCGCACGCTGCTCGATGGCAAGCCGCTCGATCACGAGGGCGCGCATTACAAGCTCAAGCTCGATCCGCCGCGCATGACGACGCTTTCGGGCAAGTGCCCGCCGTTCTATTTCGGCGGGCTCAGCCCCGATGCGCGCGATTGCGCGGCCGAATGTGCAGACGTCTACCTGATGTGGCCCGACACGATGGACACGGTGCGCGGGTTGATCTCGGACATGACCGCGCGCGCGGCCAAGTTCGGCCGCACGCTCAAGTTCGGCTACCGTGCGCACGTTATCGTCCGCGATACCGAGGAAGAAGCGCGCGCCTATGCCGATCGGCTGCTGTCGAAGCTCGATGACGAAGTCGGCCGCGCGATCCGTGAAAAGTCGCTCGATGCCAACAACGCCGGTGTCCAGCGCCAGGCCGAATTGCGCGGTGCAGCGGGCGGTGACGGGTTCGTCGAGGAGAACTTGTGGACCGGGATCGGCCGCGCGCGTTCGGGCTGCGGTGCCGCGATCGTCGGCAATCCGGACCAGGTACTCGCCAAGATCCGCGCCTATCAGGCCGAGGGGATCGAGGCGTTCATCTTCTCAGGATACCCGCACGCGGCCGAGGCGGACTTGTTCTCGCGGCACGTGCTGCCCCACATCGAGCACGGCCCGCTAACCTTCTAACCGGGCGTCTCCACTTCGGTTATCTCGTCGGTGTGCACCGCGAAGTGCTGGAGCGTGGTGCGGCCGTACGTCGTGGTGAGCGCGGTGTCGGTCGCGTCGCGGCCCACCGCCATCAGGATGCGGCCGATGCGGGGGGCATTCTGCCGCGCATCGAAGGTGTGCCACGCATCGCCCAGCCACACCTGGAACCACGCCGAAAAATCCATCGGCGCATCGTCGGGGGGCACGCCGATATCGCCCAGGTATCCTGTGCAATAGCGCGCCGGAATGTTCATGCAACGGCACAGCGCGACGGCCAGGTGCGCAAAATCGCGGCACACGCCGACTTGCTCCTGATAGGCGCGCCATGCACCGCGTCGGGCATCGGCGTACTTGTAGCCGAATTCGACATGGCGGTGGACGAAGTTGACGATCGCCTGCACCCGCGCCCAGCCCTCGGGCACATCGCCGAACCGCGACCAGGCCGCATCGAGCAGCAAGTCGATTTCGCAGTAGCGGCTGCCCAGCAGGTAAACCATCACGTCGTTGGGCAAGTCCTGCACCGCGTGCTGTTCCGCCTGCGGGTCTTCGGCATCGGGTTCGCCGCTGTCCTCGATCGTGAAATCGCACGATAGCTTCAACCCGCCCGGCGGGATGGTGAAGCGGGTGCACGTATTCCCGAACATGTCGATGTAATCGTAGATCGGCACATCGGGGGTCACCTCGATGCGGTGCGGCGTGACCAGATCGCGCGCGCGTTCGGGCCGGATGCTCAGTTGCGCGACGACCGCGGTGGGGATCTCGGCGGTGAAGGCGATATCGTAACCGGCCCTGATCAGCATGGGGGATCCTTTCATGGGTTTGCGCCGCATTCGGCGGAGTCGGTGTGCGAAAAATCGGGCAAGTTGCCGTCCGGCCCTTCGGGTTCGACTTCGGCGTGGACGGTCACGTCCATGCCTGCATAACTGCCGGGGTGCCCGCTCCAGCTCCCCGAAATCGGCACCGCCTGGTAGATATCGCGCGCCACCGCCACGCGGATCAGCCCGCTGTTGCCGATGATGCCGTTGGTAGGGTCGAACTCGATCCAGCCGGTGCCGGGTAGGTAAACCCGCACCCAGGCATGGGTGTTGCCCCCGCCGACCCGACGGTCGCGGCGCGTGGTGCTGTAAAGATAGCCCGAGCAGAACCGCGCCGCGAGCCCCAGCGCGCGCACTGCCTCGATCATCAGCATCGCGAAATCGCGGCAAGTGCCATCCTTGCGATCGAGCGTTTCGAGCGGGCTCTGTGTGCCCTTTTCAGATCGCGGCTTGTACGTGAATTCGCGCTTGATCGTGCTTGTCATGTCGGTCAGCATGGTAAGCGTGTCGGTGGTGCCCGAAGGTTTCACGAAGCTGCGCGCCCACTTGTCGACCCGGCGGTAGGGATCGAGATGCTGCCGCTCGATCGAGCGCAGCAGGTCGGGCATGTCCTCGGCAGCATACGTAAACGGATAATTGCGCGCATAGCGTTCGATCGCGATCGAGGTCGCTGGCGCGGGAGTGTGCATCAGCCGCACCCGGCTTTCGATCCGCAACGAAATCGCGCGGGACGCGAAACTGGCCACGGCCACGGCATTGCCGAATACGTCCTGCAACCAGCGCAGTTCGGAAGGCTGCGGGTCAATCACCAGTTCGGCTTCGAGCAGGTGCTGGTCATAACTCTCGCGCGGGCGCACCATCAGCCGGTGCTCGCCGAATGCTACCTTCTGGTGATACCGATAGGTGGTGACATGGGACAAACTGATCAGTGGCATTGCGCTTCGATAGCCAAGAGGACGGCACAGGCGATCGCCTGCTGGGTCCTGACGACCCCAGCCCGGTTGCTTTCTCAAACCCCGGTGGCGCGTCTTCGTTCCTGCTGGTGGGCGACCATGCCGGCATGGCAAGCCCCGCCGCGCTCGGTTGCCTGCGCGTTTCCGACGCCGACTGGGCGCGGCACATCGCCTGCGACCTGGGCAGCCGCGCACTGGGCGAGGCTCTGGCGCAGCGCCTGGACGCACGCTTCATCCACCAGCGCTATTCGCGGCTGGTGATCGACTGCAATCGCGCGCCCCAGCACCCCGATGCAATCGCCCCGAGCAGCGACGCGACGAACATCCCTGGAAACCGGGGCTTGACCGTTCGGCAGCGACGGCAGCGCGTGGCCGAAATTCACAAGCCCTATCACGCGGCAATTGCAGACGAACTCGCGCGCCAAACAGATGGACCGCACCCACAAATCCTCGTCTCGCTCCATTCGTTCACGCCGGTCTGGCAAGGCAAGCCGCGGCCGTGGCATGCAGGCGTTCTCCACGGCGGCGGCGCCGACCGGTTCGCGCTGGCCGTGCTGGCAGGGCTGACCGACGCGCTCGGCACGGTCATCGGAAACAACCAGCCGTATCGGCTCGATGCCACGGACTACACCGTCCCACTCCACGCGATCGAGCCGGGCCGCGCTTATGTCGAGCTGGAAATCCGCCAGGACTTGCTGGCTACACCCGACGGGACCACGGCCTGGGCCGACCGTCTTGCCGGGGTGCTGACAGCCGCAAGGCAGGACACGGAGCGCATGCCAGCGGCTTGACGCCCCGCGCAATCCCCGCAATAGCGCGCCTTCCGGGAGACCGGGCGGTTAGCTCAGTTGGTAGAGCATCTCGTTTACACCGAGAGGGTCGGGGGTTCGAGCCCCTCACCGCCCACCATATTTGCGTTCGTGGGCATTCGCATACGTTCTTGCAGAAGCTCGGAAAACCCTATATTTAGGCCTTGTATCGTTCGCATGCGTTCCCGTGCGTTCCCATACAATCGCTCCGGTTTGGGGGCCTTATTGGGGCCTTTCACAAATGGGGGCTTTTGAAAGGCCCCCAGCTTGGCGCTTTCCGATTTAGCCATCCGCAACGCGAAGCCCCGCGCCAAGGAATACAAGTTGTCCGATGGCGGCGGGCTCTACATGCTGGTGACACCGGCCGGCGGAAAACTCTGGAGGCTCAAGTTCCGTGTAGACGGCCGTGAGAAGAAGCTGGCGATCGGAGCGTATCCGGCAATCGGTTTGAGCGATGCACGCAAACGGCGCGACGATGCCCGCGAACTGATCGCGACAGGCGCTGACCCATCCCGCGAGAAGCAACAAGCCAAGCATCGGGCGAAAGTCTCTGCCGCAAACACGTTTGGCGAAGTTGCGAGCGAGTTTCTCGACAAACGCAAGCGTGAGGGCCTCTCCACCTCCACCTTTGAAAAGAGTGAGTACTACATCTCGCGCATGGGGTCCGTGTTCGGACGGATGCCGATCGCCGAGATTGCTGTGCCGGACCTGTTGGCGGTGCTTCGCCGGATCGAGGCCACGGGAAACTACGAGACGGCGCGTCGGGTGCTCCAACTGGCGGGCCGGGTATTTCGCTATGCCGTAGCCACGGCGCGGTTGGTATCGGACCCCAGCCGTGACCTGCGAGGCGCACTTACTGCGCCTCAGCCCACGCACTACGGCGCGATCATCGACGCCAAGCGAGCTGGCGAATTGCTGCGCGCAATCGACGGGTACGAAGGACATCTTGTCACCCGGATCGCCATGCAGCTTTCCGCGAACGTCTTTGTCCGCCCCGGCGAGCTGCGCCATGCCGAGTGGAGCGAGATCGACCTAGAGGCTGGAGTGTGGATCATACCAGCGGGCAAGATGAAAATGCGCAAGCCGCACCAAGTTCCATTGTCTAGTCAGTCGGTGGAACTGTTCCGCAAGCTTCACGCGATCACCGGCCCGTCAGGGTACGCCTACCCGTCGATCCGCACTCGCACCCGACCAATGAGCGAAAACACGATCAATGCGGGTCTCAGGCGGCTGGGTTTCCCTGGCGACGAAATGACCGCGCATGGCTTCCGCGCGTTGGCATCCACGTTGTTAAACGAGTCCGGTAAATGGAACCCGGACGCGATCGAACGCGCGCTGGCGCATGGCGATGATGATCGCGTTCGCGCCGCCTATCATCGCGGTGCACACTGGCATGAGCGGGTCCAGATGGCGCAGTGGTGGAGTGACAATCTCGACACGTTGCGGACAGGTGCGACGATACTGCCCTTCCAAGGGCAGGGGGCGAATTTATGATTGATGACGACGGAGAATGTGGCGATCCAGATGGCCTAGCCTACGATCTTGAAGTCGCCAGAGGCATGAGATCGGAGGGGGTTTCGAAACGGCAGGCGGCAGAGCGAATCTGGAAAGCAATATCTGCAGGTAAGGCGGACCCTGGCACAAAGCTTTGTTGGGTAGAGCATATCGCGAAGGAACTTTGCTCAGAAATAATAGACAAAAGGGATTTAGACGACAAGCGTCGTGGGTCTGCAGCGCTAATTGCTATGGGCATCTATGGCAAAGATGACGAATTTAGCGGGATAAGATCTCTCATTGAAATGTGGCTTGATTTTGGAGATATAGTTAACGACGAGGTCGGCTTGAAATTTCATTTGACACCGAAGATGATTGTTCAAGCCTGTCAAGATAATGACCTATTCCGCGCTGCGAATGACCGGGCGGCGGTTGAAAGAGCGAGGAGGCAGTTGAAAATAGTTCTTGCGGATCGGGCACGACGATAAGGCGCTCATGTCACGATTCCCCCGTGTGCACCGTGACTCCTAGTGGCACTATTCGGACGGCTCCGACCACTAGCGGACTAGGAGCAAGCGATGCCAACCGTAGATCAGTACCCCCAGAAAATTGGTTTTAGCGTGAAGGAGGCCTGCACGGCCAGCAGCTTAGGCCGCACCTCAATTTACGCGCACATTTCCTCCGGCAGACTTAAAGCCGTTCGCGTCGGTGGGCGCACAATCATCCCAGCCGAAAGCTTGCGCGGCCTCGTGACGGGGGAGGAATAAGTCATGGCCACTCTTCCCAATCAACCGGACGAGGCCGCTGCATTCCTGCGCGGCTTAGATCAGGTCCATTTGACCGCGATTCAAGCGGACGGCGGTGCTGTCCGATCGCAGGACTTCGGCACGGACGTCGCCGCAGCCTGCGCGTGGGCGGCGGAGCGCAATGCCGAAGGTTGCAACATCTACTGGACCCCCAACTGCGTTCGCCCTGGCCTCCATAGAAAACCCGCCAAGGTCGACATCACTGCCGTTCGCTTTGTTCATGTTGACATCGACCCGCCTAAAGGCACCCGCGATTTCGACAAGGCTGCGGCCGTTGCAACGCTGAACGCATCCATCTGTCCACCAAGCATGATCGTGGACAGCGGTAACGGTGTGCAGGCATTCTGGCGGCTGGCGGCGCCAACCGATTGCATCGACCGCGTCGAAGCGATCAACATCGGCGTGCGCCACCGCTTCGGCGGAGATGCCTGTCACAACATCGACCGACTGATGCGCGTCCCCGGCTTCACGAACTGGCCGAATGCGAAGAAGCGGGCGGCCGGGCGCAAACCCGTGTTGGCGAGCCTTATCGAGCCAGAAACCGGCCAAGTCTACACGCTGAAGGAATTGGAGGCAGCGTACCCTCCGCCCCCCACGATCACCGACCACTCAGTTCCGCCCCTCTCGGGATCTCCGCCTGGCAGTGGGGCGGGTTCGACGGGTGCGCAGCACCATGTGCCGCCGAGCGAGCGGCTTGACCGCCTGATCCTTGAGGCCGACCCTTATGACCAATTTGGTTGCGACATGTCAGCTCAGTTGCTCTCAGGCGTCAATTTGATGATCCAGGCGGGCTGGAGCGATGAAGAAATCCACAGAACTTGCCTCGATCCCGCGAACATCATCAGTGACCATCCGCGAAGGCAGCCCGATCCTCGCCGGGCAATCGAGCGGAGCATTGAAAAGGCGCGGAGTTCTCTGAACGACAAAGCAGCGGTCTCGGAAGATTCGCTAGCGCGGGCATTTTCTGAGCGCACGGCCGGCACCTTCCTGTTCGATCATTCTCTTGGCAAGTGGTTCCATTGGGCCGGAGCAAGCTGGCAAGAAGACACTCGAAAGCTCGCGTTTGAGATCATGCGGGGCACCGCGCGCCAATTGGGCAAGGGCAAGCGTTCGCTTTCCAAAAGCACGACGATCGCGGGCGCGCTGAGGATTGCCCAGAGTGACCCTCAGCATGCAACAACCACGTCGAATTGGAACGCCGATCCGATGTTGCTAGGGACGCCTGCGGCTACTGTGGACCTGAGCACCGGCCAACTTCGTCCTGCTTCCCCGGCCGAGCGCATCGTCAAGGTGGCGGCATGCTCGCCAACCGCTGGCGACCCGACGCGCTGGCTGGCCTTTCTCCACGAGGCATTGGCCGGCGATGTAGAGACGATCGCGTTCCTGCAACGTTGGTGCGGCTACTGCCTGACAGGCTTGACCAAGGAGCACGCGCTACTTTTCCTTTTGGGGTTCGGCGGCAATGGCAAAAGCGTTTTCGTCAATACCGTGGCCGGCATCCTTGGCGACTATGCCGTGACCGCGACCATGGAAACGCTCACAGAATCGAAATTCGAGCGTCACTCGACCGAACTTGCCATGCTGCACGGTGCGCGCTTGGTGACAGCATCGGAAACCGAGTCCGGTCGTTCATGGAATGAAGCGCGGCTAAAATCCCTGACTGGTGGCGATCCGATTACAGCCCGCTTTATGCGGCAGGACCATTTTACCTTCGTGCCGGAATTCAAGTTGATGATCGCCGGCAATCACGCACCGAGGCTCGCCAACGTTGACGACGCGATGCAGCGCCGCATCAACTTCGTCCCGTTCAACGTGAAGCCGCAGCGGCCCGATCCGGATTTGGAGGAAAAGCTGCGAGAGGAATGGCCGCAGATCCTCCAATGGATGATTGACGGTTGCTCTCATTACGACACTGTTGGTCTGTTGCGCCCCAAGTCAGTTACAGCCGCGAACGCGGACTACTTTGCGGATCAGGACGTGGTTGGCCAGTGGCTCGCAGACTGTTGTGAACTGGCGCCTGATCATTGGGAGCGGACCAGCGTACTATTCGATGCCTGGCAACAATTTGCTTTACGTGCCGGCTATCCCTTGGGCGTGCCGCGCTGGCTAACATCCGAACTTAGGCGTCGGGGTTTTCAGGTCGAGAAGCGCGGTGGCGATAGCAAGTGTTGCTTGCGCTTGTGCGCGAAGGAATCCTCAGTCTGAGCAAGTTATGCAGGATGATCAGGACGAGAAATCTATCTATCGCCCTAGCGCTTTGCCCTGCTTAAGGCAAATACATCACGTAAATACGAACTTCGTCCTGATCATCCTGTTTGTCCTGGTACGACAGAAAATTTCGGCTTCTCGTAGAGGATTTAGGTGGGAAAGTTGAGGCCATGTTAGTTGTTGAAAACTGCATTTCGATCAACACGGCGGAACTTCGCGAGCTGGGGCTGCTCAAAGGCTGGTCGTCAGGCCCCGTCCACTTGACGTGGCAAGGCAAAGGCCCTGCGGTCGGAGAGGTGGCGCTAGCGGTTGACGGCTACGACGACTCGCTGGTCCTGCGCATTGACGGGAAGTGTTTTGGCCAGCCGATCAGGCAGTCAGTCTCGCTTGTGGGAAAACCGATGCGATTTGGGGGCCGGCGATTCTACCTGCTTTGCCCCCATACCGGGGGCCGCTGCTGCAGGATGATCCTCCCCCCGGGTGGAGTGTCTTTTCAGTCCGTGGCCGCTTCCGGACTGCAATATCGATCGCAGCAAATGGACGCTCTAGAACGCGCCTATGTAGCGATCAGAAAAATCGACAGGAAAATTTCCCAACTCTTGCCACGCGCTCATGCTGGTACCCGAGCGAAGCACAAGCTTTGCAAGACTGAGCGCGAAGCTTACCTGGCGCGGCTTGACGAGTACGTGGGGGCAACACTTGTTAGCGGCAAGCGCCTTTCCATGCGGAAGGCTGTGAGATCGGCCAAAGACAAAGTCCATTAAGATTTTAAATTGCGCGCAAGACCTATTTACACTTGATTTAGATAATAATAAAGTCTGTAGTAAATTTGCAGATCTATAAGATCAATATTTGCTAACTATTTAAAATTTTGTGGGGCGATCTTCCATATCTGGAGATTTTTCGCAGAATCCATATCGGTCCATTGTCAGAGTTCCGTGATCTCCTGATAAATTGCCGTCATTCGAGATCAGGTGACTATAAACATCCAGCCTATCTCCTCTAACTATCTTTCCAGTCTCTCTATCTATTATCTGAATAATTCTATATTCTTGCCAATTTTTAGAATGAGAAAATGATGCAGAAATTCGAAATCCGTCTATATTGAATTTGCAATTACTGATATCACAACCAAGCGGCGTAATATCCGAAAAGAGTTTTATGCTATATTGTCTTCCATCAAATTCATACCATTCATTCACGACTATTCTTTTATCATTATGATCAACAAATGGCTGACTGGTTTTTATTTTAAAGTATATGGTTTTCTTTTGAGTACTGCCAAACTCCCAAGAGTATTTGCTTGCGCTAACTGGCGCTGATGATCCATCTGCAACGTCCCCGCCTATCTTTGCCTCTTCCATATCGCATTTCAAGAAAAGCACTTCTTCCGCCATTGCTCTGTGCGAAACGGAGATAGCCGAGCTGGCCGACAGCACTGCGAAAATGATAAGCTTGCTCAAGTGTTATCCTCTCAGCGGGCCAGCAACATCAACCGACGGACGCGACAACAATCGGTGTTTTTATAGCCCCCGTTGACCAACCATTGCATTCTGAGAAGAAGCACGCAGATCACTTCTTCTGCCAGATGCTGGCCAGCCGCTGGGCCTCACCAATCTGGGTGGGAGTCATTTTGGTAGCAACCATGTCGCGGGCCTTGACCGCTCTATCCCGAGTTTCGGCCGCGACGGCTCCAGCGGCACTAAGGTTGAACCATTTGTGTGCTTGAAGGTAATCCTGCGGCCCGCCTTCGCCCCGCCAATACATCAGGCCAAGGTTGTATTGTGCATCGATTTGGCCGGCCTCGGCAGCCTTGCGGTACCAGCCCTTTGCAACCGCGTAGTTCTGCGCAACGCCTTGGCCGAGGGCATACATCACACCGAGGTCGTATTCAGCACCGGCGTCACCTGACTTGGCGGCCTTGAGGAACCAGCCGGCAGCGGCACTATAGTCTTGTGGTACACCTTGGCCATTGTAGTACAGCAGGCCGAGGCTCAACTGCGCTGCGGGCCAATCCTGCTCGGCAGCTTTGCGGTACCAAACAATTGCTTCAGCGTAATTTTGCGCAACACCTCGACCGTTTGCATACATCTCAGCGAGGATCGCCTGCGGGACGCGACCTCCTTGCTCTGCGGACTTGCGATACCAGTTGGCCGCCACAGCGTAGTCCTGCACCACGCCTTTGCCTTCGTAATACATATAGCCTACATAAAATATCGCATCCGAATTCCCTGTTTCAGCCATAGCTTTCAGGGCCACTACATCATTGCGCAAGACCGCTTCTGAGGCTTCTTTCCGTTGCACCAAAGTCGTTTCTGGCGGCGTTGGTACCTCAGATGCGGCCCATGCCTGTGAGCCACAGCAACTAACTGACGCAAGCAAAACAATGGCGATCGTGGTTCGAAAATCCATCCTGCCTTTCTAGCGACTTTTGTGTGCTTGAATAGCAGATGACGGCGGAGGCTGCCGCGCGACAGGCTGGATCAGTGCCCGACGTAGCAGTTCCGCTCGCGCATGCGCTGACTTCGCTTGCTGGCAATCGGTCGGCGCACTTCCGTCGTCGGGCGCAAGCCTAGCCCGGAGATATCTTGGTCGGTTTCACTGTGGGCCTTGCCGAATCATTCTGCATTTGTTCTCATGCGGCCATGGGATCAAAACGCCTCGACAAGATCAGCGACTATTCGCGTCACGGCTTCAATCTGCGCGTGGTTTGCCACGGGTGCGGGCGATCGGCGACGCTGGACAGCCTGGCGCTGAGCATGGCGCGATCGATGGCGAGCACGAGCCGAGATATTGGGGCGGTGCAGCGCAGCGTGAAATGCCGGGCTTGCGGATCGCGTGACGTGAAGTGCGGGCCGGTGGAATTGCTGCCTGGGGAACGCGGATAGGCGTGTTGCTTTTCGCCTTAACGATCGGCGGCTCTAGGCTCGGCTATCGCACCGGCTGTATGACTGGAAAGTGGTCGTGTCCGGAATGTCGCCTTCGCGCCCACCAGTGCCTGAAGCCGCCCTTCCCGGCGACCGGCTGGTGCAAAACCACGCAAGGCACTCTGATCTGTCCTTGGCCTAGTGAACTACTGGCCTGAAACGGGCGAATTCCGCCATTTCCCACGCCGACCGATGTACTTTGATTTGCATTGGAGGCCGTGCATCATAGTGATTGAGAAGTGACGAGGCGCTGAATCAGCTATATTGCTCGCCCCTCTCAATGGGTTAGCGCCAGCGAGGACTCGCGTACGGTGTGCTTGGTTTTTCATTTGAATTAAATTGCCCGGAAAGCGGCCCTGCTTTGCTGTCCCGCCAATGTGTATCCGACCAGCGGGACCACGCGGGAGCACGAACTGACCGGACATGTTCGTTGGCTTCCGGCTCGATTGGGGGCTTTATTGGGGGCCTTACCAAATGTGCCTCCCATATTTTTGCCGAATTTCAGCCATTTTCTGTGCCCAATACGAGCCCCTCACCGCCACCGAAGCCGCGGGAATCCGCGGTTTTCAGACAGATCGATGGATCGAGGGGTACCGGACTGGACTTGTGACGGGTTTGCGCTGGGCACTCGTCTGATCCTGCCGCCTCGGCTTCGAAGGCGAGCGGGCTGTTGCCGCCCAGATATGAACGGCGCTTGCGGGTGTTGTCGAACCCGTTGATATTCTCGAAGATTGCGGTCTCGGCTCGACGCCGTGTTGGCCAGATCTGCCGCCTGTTACCACAAGTCTATCGTGTGGCCCGGTCGTGGGCAACGACCAGTCATCCTCGTTTTATCGTACAAGATAAAAAGGTACTGGCGGAGAGGGAGGGATTCGAACCCTCGATACGGTTGCCCGTATGCCGCATTTCGAGTGCGGTGCATTCGACCACTCTGCCACCTCTCCGCAAGGTCGGTGTGGGTGCCCATATGTCACCCGGGGTCGAGGAAGCGCGCGGTTAGCGCATGATCCCGGGTTTGCCAAGCGGAACTTGCCGGTTCGCCAATCCCGCCTTTTGCCTCGTCGTGCAGATCGCTTGTTAGTGATACCGTACCGTCCTATATCGAAGACATGGATCAAGCCCGATTTTTCTCTCCCCAAGCTGGTCGCGAGATCGATGCTCCTTCGGTTGCGGTGGCGCGGTTCGCCATTGGCGACATAGTGCGTCATCGGCTTTACAGCTTTCGCGGGGTGGTTTTCGATATCGATCCGGTCTTTGCCAACAGCGAAGAATGGTACGAATCGATCCCGGCCGAAGTCCGGCCCAAGCGCGACCAGCCGTTCTATCACTTGCTGGCAGAAAACGGCGAGAACAGCTACGTGGCCTACGTCAGCCAGCAGAACCTGCTCGGCGATGCGGTTTCCGGCCCGGTCGATCACCCATCGCTAGACGATATGTTCGACCCGTTCGATGGGGATCGCTACAAGCTGCGGCGCGGACTTTCGCATTGAGTTTGCCAGGCTGATAACGCTGGCCCGTCAGGTTTTCAATTTCCAGCCTGACCGCAGCAGCGCATACGTCAACGCACCGACCGCAAGGTTCAGCACGCCCAACCCAAGCGCACCGTGCAAGACCGCCATATTGCTGTCGCCGATATCGCTTTGCCCCAGGAAGCCATAGCGGAAGCCCGAAATCACGTAGAAGATCGGGTTGACCCGGCTCACTGCCTGGAATGCGGGGGCCAGATTGCTGATCACGTAGAACGTGCCCGACAACATCGACAGCGGGGTGATAACGAAGTTGGTCACTGCCGCGGCATGATCGAACTTTTCGGCCCAGAGCGACGTCAGCAGCCCGATCAGCGCCAGCAGCGTCGACCCCATCAGCCCGAACCACACCACTGCCCACGGGTGCATCAGCGTCAAGTGCACGCCCGGCCACAGCAGCATCGCGCCCGATACCGCGAGCCCCACCAGCACCGCGCGCGTGACTGCCGCGCCGATCAGCGCCAGCATCAGTTCGCCTTCGCTGATCGGCGGCATCAGGTAATCGATGATCGTCCCCTGGATCTTTCCCGCAAGGAAATTGAAGCTGGAATTGGCAAATGCGTTGTTGATCATGCCCATCGCGATCAGCCCCGGCGCCACGAAGCTGGCAAACTGCACTCCCAGCACAAGGCGGTTGCCGCGTCCCAGCGCCAGGGTGAAGATGATCAGGTACAGCAGCGTGGTAACCGCGGGCGCCCAGATCGTCTGGGTCTGCACCTTGAAGAACCGGCGCACTTCCTTCATATAGAGCGTCCACAGCCCCAATTTGTTGAAACCGCGAAAAATCGGCTGCCCAGGGGGCGAAAACCCGCTTGGTTGACGAGATATTGCCCCTTGCCGGGGTGAAGAGGTTTCTGCCATGGCCGGGGCGTATCGCGCGCGTAGCTGCGTGGCAAGACATCGGTCGCGGAACATTTTTCGCGCAAGCACAAGGATAGGGCCCCGCGCATGAGCTGGACCGACGAACGAATCGAACGCCTGACAAAAATGTGGGAGGGCGGTGCCACTGCCAGCCAGATCGCCGAGGAGCTTGGCGGGGTCAGCCGCAACGCGGTGATCGGCAAGGCGCACCGCCTTGGGCTGAAAGCTCGGCCTTCGCCGGTCAAACCCAACGACAAGGCCGGTGACAGCGCCGACGCGCCCGAAGCAAAGCCGGCAAAGGCTGCCGAACCGCCTGCCACACCCGCGCCTGTCGCCGAAGCACCGGCAGCAGCGCCTGTCGCGCCGGCTGCACCCAGCACGCCGCCCCCCGTTGCCGCCCGCCCTGCCCCGCCGGCAGTGGCGCCGGTCGCCGGCGAAGAGCTTCCACCGGTCAAGCCCCCCAGCCCGCGCATCGTCTCGGTCGGCCCCGGCGGCTTCCTGCGCCAGGGCCCCGGTGACCAGCAGGCCCCAATTCCTCCCGCACCGCCACGCCGGCTCGTGGCCGCCCGACCCTCACCCGAAATCGCCGACAAGACCGGCCTGCTCGATCTCAACGATCGCATCTGCCGCTGGCCGATGGGCCACCCGGGCGAGCCCGATTTCCACTTCTGCGGCGTCAAGGTGAACCCGGGCTTCCCGTACTGCGTCGAGCATTGCGGCCGCGCCTACCAGGCGCAACTTCCGCGCGGCCATCGCCGTCCTCCGCCGCCGCTGCCGTTCGGCGGGCCGCGGGTCAGGTAAGCGGAAGCTACCCCTCCAACCCCAATGAAAAAGGCCGCGAGAGCAGATGCTCTCGCGGCCTTTTTCATTGCGCTTGCGCGGCCTGGATCAGTCGTCGGCCTTCAGGAAAGCCGGCATGTGATCGGAGGCCGGTGCATCGCCACCTTCGCGACGCGGGCCACGATCGCCGCCTTCACGGCGCGGACCACGGTCACCGCCGCCACGTGGGCCGCGATCACCGCCGCCGCCACCGCTGCGCGGTCCACGACGATCACCACCACCGCGATCGGGACGATCGGTGCGGGGTTCGCGGGGTTCACGCGCCGGGCGAGTGTCTTCCAGCTCGGCGCCGGTTTCCTGGTCGACGACGCGCATCGACAGGCGAACCTTGCCGCGCGGATCGATCTCGAGAACCTTGACCTTTACTTCCTGGCCTTCCTTGACGACGTCGGTGGGCTTTTCGACCCGATCGTTGCGCATCTCGGAGACGTGGACGAGCCCGTCCTTGCCGCCCATGAAGTTCACGAACGCGCCGAAGTCGACGATGTTGACGACCTTGCCGTTGTAAACCTTGCCCACTTCGGCTTCCTCGACGATGCCGAGGATCCATGCGCGGGCGGCTTCGATCTGCGCCGGATCGGACGACGACAGCTTGATCAGGCCTTCGTCATCGATGTCCACCTTGGCGCCGGTTTCGGCAACGATCTCGCGGATCACCTTGCCGCCCGTGCCGATGACTTCGCGGATCTTCGACTTGTCGATCTGCAAGGTCTCGATGCGCGGAGCATAGTCGGACAGTTCGGTGCGCGAGGTGCCGAGCGCCTTGGTCATCTCGTTCAGGATGTGCGCGCGGCCGGCCTTGGCCTGGTGCAGTGCGGCTTCGAAGATCTCGCGCGTGATGCCCGCGACCTTGATGTCCATCTGCATCGTGGTGATGCCTTCGGACGTGCCGGCCACCTTGAAGTCCATGTCGCCCAGGTGATCTTCGTCACCCAGGATGTCGGACAGCACGGTGAACTTGTCGCCTTCGAGGATCAGCCCCATCGCGATGCCCGAAACCGGCCGCGTGATCGGAACGCCCGCGTCCATCATCGACAAGGCGCCGCCGCAGACCGTGGCCATCGACGACGACCCGTTCGACTCGGTGATGTCTGACACCACGCGGATCGTGTAGGGGAAGTCTTCCTTGGTCGGCAGCACCGCGCGCAGCGCGCGCCATGCCAGCTTGCCGTGGCCGGTATCGCGCCGCGAAGGCGCACCGAAACGACCGACTTCGCCGACCGAATAGGGCGGGAAGTTGTAGTGCAGCATGAAGTTCGAATAGGTCAGGCCCTCGAGCCCGTCGATCATCTGCTCGCTTTCGCGCGTGCCCAGCGTGGTGGTGCAGATCGACTGCGTTTCACCGCGCGTGAACAGCGACGAACCGTGCGTGCGCGGCAGGAAGCCGACGATCGCTTCGATCGCGCGAACTTCGTCGACCTTGCGGCCATCGATGCGCTTGCCGTTCTCGAGAATGTCGCCACGCACAATTTCGGCTTCGAGCTTCTTGACGACCTTGCCGGCCGCCATCTGCATCTGGCCCGATTCGCCCGCGAAGGCTTCCTTGGCCTTGGCGCGGACGGCGTTGAGCGCGTTCGAGCGTTCCGACTTGTCGGTCAGCTTGTAGGCCGCGGCGATATCGCCGGCGACCACGCCCTTGAGCTTGTCCTTGATCGCCGAATTGTCGGTAATCGCAACGTCCCAAGGTTCCTTGGCGGCCTTTTCGGCCAGATCGATGATCAGGTTGACGACCTTCTTGATCTCGTCATGCGCGAACAGCACCGCGCCCAGCATGACCTCTTCCGAAAGCTCCTTGGCTTCGGATTCGACCATCATCACCGCGTTGCCGGTAGCGGCGACGACCAGATCGAGCGCGCCGTTGGCGGCCGCATCCTGCTTGGGGTTGAGCGTGTAGGCGCCATCTTCGTAACCAACGCGCGCGGCGCCGATCGGGCCCATGAACGGCAGGCCCGAAATGGTCAGCGCGGCCGAGGCGGCGATCAGTGCCAGCACATCGGGATCGGTATCGCCGTCATAGCTCAGCACCTGGGCGATGACGTTGATTTCGTTGTAGAAGCCTTCGGGGAACAGCGGACGGATCGGCCGGTCGATCAGGCGCGATACCAGCGTTTCCTTTTCGGTGGCGCCGCGTTCACGCTTGAAGAAGCCACCCGGGATGCGCCCGGCGGCGAAGAACTTTTCCTGGTAGTGCACGGTCAGCGGGAAGAAATCCTGGCCTTCCTTGACCGACTTGGCAGCGGTAACCGCGCAAAGCACAACGGTTTCGCCATAAGTGGCGAGCACGGCGCCGTTTGCCTGGCGGGCGATACGGCCGGTTTCCAGAGTGAGGGTCTTTCCGCCCCACTCCATCGATACGGTTTTGACGTCGAACATGTAGTTTCCTTTTGAACCCGCGCGGCCAGATGCCGGGCGGGGCCTCAGTTGCCGGGGTTACCGTCCCGGCCCGGTCGAGGCGCGTCTTGCGCCCCCCTCGCTGATCCGGCCGCGTCATTGCGATCAGGATCAGATATCTGACACCCGGTTTTTCCGGGGCCAGAATCAGGAAACGGCCCCGATCGGGACCGTTTCCGTGTGATTACTTGCGCAAGCCGAGCTTGGCGATCAGCGCGTTGTAGCGGTCCACGTCGGTCTTTTTCAGATAGGCGAGGAGCGTGCGGCGCTTGTTGACCATCATCAGCAGCCCGCGGCGCGAATGGTTGTCCTTGTGGTGCGCCTTGAAGTGCTCGGTCAGCGTCAGGATGCGGCTGGTCAGGATCGCAACCTGCACTTCTGGCGAACCGGTGTCGCCTTCGGCACGTGCGTTGTCCTGGATGATTTCCTGCTTCTTTTCAGCGGTCACCGACATATCATTTACTCCGCGACATCGGGAAGGTTGAAGCCCCTCGAAACGGTCAGGCAACCGCCTGAAAGCTGCACCAGCGCGAGGGGACGTGTCCCGGATCGCACCCAATGAAGCCCGTCATGAAAGGCCATTCCGGTCAGAACACGGCCCTGGTGGACCGCCCTTGCCTGCTCCGGTGTAAGGTCGATGGCCGGGATGTCGTCCAGCCCCGCCTCCAGCGGCAAGAGTATGCGTTCAAGCTGCGCGCCCTTGCCCAATTCGTTCAGATTGTCCAGCGAAATCGCGCGGGACAGGTCGAACGAGCCGGCACGCAGGCGGCGCAGCATGGTGACATGGCCGAGCGTGCCGGCGGCGCGGGCGATGTCGCGCGCCAGGCTGCGGATATAGGTGCCCTTGGAGACGTGGGCGCGAAGGGTGAGCTCGGCCAGCGCGCCTCCTGCCGATGCCACGATGTCGAGCGCGTGAATGGTGACCGCGCGGGTGGGCATCTCCAACACCTCGCCCGCCCGCGCCCGATCGTAAGCACGTTCGCCATCGATGCGGATCGCCGAATAGGCCGGTGGCACTTGCTCGATCGGCCCGGTAAACGTCGGTAGCACCGCCACCACATCGGCCA
>NZ_JANXWG010000013.1 GCF_025351285.1 Novosphingobium sp.
GCGTCAGCGCGCCGCCACCCAGCCGCCCCAGTCCGAGGATCGCCATGCGGCTATCGGGGACCTGGCCGTGGACCATTTCGAACTCGCGCGTCGCCGCGTCGCCCAGCACGATGATCGCGGCCTCCGCCACCCGCGCCAGCGCGGCGGCGACATCGAGCGGATCGCGTCCCCCTTCGATCAGTTGGACGCCCAACGCAAAGCGCATTTCGCCCACGCGCAGCCGCACGCGGTCGAGCAGCCGCTGGTAATCGTCACCCGCTTCGCCGCGTGCGAACCCGGCGGCGATCTGGGCCACGCTGCCCGGGAGGTCGAAGGCGGTGCGGTCGATGAGGATGTCGACGAGGTCGGAGCGGCGCGCCAGTTCGTCGGCCAGCACGGGCGCATGCGACAACACCTTGACCATCACCGCGAGCAGGCCGGGCCGCGCTTCCAGCAACCGGAACACGTTGATCGCGCTGGGCAACTGGGCGAGCACTTGCTCCCACCGCAGCAGCGCGCGCATCGGATCGGGCGCCTCGGCCAGCGCGGCGAGCAGGGCAGGGCGGATGTTGGCGAAGGCAGAGCGGGCCTCGGGCCCACGCAGCGCGCGGGTGCTGCCGCTGGTCCAGCCTTCGATCCGGGTGGCGAGGGCTTCGGTGTCGGCGAAGCCGAGCGCGGCGAGCTGTTCGCGCAAGGGTGGCGCAGCGGGCGATGGTGCAGGGCGCGGACTATGCGATTTCGGCCCGACCGTGGCCAGCAAGGCATCGTAGCGCACGCCGACCGCTTCGGAAATCGCCGCCACTTCGGCCACCAGCGCCGCGCCATCGGGCAATCGATCAAGCCGCGCGACGTTGTCGAGCGCGGCGAGGTTGGCGGGCAGCGCGTGCGTCTGCTGGTCGGACACCATCTGCAAGCGGTGCTCGATCGTGCGCAACCGGTCATAGCTGGCGCCGAGCACCGCCGCGTCCTCGGTGTCGATGATCCCGGCCGCCGCCAGCGCATCGAGCGCGGGGCGGGTGCCGCGCATCCGCAGCGACGGATCGCGCCCGCCGTGGATCAACTGGTGGACTTGCGCGAAGAACTCCACCTCGCGGATGCCGCCGCGCCCGCGTTTCAGATCGAAGCCGGGACCGACCTGCTGGCCCGCTGCGTAATGCGCGCGGATCCGCGCGGTAAGCGCGGCGATCTCGGCAATCGCGCCGAAATCGAGGCTGCGGCGCCACACGAACGGGCGGATCGTGTCGAGGAACGCCTGGCCCATCGCAACGTCGCCGGCGCAGGCGCGCGAGCGGATGTAAGCCGCGCGCTCCCACGCCAGTGCACTGCTTTCGTAGTGGCTGATCGCGCCGAGCAGCGGGATCGCCAGCGGGCTGACTTCGGACGCTGGGCGCAGCCGCAAGTCGACGCGGAACACATAGCCGAGTTCGGTGCGCGCAGAGAGCGTTTGCACCACGGTGCGCGCAATGCGCTGCGCGGCCTCTCCGGCTTCTTCGCGCGGGCGGTGCGGCAGCGTGGCGGGATCGTAAAGCAGGATCGGATCGATGTCCGAGGAATAGTTCAGTTCCTCGGCGCCCTGCTTGCCGAGCGCGATCGCCGCGAAGCCGGCGAAGTCTGCATCGGCAGTGCGCTGCGCCACGGCATCGCGGATTGCGGTATCGAGCGCGCGGTCGGCGAAGGCGGACAATTCGCGCATCACCCGCGCCAGTGGCAGCGCGCCGGCCAGGTCGGCTACTCCCAGCGTCAGTGCCAGCGACAGCCGCTCGCGCCGCAGGGCCGCGCCGGTCTCGGCTTCGTCATGTCCCGCCGCCTTCGCGTGCGCGAGCGCATCGTCGAACAAGCCCGAGCTCAGCAAATTTGCCAGATCGGGCAGCTTGTCGAGCGCATCGGCCAGGAACGGGGCGTGCGCCCGGGCGCGGGCCATCGCGCTGGTCCAACCGGCCTGATCCGCGCCTGTCGCCGTCTCGGTTCCGCTCATCGGGCGGGAGTGCCCGCTTGCCCGCGGGCGATCAAGCACCAACGCGCCTTCGCTTGCGGGCGATGGCACGCTCTGCCATCACGTCCCCGCAACACAGGTGCCATATCGGCCGGGGCGAAAGGGTCGCCCGGTGGATCGCAGCAGGACACAGCCCCATGATTTTTCCGCAGAGTTTTGTCCGGTTCCCGTTGCGTGCAATCACGCTGGCATCTGCCTCGCTGCTGGTCGCCGCCACCGGGCCGCAGGCCGCGATCCCCCATGTCGCCACGCCTGCGGTCGACGTTCCGCTGATGAAGGACGTGGTGAAAACGCTGTCGTCCGATGCGCTCGAAGGGCGCGGGCCCAGTACCCGCGCCGAGCCCAAGGTGCTCGATACGATCATCGCGCAGTTCAAGGCAGCGGGGCTCAAGCCCGGCGTCCCCGCGAGCAAGGGCAAGCCTGCGGGATGGTTGCAGGACGTGCCGACGGTGGAGATGACCGGCACCCACCACACCCCGCTGACGATCACCGGCGGCGGCGCACCACTCAGCTTCGCCTACGGCAGCGAATTCGTCGCAGGCAGCTACCGCGTGGTGCCGCACACAGAGATTGCCCCGAGCGAACTGGTGTTCGTCGGCCACGGCGTCAACGCGCCCGAGCTGGGCTGGAACGACTATGCCGGCGTAGACATGCACGGCAAGATCGCGGTGATCCTGGTGAACGATCCCGATTACCGCGAAGAGGGCGAGGTTGGGCTCTTCAAGGGGCGCCGGATGACCTATTACGGCCGCTGGACCTACAAGTTCGAGGAAGCCGCGCGGCAAGGCGCGGTGGGCGCGCTGATCGTGCACGACACTTTCCCCGCTGCTTATGGCTGGAACGTGGTGCAATCGAGCTGGTCTGGCGCGCAGTATTTCGTGGCCAAGGCCAACAACGCGATGGACCAGACCGAGGTCAACGGCTGGGTGCAACTGCCGGTGGCGCAGAAGATCTTCGCTGCGGCAGGGCAGGATCTCACCAAATTGACCGAAGCCGCCACGCACAAGGGCTTCCGCGCGGTGCCGCTGGGGGTGAAGGCCAGCCTTGGCTTCGACAGCGCGATTCGGCGATCGAACTCGCATAACGTGGTCGGCATCCTGCCCGGCCAGACGCGCCCGCAGGAATACGTGCTCTACACTGCGCATTGGGACCACCTGGGGCACTGCAAGCCCGATGCGAAAGGAGACGGCATCTGCAACGGCGCGGTCGACAACGCCACCGGCGTCGCGGCGCTCGCCGCTTTGGCGAAGGCAAATGTGAAGGCGGGGGCTGCGGCGCGCAGCCAGGTGTTCGTGTCCGTCACGCTTGAGGAATCGGGGCTGCTCGGCTCTGAGTGGTACGCGCAGCACCCGGTCTATCCGCTTGCCCGCACCGTGGGCGGCGTGAACATGGATTCGCTCGCACCCACCGGCGCCGCGCACGATTACGCGATGACTGGCGGCGACAAGTCCGACCTGACGGCCTATTTCCGCCAGGCGCTGGCTGAGGGAGGGCTTGTCGAAAGCCCTGAGGATCATCCTGAGCGCGGCAGCTACTACCGCTCGGACCACTTCAGCCTGGCCAAGCGCGGCGTGCCGATGTTCGATCTGGGCCGCGGCACCGATTATGTGAACGGCGGCAAGGCGGCTGGCGCGGCGGCGAGCGAGGATTATGTCGAGCACCGCTACCACCAGCCGAGCGACCAATATTCACCGAACTGGGATTGGTCGGGCATCACCGCTGACGTGCAGCTTTACTACAAGCTCGGCCGGATGCTGGCGACGACCACCGCCTGGCCCAACTGGCACCCCTCCGACGAATTCCGCAAGGCGCGCGACGCAAGCTGCGCAGGCGTGAAGGGCGGGTGCTGACGGTCAGGCGGTGTGGAGCAGGCCGAGCCGTTCGGCCTGCTCTGCGAGGCGGCGGTCGTGGGTCCAGAGCATAAGGCCATGGTCGGCGCAGGCTTTGAGCAGGTGTGCATCGACGAAGCCGACGCCCTTGTTATCGAGCGCAGCTTCGCCGATGAACGCGAGCAGCGCCTCGTGGTCAGACGGCGGGATGGACGGCAGCGCATGTAGAAAGCGCAGAAATCTTGCCCTGTCCGGCAGCGAACCAAGCGCCAATTCGCCGATCACGAAGCGGTGCATGCGAACGTCACCGGCTAGAATCTGGCCTGCAATCGCATCGATGGGCGAGCGGAAATGGTCAATCCAGACCGAGGAGTCGATCAGGATCGCCACGAAAAACGCCGACGCGGTGCAGCCTTGGCATCAGGCATCGTACCGCCGAGCGAGGCGAGATAGGCTGCGGCCTCCCGCTGAATCAGCGCTTCAAGCCCAGCTTTTACCAACATCTCACGGTCGTTGATCCCTGTAATGTCTCTTGCCTTGTCGATCAAAGCGTCATCGCTGGACTCGTGCACAACTGGCGGCCGCTTCTGAAGGGTTTGCTTGGAAACACTTTTGCGCCGCTCGAAGCGAACTGTTCGACGGGCTGTGTTGACCTGGCAGGTATCCCAGCCTGCGCCTTGCCAGCTCCGAGAGTGGCTGTGACTGCCATTCGTCTGATTGGCCCACCATGCTTGATGACGGTAAGCGCTGTCAGGCAACTTGAAGCCAAGAACGGCCTCCACCTGCGCAAAACTGGCGTCGATGCTTTCTCCGTCCGCCTGATTGAGGTAGCGAGCGAGAGGATCATATTTTCCCATCGTTGTTCTCCTTTGTGCAACCTTATATACTCATACGGAATCGTGAATGTCAATAGTATATACTATCCCTCCCGAATGGTACCCGCAGGAGTGGCTGTGGGTGGGTTTTCCGCACCTGGCCGACGAGTGGCCGGGTATGCTCGGCCGGGCGCAAGAGCAGATCGCGGCGTTTGCCAGCGCCGTGGCGGAGAGCGGGCAGGCGGTGCGGTTGGTGGTGCGCGATGCGGCCAACCGCGCGAGGGCGGAGGCGCTGTGCAGCGCGGCCGTCACGATCGAGGAACGCGTCTACGGCGATGTTTGGTTGCGCGATACCGGGCCGCTGGTGGTGCGCGGGGCAGACGGAAACCGCGCGGCACGGCTGTTCGGGTTCAACGGCTGGGGCGGCAAGTACCTGATGCCTGGCGACGAGGCGATCGGCGCCGATCTGGCCGCCAGCGCCGTACTTTCAGCCACCCGCGCCGACTGGATTCTCGAAGGCGGCGCGCTCGATGGTGATGGCACCGGGCTTGTCGCCACGACCGAACAGTGCCTGCTCAACCCCAACCGCAACCCGCGCCTTTCCCGCGCCGAGCTTGAAACGCGGCTGGCGCGTGACCTTGGCTACACCCGCGTGCTGTGGCTGGGCGATGGGCTGATCAACGATCACACCGACGGCCATGTCGACAACCTCGCGCGCTTCGTCGCGCCGAACCGGATCGCGGTGCCGGTGGCGACCGGGGCGGACGATCCCAACGCCGCGATCTACGCCGATGCCGCCGCGCGCGCACGAGCGTTCGGGGTTTCGGTGGCCGAAGTCCCTTCGCCGGGGCGGATCGAATGGGGCGACGTGGTCCAGCCGGCCAGCTACATGAACTTCGTGGTGACCACGCATATGGTGGTCGTGCCGGTGTTCGGCAGCCCGCACGATGCCGATGGAGTGGCCGCGATCGCCGCGCTATTCCCCGGGCGTGACGTGGTTGGCCTGATGGCCGATGCGGTGCTGGCGGGGGGCGGCGGCTTCCATTGCGCCAGCCAGCAGATGCCGGCAGGCTGACGCCGAGATACTTACGGGGGGAATGGCGTGACGGACGCAAGCGGAACAGTGGCAGCGCCGGGCAGGCGCTTCACATTCATCGATTCGATGCGCGGGTTTGCGGCATCGTGGGTCGCGATCTTCCACATCAACAAGATCGGCGGAGACCATACCCGCTATGCCGGAAGTGCGCATCAGGCCTATTACGATTTCATGATGAGCGGCGCACTGGGCGTGACGATCTTCTTCGTGATCAGCGGCTTTGCCGTCCATTCCAGCCTGCTGCGGACCGACAGCGCGCGCGATTTCCTCGCCCGCCGGTTCTGGCGGATCTACCCGCCTTATCTCGCCAGCCTGGCGGTGGTGATGGCGGTGATCATCTTCCACAAACTGTTGACGGGCAACAACGACCTGATCGTATTGCCGCACAGCGCGCTCGGCTGGATCGCCACGCTGACTTTGACCACACAGCCGGCCACCCCGGTCTCGCCGATCAACTGGGTGTACTGGACGCTGACCTACGAATTGGCGTTCTACCTGTGGCTCAGCCTTGCGCTGCTGGTGCCGCGGGCGCGCTGGGCGGTGCTGGTGGCGCCGGCGGTGCTGGCGCTGTTCTGGACATCGGAAAAGACCTTCGTGCCGTTGTTCTTCGTCTATCAGTGGTGCTTCTTCGCGCTGGGTACGGCCATAGCCGAATGGGATCGCGAACGCGGCTGGCGCCCGGTTCTGCTTGCAGTGCTGTGCCTGGCGACGATGGCAACGCATCGCACCTGGCTGGAAATGTCCTTTGCATTGCTGGCCGCGTTCCTGATCGTGGCGTCGACCGCGCCGTGGGGCGATTGGCTGAATGGCGAGCGTGTGCTGCGCAAGCTTGGCGACTGGTCCTACAGCATCTACCTGATCCACTTGCCGATCGGCTGCTGGATCGCCCTCGGCACGATCGATCCGTGGCCGCGCAGGCTGTCGCAGTCCGGATTGGCCGTGCACATGGGCATCGACCTGGCCGCCTTCGCGGTAACGGTGGCATTCGCCTGGGGGTTCTGGCGCCTGGTCGAGAAACCGTCCATCGCGCGATCGAAGGCGGTTGGGCGCAAGCCGGCCCCGCAACCCGAGCCTCTTGCCTACGCCTGATAAGGATAAAGCCCATGCGAATCCCGTTTGCCACTGCGATGATCATCGCGCTCGCGCTGCCGCAAGCCGTGGCGGCCAAAACCGTGGTTGTAACCGCCGCGCACATGATCGACGTGCTGGCGGGCAAGCGGGTGGATGATCCGCAAGTCACGGTCACCGACGGGCGGATCACCGCGGTCGGGCACAAGGGCGATGCGATGCCCAAGGACGCCGAAGTGATCGACCTCGGCAATCGCACGCTGCTTCCGGGCCTGATCGACATGCACGTCCACCTCACCGGCGATCCCCATTTCAGCGGCTATCGCGGGCTGGAATTCACCGACAATTTCTGGACCGTGGTCGGCGTCGCCAACGCGAAGAAAACGCTGGAGGCCGGGTTCACCACGGTGCGCAACGTGGGGTCGGACAACTATGCCGACGTGGCGCTGATGCAGGGGATCAACGGCGGCTTCGTGCCCGGCCCGCGGATCGTGCCCGCGACTTATGCGCTGGGCGTGACCGGCGGGCATTGCGATTCCACGGAATTTCCGCCCTCGATCAACGTGCCCAGCCCGCAGATCGCCAACTCTCCGCAGGAATTCCGCGCGCAAGTGCGCAAGGTGCGCAAGTACGGCGCGCAAGTGATCAAGATCTGCATGACCGGGGGCGTGTTCTCCAAGACCGACTCGGTCGGCGCGCAGCAGATGAGCCTTGAGGAAGTGAAAGCCGTGGTCGACGAGGCGCACATGCTCGGCATGCGCGTGGCAGCGCACGCGCACGGCACCGCCGGCATCAACGACGCGCTGCGCGCCGGGGTCGACACGATCGAGCACGCCAGCCTGGCCGACGAGGAAAGCTTCAAGCTCGCCAAGGCCAAGGGCGCCTGGTTCGACATGGACATCTACAACGACGACTACATCCTGGCCGAAGGCGAAAAGAACGGCGTGTTCGCCGAAAGCCTGGCCAAGGAACGCCTGATCGGCCGCAAGCAACGCGAAACCTTCCGCGCCGCGCACGCTGCGGGGGTCAAGCTGCTGTTCGGCACCGATGGCGGGGTGTACCCGAACGGCGACAACGCCAAGCAGTTCGCCACGATGGTCGAATGGGGGATGACCCCAATCGAGGCGATCACCGCGGCGACGAAAAGCGCGGCCGAGGCGCTGGATCGGACAGCGGATGTGGGCGCGATTGCGGCGGGCCGCTATGGCGACATGATCGCGGTGGATGGCGATCCGCTGGCCGATGTGCGCGTGCTGCAACACGTCGGCTTCGTGATGAAGGGCGGCGAGGTGGTGCGGCGCTGAGTTGATGATCGCGATTTTGTCGCGATCCGCGCCTGTGTTCGGCCCGATCGAAGCGATACAATATTGCTGCAATTCAAATTTTACGGCAAAACTCGCCACAGGAGAATGAAATGGCTCATGTGCAGCAGTTGAAGTTTGTGGAAATGCTGGCGAACAGCTTGTCGAGCAATTTTAGCGACCGAAAAATCATCGAAATTGGCTCATTCGACGTCAACGGTGGAACTCGCAATTTTTTCGGGCAAAGTTCCTACATCGGCGTTGATCTTGTCGAAGGCCCGGGCGTCGATCTGGTTTGCGATGGTGAAAAGGTGTCCGAGCCAAGCGAAAGTTTCGACCTTGCCATTTCTTGTGAGTGCTTCGAATACAACCCGCATTGGCAGGCAACATTGCTCAATATGCACCGAATGACAAAATTGGGCGGAATTGTTGCCTTTTCCTGCGCAACGACGGGCCGACTTGAGCATGGCACAACGCGCACCGTGGCGCAGGATTCGCCAGGAACGCAAAGCGTGGGATGGGACTACTACCAAAACCTCACCGAAAGCGATTTCAGAAAAGCGTTGAATTTCGAAAACTTGTTTTCATCGTTCAGATTTTTCAGAAACAAGGTTTCGAGAGATATCTATTTTGTGGGAATCAAAAGCGGCGGTGCGTGTATTTTCGATTTCAATTTAGACAGATTTACCGATGATTTTGAAAACTTCATCAAGCTCGATACGGAGATGGCAGGTTTTCATAAAAAAGGCAGACTGATGGGCGGCGCCGATTTGCGGCTCGCTCTGGCTTCGGTAATCCCCGATCAATCGTATCAAAATCTGGCTTACAACTACAAAAAGATAAAATCATATTTGTATCGAACCTGACTATTTGTTCGAAGCGCAGCGGTGGATTTTTCAGGTTCCGACATAATCCTTGTACCACCGCACAAAATTGGGAACCCCCACGTCGATACTCGTCGTCGGCTTGTACCCCAGATCACCCGAAATCGCGTCGATATCCGCAAAGCTCTGGCGCACGTCGCCCGGCTGCATCGGCTGGAAATCGATCTCGGCCTTGCGCCCGCATTCGGCCTCCAGAATCTCGATCACCTTCATCAGGTGCTCGCTGCGGTGGTTGCCGATGTTGTAGAGCCGGTGCGGCTTCAGGCTCCCGCCCGCCTTCACCGCGCCGTCGTCGGGCGGCGGGTTGTCGAGGCTGGCGATCACGCCTGCGATGATATCCGCGATATACGTGAAATCGCGGTACATATCGCCGTGGTTGAACACCGGGATCGGCTGGCCCGCCAGGATCGCCTTGGTGAAAATCCACATCATCATGTCGGGCCGACCCCACGGGCCATAAACCGTGAAAAACCGCAGCCCCGTCAACGGCAGGCGATAGAGATGCGCGTAAGTCTCGCTCATCAACTCGTCCGCCTTCTTGGTCGCCGCATACAATGACAGCGGGTGATCGACCCGGTCCGCCACCGAAAACGGCAACTGCGTGTTCCCGCCATAGACCGACGACGAACTGGCATAGACCATATGCTCCACCCCCCGATGCCGCGCGACTTCGAGCAAGTTGAGATGCCCGACCAGGTTGGCGCTCACATAAGCATGCGGGTTCTCGATCGAGTACCGCACACCCGCCTGCGCCCCCAGATGCACCACGCGGTCGAACCGATGCGGCTCCAGCGCAGCAACAAGGCCGGTATAATCGGCGAAGTCCTGCCGCAGGAACGTGAACCGCTCGCCGCCAGCCTCAACCAGCTTCGCCAGCCGCGCTTCCTTCAGCCGCACATCGTAATAATCGTTGACCACATCGACCCCGATCACGCTGTCCCCCCGCGCAAGCAACTGCCGGGTCAGCGAGTATCCGATGAAGCCGGCGACGCCGGTGACTAGGACTTTCATGTTTTACAAGCCTTTAAGTGGTAGGTGCCTCCGGCGGGCAAGGGCCATTGCCCTTGCATCCCGGGACTGTCTAGGTTGGGTGCCATCCCGGCCTAGTGGCCAAACTTTGATATTTGGTGCGCTTCTTGATCGGTAGGAGAATGCGCGCGTTGGTGGCATTCATAGAGGCAGGTTCTTCTAGTGTATTGAGCTTAGCAGAGGTAAACTGGCATCGCCATGATGCGCGGTTCCAATTCCCGTAGGTTAAGTGGCCGTGTAACATTTTGGAGATCTGACAGAATGGTCACATATGAATTCAACTTTCTTGGATTTGATCGCAATGCACTTTCCGAAGAAATTATTCGATCTGCGGAAAATGTTTTGTCGTGCTCAGGTTTTTCTGCTTCTGAGATTGGAGAATTATTTCAATCTGCCGCGCAAAAAATCCTGTCAGTTGCAGTTTCTGAGAAAAAGTTATGTGCCATTTTCGATGACCCGAAAGACGAATACCAAACCCAAAGTATCTGGGAGATCATTGAAAATTTTGAATACCTTCGATCGGTCAAAGCGCTCGGCCGTCTTCGCAAACGAGCCGATGTTATTGGACATCTCGATGATCCCGCCGCATTAACTCAAGCGGTTATTATTATAATAGAGGCAATAAATCTTAGAAAAGAAGCATTTAAATGGCTAAAAGAAGAAGCCGAAAAATATAAATTGCAAGTAGTATCGAGTCATGACCAATGGGCACAATTGGCTTCCGACGAAGAACTTGATAAAGAAGAGGAGGTGGTATTTTTAGATGATTATCGATGGGATGGTGGTTTTAATTGGCACGAAATTAGCCATATCGTTGAAGCGCTTGCGCGATCAGGGCAGCGAGAAAATCTTGAAAAATTCAGTGAACTAGTACTCGATGAGCTTCTTGCTTTTCAATCCAGGATTAAAGACGATGTCAAAAATGCCGTAGGACATGTAGGCCAATACGAAAATTTTGCCTCGTTTGTAAAAAGGCATGCCGACGTAGGCGAACTAGCTCAGGCTGAACTTCTGGATAAATTTATTCGAGAATCAGGTTTTTCTGGTGGTACCTCCAGTTTGGAGTACTGGCTTGAAGGCATGGCAAGGCGTAATGAGGTTGAACGATATAAGCGCTCTAATCGATGGCGGATTGTCGTAAGACAGGGCATAATTGGCTAAAATATGGCACTTTGATGATTTACGATAGTTCAATGATAAATGCGTGCAGGGCGTCAGCTATAGACATACTTGTACGGGCTCTAAACATAGAAATATGGTGTGTCCCATGAACCTATTGTCCAACTTTACTATAGTGACGGATCGTCGCAATATTCTATAGCCGCTTCGCGGCGGGAATTGCGGCTTCGGTAGTGCACAACGAGGCCAGTCCCGGGATGCAAGGGCGATGGCCCTTGCCCGCCGGAGGCTCTTCTAAAACCTTCACAAACCTTCACAAAGTCCAATCCGCCGCAGACCCCAGCACACCCTTCAGGTCCGCCAAAGTCCCGCCCGGCGCAACCAGCCCCCGCACCCGCGTCGGCCCGAGGTTCAAATAAGCGTGGTGCGGTACGGCCAGTAGTACGCAATCGTACTGGCGCGACAGGGCATCGGCGTCGAGCGTGATGCCGTATTCGTGCGCAGCTTCGTCTGTGTCGGCCAGCGGATCGTGGACCGTTATCGTGTGGCCCAGCGCTGCCAGTTCCGACACCACTTCGGCCACCTTGGAATTGCGCAAGTCGGGCACGTCTTCCTTGAAGGTCAGGCCCAGGACCAGCGCGGTGCCGGGTTTGCCGCCGCGAAGTGCGTGGAGTTTGCCGGCGAGCCATTTGGCCATGCCGTCGTTCACGCCGCGGCCGGCGAGGATGACTTGCGGGTCGTGGCCGAGTTGTTCGGCGCGGTGGGAGAGGTAGTAGGGGTCGACGCCGATGCAGTGGCCGCCGACGAGGCCGGGGGTGAAGGGCAGGAAGTTCCACTTGGTGCGCGCGGCGGCGAGGACGTCCCAGACGGATAGGTCGAGCAGGCCGAAGATCTGGGTGATCTCGTTCATGAAGGCGATGTTGATATCGCGCTGGGCGTTTTCGATGACTTTGGCGGCTTCGGCGGCCTTGATCGAGGCGGCGCGGAACACGCCGCCGCTGGTGACGGCGCCGTAGAGATCGGCGACGCGGTCGAGCACTTCGGGGGTCTGGCCCGAGACGACTTTGGTGATGCGTTCGATGGTGTGTTCGCGGTCGCCGGGGTTGATGCGTTCGGGGCTGTAGCCGAGAAAGAAATCCTGCCCGCAGTTGAGGCCCGAGTGCGCTTCGAGGATGGGCGCGCAGACGTCTTCGGTCACGCCGGGATAGACGGTGCTTTCGTACACCACGATCGGTTTGAGGCCTTCGGCATGCGCGGCGCGGAGCATTTCGCCGACGGTGCGGCTGGCGGCTTCGACGATGCGCAGATCGGGGCGGTTGTGTTCGTCGATGGGCGTAGGGACGGTGACGATGTAGAAATCGCTCGCCGGGCAGAGTTGTGTGTCGCTGGTGACGGCGAGGGTGGAGGCGGTGAGGCGGTCGGGTTCGATCTCGCCGGTGCGATCGTGGGCACCTTCGAGTTCCTTGAGCCGGCGGGTGTCGATATCGAAGCCGGTGACGTCGAAATGCTTGGCCAGCGCGACCGCGAGCGGCAGGCCGACATAGCCGAGGCCGAGCACGGTTACGCGCGTGTTGCGGGCGGGTGCAGTGGCCTTGCGGCGGGCAGCGGGGGCGGATTTTACGGGGGGGAACATCGCGGTCACGGCAAAGGGGCCTCATCATCGGCGCGGGCGCTGGGTCCGCTTCGATGCTGTGTTTAGGCGCAGGCTCTTATTTCACGGTTAATGCCGGCGGCCGGATTCCGCTCGCGCCGTTAGCTCCGCTTGACCGCGACGATCCGGAAGGCCGAGGCGAGGATGTCCGATTGCAGGTCGGACTTGTGCGCCATGTGCGCCAGCGGGATCAGCACGATCCGCCGCAGGATCTTGTAAGGCAGCGTATTCTTCATCTTCAGCCATTCCGACGCGATCCAGTGCATCGTGTGGTAAATCGTAAAGAACGCGCGGTTTTCCTCGATCGACAACTGCTCGCTTCCGAACAGCTCGGCTAGGCCGTCCTTCGTGTAGCGTTGGTAGTCGGTCGGGACCTTGTGTTCGGGCTGCATGAACGGGACACTGGCAACAATGATCCCGCCAGGCTTCAGCACGCGCACCATTTCGGCCACGCATTCGACCGGGTTCTGCACGTGTTCGAGCACGGCCAGGCAGATCACCGCATCGAAGCTGCCATCGGGCACGGGGATGGCGTGGAGCGGCGCGATCAGGTCGATGTGCGTGCGCTCGTCGCCTTCCCAGGTGATGTCCTGATTGATAAGTTCGCCGGGGACCAGATGCGACAAATCGCGCCAGCCGGCGCCGGCGTTGAGGACCTTTCCGTGCAGGCGGCTGCGCAAGTCGATCAGTTCGTGATCGATCGGCGGGAAGATGTCGCCGTGTTGCAGTTTTCGAATATAATCCAGCATGGCGCCGCAATAGAGTGTCGGACTGGCGCTGTCCCGCGTTGTTTTACGGTTAACACGAGTTGTGTATGGGCGAGGCATGACCAAGACCGTCCTCGTCATTTTCGGCACCCGTCCCGAAGCGATCAAGCTGTTTCCGCTGGTGCATGCGCTTGGCGCCGATGCGCGGTTTCGCGTGGTGACTTGCGTTTCGGCGCAGCATCGCGGGATGCTCGATCAGGTGCTGGCGATCGCCGGGATCACGCCCGAGCACGATCTTGACCTGATGAAGCCCGACCAAACGCTCGATGGCCTCACCGCCGCGCTGCTGACCGGGCTGGGCAAAGTGATGGACGCCGAATCGCCCGATTGGGTGGTGGTGCAGGGCGATACCGCCACCGCCATGAGCGGCGCGCTGGCGGCCTATTACCGCAAGCTGCCCGTCTGCCATGTCGAGGCGGGCTTGCGCAGCCACGATATCTACCAGCCCTGGCCCGAAGAGGTGAACCGCAAGATCATCGGCACGATCGCCGCGCTGCACTGCGCGCCGACCGAGACCAGCGCTGCGGCCCTGCGCGCAGAGAACGTCGCGGCCGATACGATCCACGTCACCGGCAACACCGTGATCGACGCGCTGCAATGGGTGTCCGCGCGGATCGAGGCCGAACCGGGGCTCGCCTCGGGACTGGCTGAGCTGGAAGCGCGGTTTGCCGGCAAGCGCATCATCGGCGTCACCAGCCACCGCCGCGAGAACTTCGGCGGCGGGCTGGAAAACATCGCCGAAGCCATCCGCCGCATTGCCGCGCGGCCCGATGTGGCGCTGATCTTCCCGGTCCATCCCAACCCCAACGTGCGCAAGGTGATGGATGCGGCGCTGGCGGGCCTGCCCAACGTGGCGATGATCGAACCGCTCGATTACCCGCACTTCGCCCGGCTCATCGCGATCAGCGAGATCATGCTCACCGATTCCGGCGGCGTGCAGGAAGAGGCGCCCGCGCTCGGCAAGCCGGTGCTGGTGATGCGCGAGACGACCGAGCGGCCCGAGGGCGTGGTCGCCGGAACCGCCAAGCTGGTGGGCACCGATGCCGATACTATCGTTACCGAAATCTTCACTCTGCTTGACGATAAGGCCGCCTATTCGGCCATGGCGCGGGCCCACAATCCTTTCGGGGACGGGCAGACCGCGCGGCGTATCGTGGAGTTGCTGGGGAATGCAAGCTGATATCAAGCCCACCGTTTGCGTAGTCGGGCTGGGTTACATCGGACTTCCGACAGCGGCCATCGTCGCCCGCGCGGGACACCAGGTGCTGGGGCTCGACGTGACGCAAAGCGTGGTCGACACGATCAACCGCGGCGAAATCCACATCGAGGAAGTCGATCTCGACGGGTTGGTCCACGCGGTGGTCCAGCGCGGATTGCTGCGCGCCTCGACGCATATCGAACCGTGCGACGTGTTCGTGATCGCGGTGCCGACGCCGTTTGCCAAGGACGATCACCACACGCCCGATATCTCCTATGTGCTCGCCGCCGCGACCGAAGTGGCGGGTGTGCTGAAGGCCGGCGATACGGTGATCCTCGAATCGACTTCGCCCGTCGGCACCACCGAGGCGATGCGCGATCTGATGGCCGGGTTGCGGCCTGACCTGAAGTTCCCCGGCCTCGTCGCCGGCACGCCTGACGTCTCGATCGCTTATTGCCCCGAGCGCGTGTTGCCGGGCAAGATCCTCGAGGAACTGACCAACAACGATCGCTCGATCGGCGGGATCACCCCGCGGTGCGCTCGCAAGGCGTTAAGCTTTTACAAGCGCTTCGTGCGCGGCGCCTGCATCACCACCGATGCGCGCTCGGCCGAAATGACCAAACTGGTCGAGAACGCCTACCGCGACGTCAACATCGCCTTTGCCAACGAATTGTCGATCGTGGCCGACGCAATGAACCTGGACGTGTGGGAGGTGATCAAGCTCGCCAACCGCCACCCGCGCGTCAATATCCTGACCCCGGGGCCGGGCGTGGGCGGCCACTGCATTGCGGTCGACCCGTGGTTCATCGTCTCGGCCGCGCCCGAACAGACCCCGCTGATCCGCACCGCGCGCGAGGTGAACGACAAGAAAATCCACCACGTGATCGCCCGCGCCACCGCGCTGATCGAGGCCAACCCCGGCGTGCCCGTCGCGTGCCTGGGCCTGGCGTTCAAGGCCAACATCGACGATTTCCGCGAAAGCCCCGCGCGGCTGGTGGCGGCCACGCTGGCGCGCAAATACGGCAGCCGCATCCGCATCGTGGAGCCTTACGCCGCGCAATTGCCGCGCGAATTCGAAGGCACCGGCGCCAGCCTGATCGACCTCGACGCCGCGCTCGAAGATTGCGGTGTGCTGATCGTGCTGGTGGACCATGACGTGTTCAAGTCGGTGCCATTGGCGGAACGGGCGCGGCATGCGGTGTACGATACGCGGGGGATCTGGCCCGATCAGCCGGGGCAGGTTGAGGTGGCAGGGTTGCGGTTGGTGGGTTGATGTAGGATTTGAGATCCGAAATTTTCACATGGGAGTTGAGTATAGCGGCCCCAGAATTAACAACCGCCATCGCATCGTCCGTGATTGAATCACATCCCGAGCTTGAAATCTCAGGTTAGCCCGTTTGCAGATGCGTATTCGATTAAAATATTCGCTTCTATAATCCAATCTGTTCGCGGTTGATCGCTAAATTGCATTACCAGAAGATGCAATTTTTGAGCGATTTCGAGGGGCGGCTGAAGTTGTTCGCCATGGAGCAGCATCGCTGAGGCCAGAAGAAACTTTTGCTGATCCTTGTGCATAACGGCAAGCGAAAGCACCGGCCACCAGCCTAGCCACTGCATCCGGAACGTCCGCCCCTTCCAGTGCTCCACCGCAGACTGCGCAAACACATTTGCCTCGACGTTGTTGTTGTGCCTCAGCGCCGCCCAAGCAAGGTTGGCTTGAGCCACGCCGATCTGGATCCTATTTTCGGTTTTTTCGGCAATGCACAGCATTTGACGCGCATAGTCGACGCAGCCAGATGTATCGCTTGTCATGCGGCAAGCGATCGACAGGTTGCTTAAAGCCAGTGTTTCCTGGTCGGTATTGCCTGATTGGCGTGACAGGGCCAGTGCCTCGAGAAGTGGACTTTTTGCCGATTGCGGCTGTCCATTGAGCATCAAGCAATACCCGAGTGTCTGCCGCCCTAGCGTGCGCGCGCTGAGGCTTCCCGGGTTCTCGACAGCCTCTGCAGCCTGCTTTGCCAACGCGACTGTTTCAGCGGTCACACCTGAGCCTTCAATCTGCAGGCGCAGCATGATCTCACGGTCGAAAAGCCGGGCAACCTGGCGGGGAGTGCCATGTCGCTGGACATGCGGGCGAACGCGATCGATGGCCGTTTGCATTTCGACAAGCTCACCGCGCCAATAAAGCGGCCAGAGCAAGTCTAGATTGGCCCGAATCCACTCACTCTGCGTAAGCGGATCAACGTCGTGGGTCATTTTCCCAAGCGCTGCGATCGCACTTTGATAAAACGTACAGGCACTTTCAGCGTCGCGTTCGAGCATTCGCGCCTGACCGCAGCGACGCAACAGCGAAGCGCGCTCCACATGCGCATCTTCGGAAAGCAATGACAGTGCGCTCGCGAAGTGGAGCTGTGCTTCGCCATAGCGGCCTGCGAGAAGGAGCATATCACCTGCGCCTCCATGGCTGGCGCAAAGCAAGTCGTCGGTCTGCGAAGAGCGGCCAACAGTAAGCAAAAGCTCGGCGGCGCGGCGGAAGTGGTCGAGAGCTTCGGCGTTCGCATGTGCGCGGCGCGCTGCAGTGCCAGCACGAATGAGCTGAACGCTCGCCTCGAACGGTTGGTCGCCTCGCTCGAAATGATAGGCGAGCGTGCCCGCGAGGTTTTCGGTTTCGCCGAATTGCTGGATGAGGGCATTTGCAACGCTGCGGTGAAGCACGCGTCGCCTGGCATGCAGTAAGCTCTCGTAGGTCACTTCTTGGGCCAACCCGTGCTTGAACCGGTATGATGTAATCGCTTTGTCGTTTGGCCGCGTGAAGTCACGCTCGTGTAAATCCTGGAGGATTTCCGGCAACCGTTCATGCCAACTCGGCTCGTCTACGGAAACGAGCGCCAGCAGCGTCGTTTGAAAAGCCCGGCCGATCACCGATGCTGTTTGCAGGGCTTGTCGGCCCTCGGGATAGAGTCGGTCGAGCCGGGCCATAATGACACCCTGGACGGTTAGTGGCAATTGCGTCTGACCCGTCAGCGCAGTCCCGACTTCACCACGATCAGCGCTATTTCGTCCCAAATCATCGCCGAGCGCCCGGATCATTTCCTCGAGAAAAAATGGATTGCCCTCGACCCTTTCGATGATGAGGTTTCTTAGCTTTTCGTCGTGAAGGCTTGGGTCGAGCAAGGCGGCAATCAAGGCCTCGGCCTCGTTTGCGCTTAAGGATTCCAACAGAATCGGGACCGCACCAGGGATGCGCATCGCTCCAGCCTCGTCGCGGTCGGGTCGACGTGAAAAAATCGCAAAGATACCGGGAACTGGGCCCTCCAATGCCAAGGCCCGGACAAGATCGAGCGAAGATCGATCGGCCCAGTGCAAGTCCTCCCATGCCAGCACCAGCGGTGATCGTGTCGCTTGGGCGGCCAGAAGGCGCCGGAATGCTGCCGCGTAAGCGAGCTGCAGTGCAGCCTCGGATCGGCCTTCAAAGGCGTCGTGATCGGATTCGTTGCGGGGCAATCCGGCGATGGCCGCCAGATAGGCCAAATCCGCATCGACCGGATCATTCGCCAACGCAGCGTGGATTGCGGTGCGTATCATTTGTGGATTGTCATCTCGCGACACTCCAACGAGATCGAACACGACCTTCCTCGCTAGCCCGAAACCGGTCGACTGCCGCTCCTCATGGCCACGAACTTCAATCCAGCGAACGTCCGACGCCCGCGAACGAATTTCGTCGATCAGGCGTGTCTTGCCGACCCCGGCATCGCCAACGATTTCCACAGCTGAACCTTGCCCGCCTTGCGCTGCCAGCAGCAGTTCGTGGAGAGCCTGCATCTCCGGATTCCGCCCGACAAACGGACTTGCGAAAAGGGTGCGCGAGCGTTTTGCAGGTTTGGCGCGCAAGAGCCGATATGCGGTAACCGGATTTTCCTTGCCCTTGACCAGCCGAGGGCCAAGGACGTCAAAGTCGAAATCTGCTTCAGTCTCGTCCCTTGTGGAGGAACCTACGAGTATCTCACCGGGCTGCGAGAGATCTTCCAGCCGCGCTGCCAGGTTGACTGCATCGCCGATTACCGAAAAATGGCGCTGCGCGCCAAACCCGATTA
>NZ_JANXWG010000023.1 GCF_025351285.1 Novosphingobium sp.
GGGAAACGATACCCGGCCACGGCGTGCCCGTAAGCGTGCCACATGCGGCTTAGAATGCTGTTAACCTTAACGCTCCGTTAGGAAATCGCTGAGATAACGGCCCTCGGACGGTTCGGCACGGTTCATCATGCCCGCAGGGGAGATGACCGGACCCGAGCGATGTCGCCAGGGGTGAAGTCGATGCAAGCAGTTATTCTTGCCGGTGGGTTGGGTACGCGGCTGGGCGAGGAAACATCCACGCGCCCCAAGCCGATGGTAGAAATCGGCGGAATGCCGATCATCTGGCACATCATGAAGATCTATTCGAGCGCGGGGGTAAACGACTTCGTGATCTGCCTTGGTTACAAGGGCTACATGATCAAGGAGTACTTCGCGAACTACTTCCTCCACACCACCGACGTCACGATCGACCTGCAAAAGAACAGCGTCGAGGTCCACCAGAACTGGAGCGAGCCTTGGCGGATCACGCTGGTCGACACCGGCGCCGAGACGCAGACCGGCGGACGACTCAAGGCGGTTGCCAACCATCTCAAGCCCGGCGAGCCGTTCTGCTTCACTTACGGCGACGGCGTGGCCGATATCGACGTTACCAGCCTCATCGCCTTCCATCGCACCCAGGGCAAGCGCGCCACGATCACCGCGGTGACGCACCCGGGCCGGTTCGGCGCGATTGAATTTGACGGCGATCTGGTGCGCAATTTCCGCGAGAAGCCCGCTGGCGATGGCGGCCTCATCAACGGCGGCTTCTTCGTTGCCGACCCGTCGGTTATCGACCTGATCGACGGCCCGGACACGATCTGGGAACGCAGCCCGCTCGAACGGCTGGCCAGCAGCGGCGACCTTGCGGCTTATCGACACACCGGGTTCTGGCAGCCGATGGATACGCTGCGCGACAAGATCTACCTTGAATCGCTGTGGCAACAGGGCGCGCCCTGGAAATCCTGGTAATGTCGGGAGTGGTGAAGCCCGTTTTCTGGCAGGGCCGTCGCGTTTTCGTCACCGGCCACACCGGCTTCAAGGGCGGCTGGCTGTGCCTGTGGTTGCACCGCATGGGCGCGCACGTCACCGGCCTGTCGCTACCCGCGCCGACCGAGCCCAGCCTGTTCGAGCAGGCGCGACTGGCCGAGATCATCGATCACCAAATCGGCGATGTGCGTGACGAGCGCGTGGTCATGGATACCATCGCGGCGGCACGGCCCGAGATCGTGTTCCACCTCGCCGCGCAGCCGCTGGTCCGCTATTCCTACGACAACCCGGTCGAGACGTATGCCACCAACGTGATGGGCACGGTCCACGTGCTCGAAGCGTGCCGCAAGGTCGACAGCGTCAAAGCCGTGGTCTGCGTCACCACCGACAAATGCTATGAAAACCGCGAGTGGATCTGGCCCTACCGCGAAGAAGACCCGATGGGCGGGCACGACCCCTATTCAAGCAGCAAAGGCGCGGCCGAACTGGTCATTGCCTCCTACCGGCGATCGTATCCAGATGGCCCGAAGATCGCCTCGGTGCGCGCGGGCAATGTCATCGGCGGGGGTGACTGGGCCGGCGACCGGCTGATCCCGGACATCCTGCGCGCCTTGATCGCGGGCGAGCGGCCCTCGATCCGCAACCCCGCCTCGGTTCGCCCGTGGCAGCACGTGCTCGAAGCGCTGTCGGGTTACCTCACCGTGGGCGAGCGCCTGCTGGCCGGCGACGACAACGCGGCCACCGCGTGGAACTTCGGCCCATCCGAAGACGATGCGCGGCCGGTGGGCTGGATCGTCGAGCGGATGCTCGAACGCTGGGGTGGCGATCCGGGCTGGGATCGGCCCAACACGCCGCAACCCCACGAGGCGGTGCTGCTGCGGCTCGATTCGAGCAAGGCGCGTGGCCTGCTCGGATGGAAACCGCGGCTCGATCTCAACCAATCGTTAACCATGATCGTCGATTGGTACCGGCTCGTGGCCAGCGGCGCCGACGCTCGCGTGATGACCTTCGCGCAGATCGACGACTACGCCGCAAGGCCCATGGAACAGGACACAGCCCGCCCCGTGGCCGGCAAGAAGGAGCAAGCGGCGTGAGCGATCTTCCCAACCTTTCGACATTGCAGGCGATGGCTGGCGACACCGACGAAGGCCAGCTTCGCGGATTGATCCTCGACCTGGTCGGCGAATATGCCCGCCGCCATCACGCCACCCCCGCCTTCGTGCCTGGCGCCAGCCCGGTGCCGGTTTCGGGCAAGGTCTATGGTGCCTCCGACATGCAATCGCTGGTCGATTCCGCGCTCGATTTCTGGCTGACCACCGGGCGCTTCAACGCCTCGTTCGAGGAACGGCTGGCCGCGCGCATCGGCATCCGCCACGTGCTGACCACCAATTCGGGATCGTCGGCCAACCTGCTCGCGCTGTCGTCGCTGACCTCGCACTACTTACGCGACGAAGCTTTGAAGCCCGGTGACGAAGTCATCACCGTGGCGGCCGGCTTCCCCACCACGGTCAACCCGATCCTGCAATACGGGCTGATCCCGGTGTTCGTCGACGTCGACATCCCGACTTACAATATCAAGTCCGAGATGATCGAGGCGGCCGTCACGCCCAAGACTCGCGCGATCATGCTGGCGCACGCGCTCGGCAATCCGTTCGACCTCGCCGAAGTGATGCGGGTGGCCAAGAAGTACAACTTGTGGGTGGTCGAAGACTGCTGCGACGCGCTCGGCGCCACGTATGACGGTCAGAACGTCGGCACGTTCGGCGATATCGGCACGCTCAGCTTCTACCCCGCGCACCACATCACGATGGGCGAAGGCGGCGCGGTATTCACCGACAAGCCGCGGCTCAAGCGCGTGATCGAATCGATGCGTGACTGGGGGCGTGACTGCTGGTGCGCTCCGGGCACCGACAACACCTGCGGCAAGCGTTTCAACCGCAAGCTGGGTGATCTGCCGATGGGGTACGATCACAAATACACGTACGGCCACGCGGGATATAACCTCAAGATCACCGACATGCAGGCGGCGGTGGGCGTGGCGCAGCTCGATCGACTCGACGGCTTCATCGATGCACGCCGGCGCAACTTCGCCAAGCTGACCGAGCTGCTCACGCCATACGAGGACGTGTTCATCCTGCCGAAGGCGACGCCCAACAGCGAGCCTTCATGGTTCGGCTTCCCGATCACGATCCGCAAGGGCGCGCCGTTCGGCCGCGAGCAACTCGTGCCGTTCCTCGAAGCGCACAAGATCGGCACGCGGCTGCTGTTTGCCGGCAACCTCACGCGCCAGCCCTACATGAAGGGCCGCGACTACCGCGTGGTGGGCTCGCTCGAGAACTCGGACACCGTGACCGAGCGGACTTTCTGGCTCGGTCTCTATCCGGGCCTGGGCGACGACCATCTTGGATATGTCGCGGACGTCTTAAAGGGTTTCTTAACGAACCTCGTTAATAACTGAGCCATGGCATCGAACATTTGTAACGATGGGGCCAAGGGCAAATTGGACGGCTCGAACAGGGGATATGTGGTGACCGAAGCGATTTTCAACGACTTGTTCGTGCTTGAACTGGCCAACAATCACTGGGGTAATCTGGACCGCGGTCTCAAGATCATCCGCGACTTCGCGCGCGTGGTGAAGTTCAACAACGTGAAAGCGGCAATCAAGCTGCAGTTTCGCGATGTCGACAACTTCGTCCACCCCGATTTCCGCGAACGGGCAGACATTCGCTACATCAAGAAAACCATCGACACGCAGATGCCCTGGGACAACCTGCGGCTGATGATCGAAACCGTGCGCGATTGCGGCATGGTCACGATGGTCACGCCGTTCGACGAAGTCTCGGTCGACAAGTGCGTCGAATTCGGCGTCGAGATCCTCAAGATCGCCAGCTCGGACATCCGCGACAAGACGCTGCTGCGCAAGATGGCTGAAACCGGGTTGCCGGTGATCGCATCATCGGGCGGCGCCGAGATCGAGCATATCGACCAGCTCGTCGAATTCTTCACGTCGCGGAACGTGCCCTTCGCGCTCAACCACTGCGTGTCGCTCTATCCGTCCGAAGACGGCGACCTCGAACTCGACCAGATCGATTTCCTCAAGGCCCGCTATCCCCAGATCACCATCGGCTATTCGACGCACGAATACCGCGACTGGTGGGATTCGACACTGATCGCTTACGGCAAGGGCGCGCGCACGTTCGAACGCCACATCGACATCGATTACGAAGGCGTGCCGGTCAGCTCCTACTGCACCAAGCCGCAGCAGGCCGACACCTGGTTCCGCGCGATGAAAAAAGCGCAGGAAATGTGCGGCCACGGTTCGGCCGCGCGGCGTGTCGTGCCCGAGGGCGAGCGCCGCTATCTCGATGCGCTGGTGCGCGGCGTCTATGCCAAGCGCGACCTGGCGAAGGGCGAAGTGCTGAGCCACGACGACGTTTATTTTGCGGTGCCGCTGCTCAAAGGCCAGCTTTCCACCCGCGAATTCGGCGGAGGGGAATACCTGACCGAAGCGATCAAGGCCCATGCCCCGCTCGATGTCGAAACCGTCGATGGGCCGGGACTCAAGAGCCCGTCGCTGCTGCGCCTGATCCGCGATCGGGGGATCGACCTGGCCCCGCCCGCACTTGCCCCGGCCGCGAAAGCTTCCTGACATGAACATGATGACGAAGGCGGCCGAGTTTGCGTCGCCTGATGAAAGCGACAAGCCTGCAAAAGTGCGCGTCGCGGACTACGTCGCGCAAGCCATCGTCGAACACGGCGTGCAACACGTGTTCATGCTCACCGGCGGCGGCGCGATGCATCTCAACGATGCTTTGGGCCGCACCGAAGGCTTGAAATACGTCTGCTTCCATCACGAACAGGCCGCCTCGATGGCAGCTGAAAGCTATGCGCGCCTGTCGGGCCGCATGGCCGCGCTCAACGTCACGACCGGGCCGGGCGGGATCAACGCGCTCAACGGGGTGCACGGCGCCTACACCGATTCCATCCCCATACTGGTCATTTCGGGCCAGGTGAAGCGCGAAACGATGCGCCACAACGCGGCGGTCGTCGTGCGGCAACTGGGCGACCAGGAAGCCGACATTGTCGACATGGCAAAAACCATCACCAAGTACGCGGTGACCGTCACCAATCCGCTCGATATCCGCTATGTCGTTGAAAAGGCGCTGTGGCTGGCGGCAAGCGGCCGTCCCGGCCCGGTGTGGATCGACATTCCGATCGACGTGCAATCATCGCTGGTCGACCCGACGCAAATGCGCGGCTTCGATGCGATGGCCGAAGGCCATGGCGCCGCGCACGCCGTCGCGCGCGAATATGGCTGGCTCAAGGGCGATGACCTCAAGCGGGTTGCGCGCGAAGTTATCGATGCCGTGAAAGCGGCCAAGCGCCCCGTGCTGCTCCCCGGCACCGGCATCCGCATCGCCGGGGTTTACGAACAATTCCTCGAACTGGCCGACCGGCTCGGCATCGCGGTCGCCCCGGCGTGGAACGCGCAGGATCTCGTCCCCGATGACCACCCGCTCTATGTGGGTCGTCCCGGCACGGTGGGCGATCGATCGGGCAACTTCGCGGTGCAGGGCAGCGACTTGCTGCTGGTGCTCGGCTGCCGGCTCAACATCCGCCAGATCAGTTACAACTACGCGGGCTTCGCGCCCGATGCGAAGAAGATCATGGTCGATGTCGATGCGGCAGAACTACACAAGCCGACGCTGTCGATCGACATGCCTGTCCACGCGGATTTGCGCACGTTCATACCCGCGCTGATCGAAGCGCTCGACGGCTACGAGACGCCGCAAACGCATCGCACTTACGTCGCTTGGGCAATGGAACGCCGCCAGCGCTACCCCGCCGTGCTGCCCGAATACTGGCAGACCACGGGCGTGGTGAACCCTTACTGTTTCACCGAGAAGCTGTTCGAGCAGCTCGTTGCTGACGAAGTGATCGTGATGGCCGATGCCACCGCGGCAGTCGTCACCGTGCAAGCGGCCAAGCTCAAGCACGGTCAGCGGCTCTATTCAAATTCGGGCGCGGCCTCGATGGGCTATGACCTGCCCGCCACGATCGGCGCCTGGCACGCCATGCCGGCCGGCTCGGACCGGATCATCTGCCTCGCCGGCGATGGTTCGATCATGCAGAACTTGCAGGAATTGCAGACGATTATCGGCCAGAACATCCCGGCCAAGATCTTCCTCTACAACAATTCGGGCTACCACTCGATCCGCCAGACCCAGCAGGCCTATTTCGACGGTCATTCGGTCGGTTGCGGGCCGGATTCGGGCGTGACGTTTCCCGATTTCGGCAAAGTGGTTCAGGCGTTCGGCTTTGCCTACACGCGCACGTCCGAGCACTCCGACATGGTTCGCGCGATTGCCGACACGCTCGCCGCGCCGGGTGCCGCCGTTTGCGAAATCTTCATCGACAAGGAGCAGGCTTTCGCTCCGAAGGTGTCGTCACGGCGCCTGGAGGATGGCAGCATGGTGACCGCACCGATGCACGATCTCGCTCCGTTCCTGCCGCGCGAGGAGCTCGAATGGGCGATGAAGGTGCCGGCGTGAATGCACCCGTCGCCAACATCGTCTTCGATCTCGATGGCACGCTGGTCGACAGCGCACCGGTTTTTGTCGAAGTTCTCAACGCCATGCTCGCCGATCGCGGCAGCACGCGGCGGGTGACCGAGGCCGAGATTGCCCCGTTCGCCAGCCTGGGCGGCCCTGCCCTCGTCAGCGGCGTGCTGGCGCACGAATGCGGCGATCTGCGCGCCGAAGTCGACGATTTCCGCGCGCGCTACCGGCTGTTCCCAACGCCGCTCGAATCGCTGTACGAAGGCGTAGCCGAGGGCGTGCGCGACTTGTCCGCCCAAGGCTTTCGCCTCGCGATCTGCTCGAACAAGCCGCAAGGCCTGTGCGAAAAGGTGATCGCGGACCTTGGCCTGACCGACCATTTCCCCGTCATCGTCGGCAGTTCGCCCGATCGCATGACCAAGCCCGCGCCCGACCTGATGGAGCTGGTTATGGCCGGGCTCGGCACCACGGTGCACGATTGCCTGTACGTGGGTGACAGCGAGATCGACCAGGCGCTGGCCAAGGCCACCGGCGTGCGCTTCGCCTTCGTGACTTACGGCTATGCCACCGAGCAATTCAACGCCGGCGAGCAGGCCGAATTCAGCCGCTTTTCCGATCTGGTCCAGTGGATCAAGACGGAACGCGCAACGCTCCTGGCAGCATAGCTGGCCATGCCGCTCACTGCCCACATCGCGACCGCACTGCGACAAAGCCAGCAGCGGATCGTCGTGACCGGCGCGAGCGGCTGGCTCGGCCGCGCCACGCTCGACCTGCTGCACGATGCGCTGGGCGAAGCGTTTGCGAACCGGGTCGTGTGCTTCGGATCGGGGCGCGGCGAAGTCCGGCTGTCGGCCACGCGCGTGATCGAGCAGCGCCCGCTGAGCGAGCTTGGCACCCTGCCCCGCCAGCCCACGCTGCTGCTGCATTTCGCGTTCCTCGGCAAGGAGCGCGCCGAGGCGATGCCCGAACCCGAATACCGCGCTGCCAACCGCGCGATCCGCCAGACGGTGCTTGATTCGCTCGATCGGATCGGCGTGGAAGCGGCGTTCGTCGCCTCTTCGGGCGCTGCACGCCATGCCGACGACGCGTCCGCCTCACATGCCATGCAGCTCTACGGCACGCTCAAGCGCGAGGACGAAGACGCTTTCGCCGCCTGGGCTGACGCGAATGCCGCGCGCACCGTCATCGGCCGCATCTTCAACATCTCCGGCCCGCACATCAACAAGGTAGACAGCTACGCGCTGTCCTCGTTCCTGCTCGACGCGCTCGCCGGTGGGCCCGTTGTAGTTCGCGCAAGGCATGACGTCCGGCGCGGCTATGTCGCCATCCGCGAGTTGCTGTCGCTGGTTTTCGCACTGCTGCTCGAACAGCAAAATGGCGTCGTGCGCTTCGACAGCGGCGGCGAAGACACCGAACTCGGCGCATTGGCCGCGATGATCGCGTCATCGATGAACTGCGCGGTCGAACGCCCCGCGCTCCGCACCGGCACCGCCGACAGCTACCTCGGCGACGACCACTCATACCGGCGCCTGCTCGCCCACCACCGCATAATATCGGTGCCGCTGACCCAGCAAATCGCCGAAACCGCCACGTTCCTGAAAACCGGGTCCGCCCGCAGCGAATTGCAGGATGCTTATGCTTAAGGTCACCGACCATCCCGAAATCTCGGTCGTTATCCCCTGCCTCAACGAGGAGGAGAATGCCGAGGCCATCGCGCGCGCGGTGATCGCGAACGTCGAAACCATGACCGACGATTTCGAGATCATCTTCATCGACAACGGCTCGACCGACCGCACCGCAGAAATCGTGCGCGGGCTGTGCCGGACCGATGCGCGCGTGCGGCTGATCGTCAACACGCGCAACTTCGGCCAGTATCGTTCGCCGGCGCATGCGCTGTACCAGGCGCGGGGCAAGGGCATCATCGGCATCGCGGCCGATTTCCAGGATCCGCCCGAGATGATCCCGCAGTTCATCCGCCGCTGGCGCGAGGGCGCGGACATCGTGCTGGGCGTGAGCGAGACCAAGAGCGGATCGAAGATCTACCGCGGCATTCGCGCGCTGTCGTACGACTTGCAGCGCAAGTTCGGCGATTACCCGGTCGTGCCCAACGCCACCGGCTTCGGGATCTACGACCAGAAGGCCATCCGCGCGATCGCCGATCTCAACGAACCCGAGCCATTCGTGCGCGGCATGTTGGTCGAAACGGGCTATACGATCGAGACCGTGGAATTCACGCGGCCAGCGCGCGCTGCGGGCAAGTCGAAGAACGGCCTGTTCTCGCTGCTCGACTTCGCGCTGACGGGCCTGGCCTATTCATCGAAGGGCCTGCTGCGCGCGCCGCTCTATTTCAGCTTCATCGCGATGGCGGCGGTGGTGGTGACCGTGCTGGGTGCCGGGTGGTCGATCTTCTTCGGGCAGAACGCTCGCATGTGGATGTTCGCCGCGTTGCTCGAATTGCAGTTCGGGCTGCTGTTCATGTTCCTGGGCATCCTGGGCGTACAAGTCCGACTGATCTCCGACCGCACGCGCGGCACCCCGCTGGTGATCGAGCGCGAGCGCGTCAACTTCCAGCCCGAAGACTGACGCGAAAGTGCCCTTGTCTTCCATGCCCATCGCACAACTGTGGCGCTTCCTGAAGGTCGGGGTGCTCAACACGCTGTTCGGCTATGCGCTTTACGCAACACTGGTTGCGATCGGGTTGCAGATGTTCGTGGCGCAAATCGTCGGCACGGTGATCGCGGTGGCGTTCAATTATTTCACTTACAGCCGGCACGTTTTCCATGCAGCGCCCACTTCGCGCATGCGGTTCGTGTTGTCCTACGCGCTGAACTACCTCGTCAGCCTTGCCGCGCTCGCCGTGGCAGCGATCGTGGTGCCTTCGCCATATCTGGCGGGCCTCCTGGCCACGCTGGTCACTGCGGCCATCAACTTTGTGGTGCTGCGCCGCTTCGTCTTCGCAGCCAGCCCCGATCAATCCGCAGCCGATGCCGTGCCATGGCTCCGACCGGCGGCAATCAGTGAGTAAATCGATCATGGCTTCCTTGGCAAAGCGTCCCGACCCGACCAGCCTCGTCGTCTATGGACTGGGCAGCGTGGGCAAAGGCATCGTCGACGACCTGATTGCCGAGGGCATGGCCGTCGATTTCATCCTCGATCGCGGCAAGCGCGGCGAAAGCTATCGCGGCATTCCGATTTTGGCGCTGGAGGACGTGACCGGCGGCCAGCTTGCCGGGTGCGAGGTGCTGATCGGGCTGCACAACCACTACGTCGATATCAAGCAGATCCACGCCGAGCTTTGCGCCGCAGGAGCAGTGCGGGTGTTGTCACCGATCAACTTGGCCGAACTTGCGCCCAACGCCAAAACGCAGCCCGGATACTGGCTCGACAAGCACTTTGATTATGCCGCGCATCGCGCGGATTTCGTCCGCACGCGCGCGCTGCTAGTCGACGAAACCAGCCGCAGCCTGTTCGATGCGATCCTGACCTATCGCCAAAGCGGCGACATCGCGGATTGTCCGGCGCCCAGCCTGCACGACGAATACACCCCCACCGATCTTCCGCGCCTGGCCGAACCGTTGCGCGTGGTCGACTGCGGCGCGTTCACCGGCGTTGCGATCCACAAGTTCCTGAAGGCCAGCTACGCGATCGACAGCTTCGCCGCGTTCGAGCCCGATTCCGACAATTTCGCGGTACTGGCCTCACGCGATTTCGGCATCGCGCGGCGGCTGTGCCTGCCACTCGGCACCTGGTCCTCGACCACCCAATTGCGCTTTTCCAGCGATGGCTCGATGGCCAGCCGGTTGAGCGATGCCGGCGATACGGTCATCCAGTGCGTCGCGGTCGATGATGTGCTGCAAGGCGAGCCGGTCAGCGTGGTCAAGCTCGACGTCGAGGGCGCCGAGATCGAAACGCTAAAGGGCATGCGCAAGATCATCGAAGCCCAGAAGCCGGCGCTTTTGGTATCTGCCTATCACCTGCCCGAACATCTCTACGAGATCATCGACCTGATCGAATCGTGGAACCTGGGCTACCGCTTCCACTTGCGCGTCCACGAGTTCAACACATTCGGAACGGTCGTTTACGCCTATCAATGAGCGCGCCGGTGAGCTTTCCCGCCCGGCGCGCTCATTGGTGACCGGGACCCGGCGGCGTCAGGCCAGTCGGCACGCCACCTGAAGAATTCTCGCGTTGCCGCCCCCGATGCTGATTTCCAGCACACCCTGGTCGAGCACTTCGAACCCGCCAGACTCCAGCAGTCCGCGCATCGAGGACGGCGTGTAGAAGTTCACGTGCTCGTGCCAGTGGCGCTTGACCGTTTCGCGGTTCGCCACGTCCGCTTGCATGATCGCTTCGAACGGCACTTCGATGTAGAGTACCGACTCCGCGTCCATCGCCTTGCGCGCCGCGGCCAGCACATCCGACGGATAGGGCGTATGTTCAAGCAGTTGCCCGCAGATCACCAGCCGGTATTTCGCCGAGGTCGCCTGCTCCAGCGTGACGACGCGCGCGCCCGGCACCACGTCCTTGCCGCTGATGTCGAAGATGTCGAGCACGGTGCGGCGCTGTTCGTAAGGCGTGTTCGATCCGGTATCCCCGCCCCAGTCGAGGATCGTCAGAGGGTCTTGCAAGTACGGATCGAGGAACGCTTCGATCGCCGGCTTGTAGCTGACAACCTCGACCAGCCCTTCGTTGCGCTTGGCGTATCCGGGTTCGTAATGATCGCGCAGCGCCACATAGACTTCCTCGCGATAGCCCGCATAAATCGCATTCATCTCGGCGTCGGAAAAGCGGATGTCGCAGAACAGGTGATCGCATTTGCGGCAGCGCAGCGTCTTGCAGATCGAATAAGCCATGCCGCTCTGGATGGTTTTCAACCCCCAGCTTTCATCGATCTCGACCGGTGCCCAGCCGAACGCGCGGTGCGCCACGAACGGCATCAGGATCGCCGGCGACGCGGCCAGATCGTCCGATCCGCAGCACACGCATGCCGATGCAAGCCGCTCGCGGGCAATCGGCGCGGTGTTCACATCATTGTTCGACGCCATCTCATTCCCCAATTCCTGCGCCGAAATCTGGCGATCGCTTACGGGGTTAGCACCATCGTCTTTACGAAAAATTGACGATGATCGACCGCCCGATGCGCCGCTCCGCAGACTTTCTTTACCGATTGGTCAACCTGCCGAGACGGTTACCAATTCTTCAAGGTTTCACGCTTATTCACCAAGTTCGTAGAGCGACCACAAGGCATAACCGGGCAAGCCGACAAGCGGCCCGGCAAAGGTTGACAGGTCGCGGATTGGACAAGCGGCATATGAGCGCATTCGGACGAAAAAGTGGTGCAGGCGGGATGGGGTCGGGACCACGTCCAAGCTTCGGCGTGGCGCGCCCGATGCGTTCGGGCGACAGCGGTGCGCCGATGCCGGGCGGCGATCAGTTTCCCCCGCTGCCATCCTCGGACCCGATCGACCAACCGCTGCCGATGAACGCGATGAAGGCCGACGCGATGACGCGGCTGACCGATCGCATCAACGGCGTCGCCGATACCGGCCCGCTGCTCGAAGGCTTCGAAGCCTCGGTTCACAAGATCAAGGAACAGGTGCTGCCGCGCCTGCTCGAACGCGTCGATCCCGAAGCCGCGGCCACGCTGTCGAAGGAAGAACTGTCCGAGGAATTCCGCCCGATTATCCTCGAAGTGCTGGCCGAATTGAAGGTCACGCTCAACCGGCGCGAACAGTTCGCGCTGGAAAAGGTGCTGGTCGACGAATTGCTCGGCTTCGGGCCGCTGGAAGAATTGCTCAACGACCCCGACATCACCGATATCATGATCAACGGGCCCGAGCAGACCTACATCGAAAAGAAGGGCAAGCTGGTCCTCGCGCCGATCCGGTTCCGCGATGAAAGCCATTTGTTTCAGATCGCCCAGCGCATCGTCAACCAGGTCGGCCGCCGCGTCGACCAGACCACGCCGCTGGCCGATGCCCGCCTCAAGGACGGCAGCCGCGTCAACGTGATCGTGCCACCGCTCAGCCTGCGCGGCACCGCGATCTCGATTCGTAAATTCTCCGAAAAGCCTATCACGCTCGACATGCTGCGCGATTTCGGCTCGATGTCCGACAAGATGTGCACCGCGCTGAAAATTGCGGGCGCCTGCCGGATGAACATCGTCATCTCGGGCGGTACCGGCTCGGGTAAAACCACCATGCTCAACGCCTTGTCGAAGATGATCGATCCGGGCGAACGCGTGCTGACGATCGAGGACGCGGCCGAACTCCGCCTGCAACAGCCGCACTGGCTGCCGCTCGAAACCCGCCCGCCCAACCTCGAAGGCCAGGGCGCGATCACCATCGGCGATCTCGTCAAGAACGCGCTGCGTATGCGTCCTGACCGGATCATCCTGGGCGAAATTCGTGGCGCCGAGTGCTTCGATCTGCTCGCCGCCATGAACACCGGTCACGATGGATCGATGTGTACGCTTCACGCCAACAGCCCGCGCGAGTGCCTCGGCCGTATGGAAAACATGATCCTGATGGGCGACATCAAGATCCCCAAGGAAGCCATCAGCCGGCAGATCGCCGAATCGGTCGATCTCGTCGTCCAGGTCAAGCGCCTGCGCGATGGGTCGCGCCGCACCACCAACATCACCGAGGTGATCGGGATGGAAGGCGAAGTGATCGTGACGCAGGAACTGTTCAAGTTCGAATACCTCGACGAGAGCGACGACGGCAAGATCATCGGCGAATTCCGCCCGAGCGGCCTGCGCCCCTACACGCTGGAAAAGGCACGGCAGTTCGGGTTCGACCAGGCCTATCTGGAAGCCTGCCTGTAGTCCTGGCCATGCGTTGTTGACGCGAGACTTGTTGACGCGAGACTGGGGTCGAAACCGTGTGACCTTCCGGGTTTGTGGTGTTCGTCCTCCCCACATTGCGCCATCCGCGCTAGGTGGTCCAAAAGCGCGGAATTGTCGCATTTCGGCTGCAATCCGGCCAGTTCGCCCTGCCAGACAACCGGCTTGAGCAGGGCGCCGAAAGCGCGCGCCAACCGCTCCTCGATTGTGACCTT
>NZ_JANXWG010000053.1 GCF_025351285.1 Novosphingobium sp.
CACCCTGCACCGGGCTACGTGGATTTGCCAGCCGCTTGGCGCGTCAGGCAAGCTTCCAATCGAACGGCAGCGGCGCTTCGCGGAAAGCAAAGCGATCGAGGTGATCGGCGACGACTTGCTGCAATCGCGCCAAGTCGCCGCCCTCGGGCGCGGTGCATGCGACGGTGAGCGCGTCCGCCCCCGCATCGAGCACCGCCGTGCCGAGCGGCAGCGGGATTTCGCCATGCGATTCATCGAAGGTGACGGCGAATTTGTGGCTCCAGTGCTTGCACAATTGCTGGAGGTAGCGGCTGGCGCGCTCTGTCGGCACGGTTGCGGTGCTGGTGGGCATTCTCGTGTTTCGTTTCAAAGCCGCTCGATCGCTTGGGCTGCATCGTCGAGCAGCTTGGCGATCTTGAGCGCGAGTTCGTTGTCGCCGCCTTCGCGGGTCAGGCGCTGCACGGTGGCGATACGCAAGTTCATCATTGCGCGGCGGACGGGGGCGGCGTCGGTACGGCTGGCATGTTCGGCCATCGCCGCAAGCCGGGCGAAGGCGGCTTCGATCGCGGTCTTTTTCGCCTCGATCTCGGCTTTGCCGGCGTCGGTCAGCGCGAAGCTGCGCCGTGCGCCACCGCCTTCAATTTCCTCGGCCAGGCCCATGTCGGCAAGCAGCGACAGCAGCGGGTAAAGCACGCCGGGGCTGGGCGCGTAAGCCTCGCCGCTCTTCTCGGTGAAGGCGCGGATCAGCTGGTAGCCGTGTTGCGGCCCTTCGGCGAGCAGCGCCAGGACCATGAGCCGAAGCTCGTCGCCCGAAAAGCGCTTGCCGCGCCGGCCGCCGGGACCAAAGCCGCCCGGGCCTCTTTCATGATCGCCGCCCGGCCCGAAGCCGCCGCCCCCGAAAGGTCCGTGCCCGTGGCGGTGGCCGAAAAGGCCGCGAATGGCCTCATGGGCGAAGCGCCCACGCTTGTTGGTGTTGTGGAAATGCACTGCTGGTTTCTCCTTTGCATCTTGCATGGAGAGCCAGATAAATCGTTTCGGAAATCATTCAAGATATATCTTGTATCAGAGCGTAATGCATCAGGGCGATTGGCGCATCGCATCCGCCACCAGCGCCAGGTCGGCCGCAAATCGTTCGGCTTCAAGCTCGCGCGCGCCGTCGGACAGGCGCAGCAGATAGCTGGGATGGACGGTGATCCAGCCTTGCCGGCTTTGCCCCAGATCGATCGGTTTGCCCCGTTCGCGCGCGATCGAGGGGGAGCGACCGAGCAATGCGCGCGCCGCACTCGCGCCCAGCGCCAGCACGTGCCGCGGTTTGACCAGTGCGGTTTCGGCTTCGAGCCACCACCGGCAAATGTCGATTTCGCCAGCGGTGGGGGTCTTGTGCAGCCGCCTCTTGCCACTTTGTTCGAACTTGAAATGCTTTACTGCGTTGGTGACATAAGCCGCGCCGCGATCGATCCCGGCCGGGCCGAGGTAGCGGTCGAGCAACTGCCCCGCCGGGCCGACGAACGGGCGGCCCTCGGTTTCTTCGGTATCGCCGGGCTGTTCGCCAACGATCATCAGGGCAGGCCGCTCGGGCCCTTCGCCGGCCACCGCGCGGGTGCCGTTGCAGCCGATCGCGCAGCGCGTGCATGTGCCGATCTGCATTGCTACTTCGGCCAGGCTGTCCGGCCGGCCCGATCCTTCGAACCGATTTTCGCCCGCACTGACCATCGCCGCCTCCCGCGCCTGCGCACCCGCGACCAGCGCCGGGATCAGCGCGGCTTCGGGCATGTTTTTCCAATACTTGCGCGGCATTTCCTTGAGCATCGCGCCGATCTTGAGCCGCGCCGGATTGAACGTGCTGGCATAGTAACGCCGCCACAGATCCTCGGCCGGATCGCCGTCTGGCGCATCGCTGCGCTGTGCGGGCGGGCCTTCGGACAGCACTTCGCCATCCCAGTGCAGCGATCCGCGCGGGGTCAGGATCGACCAGCGCATCGACGCGAACCGGTCGACAAAGAACCGCGCGTTGGCGCGCAGGATATGGTGCGAAGGTTCGAACCAGGCGACGAAGCGTTCGCTGCCATCCGGCTCTATCACCGAGCGAAACCGCACGAACGCGCGCATCTTGTGGATGTCGCGCCGCACCACGCGAGCCAGCCCTTCGAGCTTGAGCACATCGGCATCGGCCGCATCGTCGAGCAATTGCGGACGCGTCTGCAAGCGCCAAAGCAAGCGGTACAGCAGCGCGAACCGTTCGGGATCGCTGTGCAGCACGGCCTTGCCGGCAAGCGCGAGAAACGCCCGGCTAGCGCGCACTTGCGGCGCTTCGGGGCGGGGTGAGGGCAGCCGCTTCTCGGCGCCCGGGCCCGCACCGAACAGCGAGCCGTCGCCGCCGTCGGGCGTGCTCCATGTCACGCGATCGGGTGGCACTTCGGCCTGAACCAGACGCCGCGCCTGATCGCGCCAGGTGCCGAAATCATCGGCCTCGGGCAGCGCGACATGATACCACGCACCCGGTCTCACATGCTGCATCGCGGTCATGCCGCGAACAGTTCGAGCTGCACCTGCGGCGGCGCCACCAGCGCCTTGAGATCGGCGCGGTCGGTTAGCAACGTCGGCCGCCAATCGGCAGTCACGATGAACGGGCGCAACTTGGCAATGCTGACGGTCAGCCGCGCCACGTCCTCCAGCCGCAGCGTGCGCTGACGCCGTGCCGCGAGCAGCGACTTGACCGCGCGCACGCCCAGGCCCGGCACGCGCAGCAGCAGTTCGCGCGGGGCGCGGTTGACGTCGACCGGGAACCGATCTCGGAACCGTAGTGCCCAGGCGAGCTTGGGGTCGATATCGAGCGGCAACATGCCGTCATCGCCCGCTGCCTGCTGTACTTCGTGCGTGCTGAATCCGTAGAAGCGCATCAGCCAATCGGACTGATAAAGCCGGTGTTCGCGCATCAAGGGCGGCCGCTTAAGCGGCAATACCGCGCTGGCATCGGGAATCGGGCTGAACGCCGAATAATAGACGCGGCGCAAGCCGAAGCGATCGTAAAGATGGCTCGCGCGGCCGACGATGTCGCAATCGCTGGCGGCATCGGCGCCCACGATCATCTGCGTCGATTGCCCGCCCGGCGCAAACCGGGGCGCCGATTTGAAATGCTTGCGCGCATCCCTGGCCTCGACGATTGCGTCCTTGATGCCCTCCATCGCGCCTTCGATGCGGCCTTCGTTCTTGTCTGGCGCGAGGCGGGTCAGCCCCGCCAGCGTCGGCAATTCGACGTTGATCGAAACCCGATCGGCATAGAGCCCCGCTCGCTCGACGATTTCGGGATCGGCCTCGGGGATGGTCTTGAGATGGATATAGCCGCGAAACTGGTGTTCCTCGCGCAGAATTCGCGCCACTTCGACGATCTGCTCCATGGTGTGATCGGGCGAACGCACGATGCCCGACGACAGGAACAGCCCCTCAATATAGTTGCGCCGATAGAAATTGAGCGTGAGATCGACCACTTCCTGCGGCGTGAACTTCGCGCGTTGCACGTTCGAACTCTTGCGGTTGATGCAATAATGGCAATCGAACACGCAGTGGTTGGTCAGCAGGATCTTGAGCAGCGAGATGCATCGGCCATCGGGCGCATAAGCATGGCAAATGCCCATGCCGGTGGTGGAGCCTAGCCCCTTTTCGCCGCGCTTGCTGGTGCGTTTGTCGGTGCCGGACGAGGCGCACGAGGCATCGTACTTCGCCGCATCGGCAAGAATGGCGAGTCGGTCCGAGAGCGAAGCTGGCTGCATCGATTCACTATATGTTCTGTATTCCGCCTTGCCAAGCGGCTGAACGATCGCGTGACATGCCCATTGGGGCTTCAGGAGGTGCACCGGCGAACCGGTGTACAGCCCGAGCGATCCTGTGAGGGGTGAACCGCGGCGGCATCGACTTGCGCCCGCCATCCACGAATTTCATCGAGACAGGCGGCAGGTCGTGTAAAACGCCAAGCTCTGCCCACCCCTCGCAAGCGCGATCGGGGTGGGCAGCCGCCTCAATTCAAATCAATCGAGCGCATCCTTGATCTTGCCTGCGGCGGTCTGCGCCTTGCCCTTGGCGTCCTGTACGGCGCCCTTCGCGGCCAGGCTGGCATCGCCGGTTTCCTTGCCGATCGCTTCCTTGGTCTTGCCGATGGCCGAATTGGTCGCACCCTTGATCTTGTCTCCGATACCGCTCATCGATTTTCTCCTGCGTATCGAGCCGTTTGGCTCACGCAGACGAAATGCGCAGGCTGAATTTGGGTTCCACCAGCCGCTTTCGGCAGCAAAATTTTTCAGGCCAGAGCGGCCTTCAACGCGCCGTGCCAGGCCGCCAGCCGCGCCTCGCGCAAATGGCCATCGAGCGCGGCATCGAAGCATTCGACCTCCGGCAGCATTGCCTTGGCCGCCTCCAGCGACGGGTACAGGCGCGCCCCGACTGCCGCCAGCATCGCCGCCCCGCGAGCGGTCGTCTCCACATCGACCGGGCGCTCGACCGTCACTTCGAGCATGTCGGCCAGGTCCTGTGCCAGCCAGTCGTTGCCGCTCATCCCGCCGTCGATCCGCAGCAATTGCCAGTCGGCCCCATCGGCGTCGAAGGCCTGCTTCAGGTCGTGGCACTGGTGCGCCATCGATTCGAGCGCGGCGCGGACCACGTGCGCGCGGGTCACCGAGAACGTCAGCCCGGCGATGCTGCCCGTGGCATTGGGCCGCCAATGCGGAGCACCCAGACCCGAAAGCGCGGGAATGAACGTGACGCCGCCGCTGTCGGGCACCGCGCGCGCCAGCGTTTCGCTTTCACCTGCGGTGATGACCATGCCCAGGTTGTCGCGCAGCCACTTGATCAGGCTGCCCGCTGCGAATACCGATCCTTCAAGCGCATATTGCCGCACCCCCGCCACTTCGCACAACACCGTGCCGAGCAGGCGGTTGGTCGAGCGGGGCAGCGTGCCGCCCATGTTGGTGAGGATAAACGCGCCGGTGCCGAAAGTGGCCTTGGTCTCGCCCGGCGACAGGCAGCCCTGGCCGATGGTGGCCGCCTGCTGGTCACCCGCCAGGCCGGTGATGGGAATGGGGGCGCCGAACACGTCGGCGCGAGTCTCACCGATGGCGCCAGCGCTGGCGACGATCTTGCCCAACGCAGCGCGGGGCACGCCGAACAGGTCGAGCAGATCGGGGTCCCAGTCCTTGCCGTCGAGCGCGAACAGGCAGGTGCGGCTGGCGTTGCTGACATCGCTGACGTGGAGCCCGCCGGTCATGTGCCACACCAGCCAGGTCTCGATCGTGCCGAACGCGAGGTTATCACCCAGTTCGCGCGCGCCCGGTACGTGATCGAGCATCCAGCGCATCTTGGACCCTGAAAAGTACGGATCGAGCAGCAACCCGGTCTTCGCCTGCAACGCGGGTTCGTGGCCGGCATCGCGCAAGGCGTCGCAGAAGGTGGCGGTGCGGCGGTCCTGCCATACGATTGCCCGAGGACTGTCAGCGCCCAGAGCGCGGCCGGTTGTCTTGTCCCACGCCACCACGGTTTCGCGCTGGTTGGTCACACCGATCCCGGCAATCCGTTCAGGCCCGCCCGCCTTGGCGATCACTTCGCGCGCACAGGCCAAAGTCTTGTCGAGAATTTCGTGCGGATCGTGCTCGACCCAGCCCGGCCGCGGATAGAATTGTTCGAGCGCCTGCTGCGCCGATGCCCCCAGCGTACCGTCGGGCGCATAAAGCATTGCACGGGTCGAAGTGGTGCCCTCGTCGAGCACCAGCAGATACTTGTCGGTCACGCTGCGTTTGCCCCCACCGCTCCAGTCGCCCCCAAACTTCCACTGGCCAGCGCACTGTTGTGCTGCCGGATCAGCCATTGTTCGAGCCCTGCCGCCTCGTCCGCCGAGAAGCGCAGCCCCAGCTTAGAGCGGCGCCACAGCACGTCTTCGGCGGTCTGCGCCCATTCGCGCGCAACCATATGCCGCACCTCGCGCTCGGTAAGGCCGTGGCCGAAGTGTTCGCCGCATTCGGCCAGCGTTTTTGCGTCGCCCAGGATCGTTGGGGCATCGGTGCCGTAAGCCCGCACCAAGCGCACTGTCCAGGCGGGTTCGAGGAACGGATAGTGCTTGGTCAAGGCAGCGGTCAGCCCGGCCGCGCCGTCAGTTGCAAAATCGCCGCCCGGCAGCGCCTTGCCCGCGGTCCAGGCCGGGCCGGACAATGCGGGCAGGCGGGTCGCCATCAGCTCGACCGCTTCCTGCGCCAGGTGGCGGTAGGTGGTGATCTTGCCCCCGAACACCGACAGCAGCGGGGCGCCTTCGGCCGATGGTGAAAGGTCGAGCTTGTACCCGCGCGTCGCCGCCTCGGGCTTGCCCGATCCGTCAGCAAGGAGGGGCCGCACCCCCGAATAGGTCCACACCACGTCGGCAGGAGTGATCGGCTGTTTGAAATAACCGCTCGCGCCTTCGCACAAATAGGCAATTTCCTCCGCGCTGGCTTCGATTCTATCACCCGGCTGGTGGTCGCGATCGGTCGTGCCGATCAGCGTGAAATCCTGCTCGTAAGGGATTGCAAAGAAGATCCGCCCGTCGGCAAGCTGGAAGAAATAGGCGAAAGAATGGTCGTACAACTTGCGCACCACGATGTGTGATCCGCGCACCAGCCGCATGCCGTAGGCGGTTTTTTCGCCCGCGCGGCCGAGTAGGTCGAGCACCGCCGGCCCGGCAGCATTGACCACCGCCCAGGCCCGGAACACGCCTTGCGGCGTAGTTATCCTCCAGCCGTCACCGTCTCGCGCCAGTGCCGTCACCGGGCAACGCGTGCGCACTTCGGCGCCCCGGTCCGCCGCATCGCGCGCGTTGAGCGCGACCAGCCGCGCATCGTCTACCCAGCAGTCCGAATAGACGAAGCCGGTGCTGAAATCGGGCTTGAGTGGCACTCCCGCCGGATGATTGGCCAGTTGTACCGTCTGCGTCGCCGGCAGTTTCTTGCGGCCGCCGATGTGGTCGTAAAGGAACAGCCCCAGCCGCAACAGCCAGCGCGGGCGCAGGCCTTGCGCATAAGGCAGCACGAAGCGCAGCGGCCAGATCAGGTGCGGCGCGATGGCCCACAGCGTCTCGCGCTCGGTCAGCGATTCGCGCACCAGCGCAAATTCGTAATGCTCCAGATAGCGCAATCCGCCGTGGATCAGCTTGGTCGAAGCCGAGGACGTGCCTCGCGCCAGATCGCCCGCCTCCAGCAACAGCACTTTCGCCCCACGCCCGGCACTGTCGCGCGCAATGCCGCAACCGTTGACCCCGCCGCCAATCACCGCGAGATCGAAAACCGGCCCCGCCATTTCGTTCTGTCCGCCCATGCCTGGCCTTTTGGCCGGGGCGGCGGCGCAACGCAACTGCTTGCAGGGTGCAGGCGGCCCGGTGGCCGATGCAACGGCGGCGCAATCCGAAACCGTATCAAAATGTCACGGCGCCAGATTGGTATTGATGAAACCATTCCCCACGTTCATGGCTTGATTCAAGACGGTACGTGGGTCGGCTCGCGGCGCCATGCCGCCAGACTGTCCAACTTGCGACAAACCACTGGAGAGGCAACAGACCATCCCGGTCGCGAGATGCGCCCGCCCCTATCAGGCGTTCGCCGCCCGCAGGAGTCCATTCGCTTGATGATCCAGGTCGCGCAATGATCCAGCCAGTGCAATGATCCAGATCGTGCGCGTCGCGCTGACCCGGCCCTTGACGTTCATCGTCATGTCAATCGTGATCGCGATTGCCGGCACGATCGCCGCATTGCGCACGCCGGTCGATATCTTTCCCGATATCCGCATCCCGGTGATCGCGGTGGCCTGGCAGTATTCGGGGCTTTCGCCGGCCGACATGTCGTCGCGCATCGTGACCAATCACGAACGGATGCTCACCACCACCGTCAACGATATCGAACATATCGAGAGCCAGTCCTTGCAGGGCATCGGCATCATCAAGATCTTCTTCCAGCCCGGCACCGATATCCGCATCGCCACGTCGCAAGTTACCTCGGCCTCGCAGACCGTGCTGCGCCAGATGCCGCCGGGCGTGACCCCGCCGCTGATCCTCAATTACAACGCCTCGACCGTGCCGATCCTGCAACTGGCGCTGTCGGGCAAGGGCTTGTCCGAACAGCAGTTGTTCGACCTTGCGGTCAACCAGGTCCGTTCGCCGCTGGTGACGATCCCGGGCATTGCGATCCCTTACCCATCGGGCGGGCGGCAGCGGAACGTCCAGGTCGATCTCAACCCGTTGGCGCTGCAATCGAAAGGGCTTTCGGCGCAGGACGTGGCCAATGCGATCGCTGCGCAGAACCAGATCAACCCGGCCGGCTTCGTCAAGATCGGGCCGACGCAGTACTCGGTGCGGCTCAACAACGCGCCCGATTCGATCGCGGGGCTCAACGACTTGCCGATCAAGGTCGTCAACGGCGCCACGATCCTGATGCGCGACGTGGCCTTCGTCCACGATGGCAGCGCGCCGCAAACCAACGTGGTCCACGTGGAAGGGCGTCGTTCGGTGCTGATGACGGTGCTGAAAAACGGCGCGACCTCTACGCTGTCGATCGTCGAGGGGGTCAAGCAGGCGCTGCCCAGAGTGCTCGAAAACCTGCCGCCCAACTTGCGCGTGCTGCCGGTGGGCGATCAGTCGATCTTCGTGAAGGCGGCGGTGTCGGGCGTGGTGCGCGAAGGTGCGATCGCCGCGGCGCTGACCAGCCTGATGATCCTGCTGTTCCTGGGATCGTGGCGATCGACCGTGATCATCGCGGTCTCGATCCCGCTGGCCGTGCTGGCCGCGATCGCCGCGCTCGCCGCGTTCGGGCAGACGCTGAACGTGATGACGCTGGGCGGGCTGGCGCTGGCGGTGGGCATCCTGGTCGATGATGCCACGGTCACGATCGAAAGCATCGAATGGCACCTCGAACAGGGCAAGCCGGTGCTCACCGCGATCATGGACGGCGCCGCGCAGATCGTGACCCCGGCATTCGTGTCGCTGCTGTGCATCTGCATCGTGTTCGTGCCGATGTTCTTCCTGCCGGGCGTGGCGGGGTTTCTGTTCGTGCCGATGGCGCTGGCGGTGGTGTTCGCGATGATCGCCTCGTTCGTGCTGTCGCGCACGCTGGTGCCGACGATGGCGATGTACCTGCTGCGCGCGCACGATGCACGTGCGGTGCAGACCCGGCCCAACTTGATCCAACGCTTCCAGCGGGAGTTCGAACGGCGTTTCGAGGCAGTCCGCAACGGCTATGTCGGGCTGCTCCACCGCGCGCTCCACGCCCGGCGGCCGTTCGTGCTGGGATTCACCGCCGTCATCGTGCTGTCGTTCGGGCTAGTGCCGTTGCTGGGCAGCAACTTTTTCCCGGCGGTCGATTCGGGCCAGATCGCGATGCACGTCCGCGCGCCATCGGGTTCGCGCATCGAGGAAACGTCGGCGCAGTTCGATCGCATCGGTGCGGCGGTGCGGCAGATCGTGCCGCCGGCCGAACTGGCCTCGATCACCGACAACATCGGCTTGCCGGTCAGTTCGATCAACGCGGTCTATGCCAACAGCGGCGCGATCGGGCCGCAGGACGGTGACGTGCTGATCACGCTCAAGCCCGGCCACCGCCCGACCGAGCAAGTGGTGAGCGCCTTGCGCCTCCAACTCGGCCGGAATTTTCCCGGCACCACCTTCGCGTTCCTGCCCGCAGACATCACCAGCCAGATCCTCAACTTCGGCGCGCCGGCGCCAATCGACGTACAAGTCAGCGGCAAGGACCTCACCGCCGCGCGCGGCTATGCGCAGGCGCTGGCCATGCGAATGGCCGGTATTCCGGGCATCGCCGACACCCGCATCCAGCAGCCCGCGAGCGCGCCTGAGCTCAGCGTGGTGGTCGATCGCGCGCGCATCGGCCAGTATGGTCTGACCGAGCGCGACGTCACCGCCAGCCTCGCCACCTCGCTCGCCGGCACGTCGCAGACCGCGCCGGTGTTCTACGTGAACCCCGAAAACGGCGTGCAATACGGTGTGGTCGCGCAAGCCCCCGAATATACCGTCGACAGCTTGGGCGGACTTGCCGGCGTGCCGATTTCGGGCGCCAGCGGCACCCCGGTGCAAACGTTGGGCGGACTGGCGCGGCTCGCACGCACCAGCACCATCCCGGTCACGTCGCATTACAACATCCAGCCGGTGATCGACATCTACGCAGGCACGCAAGGCCGCGATCTCGGCGCCGTAGCGGGCGATGTGCAATCGGCGATCAAGGCGGTCAAGCCGCCCAAGGGCGTGACCGTCACCATCCGCGGCCAGTACGAAACGATGCGGACCGCCTTCACCGGGCTGGGCCTGGGCATCGTGGCGGCGGTGGTGCTGATCTACCTGCTGATCGTGGTCAATTTCCAGTCGTGGGTCGATCCGTTCGTGATCGTCACCGCGCTGCCCGCCGCGCTGGCGGGGATCGTGTGGATGCTGTTCGTGACGGGCACCACGCTGTCGGTTCCTGCGCTGACCGGCGCGATCATGTGCATGGGCGTGGCCACCGCCAACGCCATCCTGGTGATCGCCTTCGCGCGCGAGCAACTGGTCGACCTGGGCGATGCCCGCGCCGCCGCCTTGCGTGCGGGGCAAGTGCGGTTTCGCCCCGTGCTGATGACCGCGCTGGCGATGATCATCGGCATGGCACCGATGGCGCTGGGGCTGGGCGAGGGCGGCGAACAGAACGCCCCGCTCGGCCGCGCGGTGATCGGCGGGCTGGTGTTCGCCACGATCGCCACGCTGTTTTTCGTGCCGACGGTGTTCAGCCTGTTTCACCGCCATCCGCGCCGCGTCACCACCACCGAACTCCTTCCAGAGCCCGTTCCCAGCCATGCCTGACCACATCCCGAGCGAAACCGAAATGATCCCGTCTGGCCCAAGCAGTCGCACACTCAAGCGCGTGGGGCTGGGCGCGGCGGCGGTGGCGCTGCTGATCGTGGTGGTCGGCACCGCCGAGCGGATCAGCGCCACCAGCCGGTTGCGCGATATTGCCGCCGAAGCATCGATTCCCACCGTCTCGGTGATTTTGCCCAAGCCGGGCGGGGCCGGCGGCGCACTGTCCCTACCGGGCAATGTCCAGGCGTTCAGCAGCGCCTCGATCTACGCACGCACCACCGGTTACGTGCGCGAACGGCTGGCCGATATCGGCGATCATGTCCGCGCCGGGCAAGTGCTCGCGGTGCTCGATGCGCCCGAGGTCGATCAGCAACTGGCGCAAGCGCAAGCCGATTACCAGACCGCGCTGGCCAACCAGCGGCTTTCGGGCACGACCGCGAAGCGCTGGTCGTCGATGCTCAAGCAGGATGCGGTGTCGCAGCAGGAAGCCGATGAGAAGGCGGGCGATCTGGCGGCCAAATCGGCGCTGGCCAACGCCAGCCTGGCCAACGTGCGGCGGCTGCGGGCGCTTCAGGGCTTCACCCGCATCACCGCGCCCTTTGCGGGCGTGGTCACCAGCCGTTCGGCACAGACCGGCGCGCTGGTGGTTTCGGGCAACGCCGCGGCGCAACCGCTGTTCACCGTGTCATCGACCCAGCGCATGCGGATCTATGTGCGCGTGCCGCAAAGCTATTCGGCGCAATTGCACCCGGGCTTGTCGGCCACGCTGACGCTGCCCGAATATCCGGGCAAGACCTTCCCGGCGACGCTGACGCGCAGCGCCGGCGCGGTCGATGCGCAATCGGGCGCGGTGCTGGTCATGCTCGAATCCGCCAATCTTGACGGCGCGCTCAAGCCCGGCGCCTTCGCGCAAGTGACATTCACGCTGCCGCCCGATGCGGGCAGCAGCCTCAGCCTGCCGGGCAGCGCGCTTCTCTACGGCAGCGGGGGGCCGAGCGTGGCGCTGGTCGATCAGCAGGGCATGGTCACCGTGCGGCCGATCACCATTGTCCGCGATGAGGGCGCGCGCGTGGTGGTGGGCGGCGGGATCAGACCGAGCGACCGGGTGATCGATAACCCGCCGGATTCGGCGCACACGGGCCTGCGTGTGAGCGTCCAGGCGGCTGAGGGCAAGAGCGCCGCGCATGCGCATTGATCGCTTGAAGCGGTTGGCGGTTGCGGGCGCGGTCAGCGCGCTGGCCGGATGCACGCTTGCGCCCGCTTATCACGCGCCCGAAACCGCCACTCCGCCAGTGTTCAAGGAAGCGTCCGCCACCCCCGCCGGCCTTGACGTCAGCGGGTGGACCAGCGCGAAGCCGCGCGATGTCGACCCGCGCGGGCCATGGTGGACCGCGTTCCACGATCCCGTGCTCGACGATCTCGAAGCCCGCGCCGAAAAGGCCAGCCCCACGCTTGCCGCTGCCTTGGCTCGCTACGATGCCTCGCTCGCCGCCACTCGCGCCACGCGCGCAGACCAGCTTCCGCAAGCCGGCCTATCCGCCAGCGAAAGCTACAACCACCTGTCCGCCGATCGCCCGCAAAGCATCGGCAGCGCGCCGCAATACAATGACGTCCGCATCGGCGGCGGGCTGAGCTACGAGCTCGACTTGTGGGGCCGCATTCGATCACGCGTGGCCTCGGCCCGCGCCGAAGCGCAAGCCAGCCAGGCCGACCTCGGCTCGGCGCACCTCAGCCTGCAAACCGCCGTGGCCGATGCTTATGCGCGTTTGCGCGGGCTCGACGCCGAAGCCGCGCTCCTGCACCAGACCGTCGAGGCCTACGCCAAGGCTTATGACCTCACCCGCAAGCGCCACGATGGGGGGATCGCCTCGGGTGTCGACGTCAACCGCGCGCAGACCGTGCTGGGCAATGCGCGCGCGCAGATATCCGCGGTGGCGCAGACCCGCGCCGCGACCGAGCATGAACTGGCCGCGCTGACCGGCGAACTGGCCAGCGCTTTCGCCGTCCCGCCGCGGGTCGAGCCGCTGTCGATCCCGCTGATCGGCTCAGGCGTGCCCTCGGCCGTGCTTGAACGCCGGCCCGACGTCGCGGCGGCCGAACGCAGGATTGCAGCCGCCAACGCGCGCATCGGGGTGGCGCGCGCTGCCTTCTTCCCCACGATCACGCTGGGCGCATCGGGCGGGTTCGAAACCACTGGCGCCGCGCTGATCGCCGCACCGAGCGCGTTCTGGGCGTTTGGCCCGGCGCTCGCCGCGCTGACCGTGTTCGACGGCGGCCGCCGCGCCGCGCAAGTTCGCATCTCGCGCGACGAATACGATCAGCTTGCGGCCACTTACCGCGACACCGTGCTCACCGCCTTCCGCCAGGCCGAAGACGCGATCGCCGCGCAACGCCTTCTGGCCACGCAGGCTGCCGATCAACAAAGCGCCGCAGACGCCGCCGCGCGCACCAGTTCGCTGGCCTATATCCGCTACCGCGACGGCGCCTCGAACTACCTCGAGGTCGTCACCGCGCAAACCGACGCGCTGACCGCCGAGCGCGCGCTGATCCAGGTGCAGACCCGGCGGGTGCAGGCGGCGGTGGCGCTGGTCAAGGCACTGGGGGGCGGAGTGGTTTAGGCCCTACCACCAACGCCGTTCGCCCTGAGCTTGTCGAAGGGCTGCTTTTGTTTGCGGCGCTCGAGAAAGAACAGTCCTTCGACAAGCTCAGGACGAACGGACGTGGTGATCACCGCTTGGCATTCCCCTGAACTGCGGTCAGCGCTTGCAAAATATCGTCGGAGATCGACTGCACCGCGCCGGGGGTGTGCGACAGGAACAGCGTGTTGGTGCGGTCGGTCTCGCCGATCGATTTCAGCGTGTCGAAATACTGCGTCACCAGCACCAGCTGCATCACTTCGGTGGCTGACGGGCTGCCCAGCGCCTTCTGGAAATCCTCGATCGAGCTCGACAGCCCTTCGATGATCGCGCGGCGCTGGTTGGCAATGCCCTGGCCCTGGAGCGCCTTGCTTTCGGCCTCGGCTTCGGCCTTTTTGACCACCAGGATCTTTTCCGCCTCGCCGCGCGCGTTGGCGGCGACTTGTTCGCGCTGCGCGGCGTTGATGTCGTTCATCGCGCTTTTCACCTTGGCGTCGGGCACGATGTCGGTGACGAGCACGTTGACGATCTCGTAGCCGAAATCGGACATATCGACGTCGAGTTCCTTCTTCACCGCCGCCGCAATGCTCGACTGGCTGGCGAAAACTTCGTCGAGCGTCATCCCCGGCACGTGGCCGAGCACGACCTGTTCGACGTAAGACTGGATCTGCGCGACCGGATCGCTGAGGCTGTAATAAGCCTCGAACACCTTCTCCGGCTTCACGCGCGTCTGCACCGAAATCGGGATGGTCACGAACACGTTGTCGCGCGTTTTCGTTTCCATCGTCAGCGCGATCTGGTTGACCCGCAGGCTGACTTTGCCCGCCACCGCCTCGATGAACGGGATCTTGAAGTTGAGCCCCGGCCCGCACGTGCGCTCGAACTTGCCGAAGCGCGTCACGATCGCGACTTCGGCGGTCTGTACGGTGAAGAAGAACCCGAAGAACGCCCCCAACGCCACGAAGGCGACGACCACGAATACGAACAGCACCATGTATTCCATTCCAGGATTCCCTCGATATTGCCCGATGCCCGATCCCGCAGGCCCCATCACCTCGCGCCGCTTTTCACCCCGAGTCAATTGACGAAATGCGCGCTTGCCTAAGTGTGTTAGCTGCGCAATACACGGGCGATTGAAGGAGACCACATGCGCTTATTCGTTTCTGCCGCTTCTGCCGCCCTAGTCCTGCTGTCTCCCTCCGCGGCCTCTGCAAAAACCCCCGCTTTCGATCCGCGCGAATGGAAAGGTGCGCAGGCCGGCCTGCCGACGCAAGTGCTGACCCTGGGCAGTACGCATCTCAGCCAGTTGGACAACGCCGTCACGCCGGAAATGCTGGCGCCGCTGCTCGACAAGTTGGCCGCGTTCAAACCCGACGTGATCACGCACGAGGGCATCTCGGGTGAGCAATGTGATACGCTGAAACGCTATCCCGCCCGGTATCCCGACATGTTCGATACGTATTGCTGGCCGACCGACGATGCCGAAAAGGCCACGGGGCTGACCATCCCGGCGGCGCTGGCCGAAATCGACAAGACGTTCCTGACCTGGCCCGCCAGGCCCAGTTCGGCGCAGCGCCGGCACCTGGCCGCGGTGTTCATCGCGGGCGGCGATCGTCCATCGGCCTATGTCCAATGGCTGCAACTGCCGCTGGCCGATCGCAAGATCGGCGACGGGATCGACGCGGCGCTGCTCAAGATCCTGACCCGCTCGCCCAAGAAGCTGAATGAAACTTACGACGTTGCGGTGGTGCTGGCGGCCCGGCTGGGGCACCAGCGAGTGTACGCCGTGGACGATCACACCGCCGATCACGTGCAGGCCGAAGCCGGGCCGGGCTTCGATCCCTATATGCAGAAGTTCTGGACCGGCGCGAAATCGCCACTGCTCGACGAAGACCGCCGGATGAGCGCGGCGATGAAGTCGGGCGTCGACTTGCTGGCGTACTATCGTTTCATCAACCAGCCCGCCGCGCAGCGCGAATACATCACGATCGACCACCGCCGCGCAATGACCACGCCTTCGCCCGAACAATACGGCCGCGCCTATTTCGCCTGGTGGGAGGTGCGCAACTTGCGCATGGTCTCGAACATCCGCGCCGCCTTCGGCAACCACCCCGGCACGCGCGTGCTCAACGTGGTCGGATCGTCGCACAAGCCCTATTACGATGCCTACCTCGACATGATGTCCGACGTGAAGCTGGTCGATGCCGAAACGGTGCTGAAATAGGGGCCTAACTTGGCGTAACCTCCAGCGGCATCACATCGACCGCCACGCGCATCGTCTGCCCGGCGCCGCCGTGGAACACGCCGTCGAGCGGGGCTACATCCGTATCAACCATTTCTCGATCTGAGCAACGTCATAACCGGGCGCTCTACCAGGAACCAGCTAGCCGCACCTGCGAAAATAGACGTCAGCCACGTCATTAAACCCAGGGCAAGCAACGAATGACCCCATCCATTGGCGATCAAGAGCTTTTCTATTGGCCAAGCGTACAAATAGACACCGTAAGAAATGTCGTTTTTATTATTTATACGTTCAATAAATGAGCCACGACCATTTTTGGCGATACCAAAAATGAGATATGCGCCAAAAATCGCGACACCAAAGTTCGCCGTATATCGCGAAAAAAGCAGGCCAAAAAGCATCAACCCGCAAATGACCGTCCGGCTCGGTCGAAAACTCAGGTCATCTTGCTTGGCGCGAAAAGTCGCTCCCGCGAGAAACATGCCGGTCAACCTCAATGCCTTTGGGGCATCGCCTAGCCATACCCCACTATACAGATGCCAAGAATTTAGCCTGACGTTCAAATCAGACGTCACGAAATGCATCCCGACAAGACAGATAGTCGCCAGAAATGCGAGGAAATTTTTCCGGTCAATCATCCCGGCAAGACCGAGTATGCATGCCAGAACATAGCATCTGAACTCGTATGCAATTGTCCACATCGCGCCATTGAGTTCTGGATAGTTTGAGCCAGCAAACGCGCCGAAATTTTCTGGCGAACGCAGCAGAATTCCATTGATTGCCGCATGATAAGCCAGAGCAGGCACATTCTTGAAAATTGCGCCGCCCATCGCCGCCACGGCTGTCAAGCATATCAAGCTTGAAACAAGGAACCCAGGATAAATCCGGGCCACTCGCTTCAACAAGAAGCGTTTAGCATTAGAATTATTGACAAAACTCGCGGATATCAAAAAGCCGCTGATAATAAAAAAGCCGTCAACAGCAAGTTCGCCAAAGGATATGGTGCCGAAAATAGAGCTGAGAATCTCTCTACTCGAATTACCGTCGACAATTTCTGGCACATGGGAGCAAATGACCAAGGAGGCAAACAAAAACCGTAAAAAGCCAAACGCGTTTTTATGATGGTCAAATCGCTGAATATCGTCGGAGACACTCAATTCACCGTTACCCCCATTTGAAGATATTGCAGAGTGTTGGACATTCGTGATCATCTAAGGTCTCGGTTGAACGGTGCTACCCAGTCCGCGCTAACTCGGCGTAACCTCCAGCGGCATCACATCGACCGCCACGCGCATCGTCTGCCCGGCGCCGCCGTGGAACACGCCGTCGAGCGGCGAAACGTCGCCGTAATCGCGGCCCATGCCGATGAAGATGTAGTCGGTGTTGGCCAGTTTGTTGTTGGTGGGGTCGAAGCCGATCCAGCCCAGCGTCGGCCCGCACCACAGCGCGGTCCACGCGTGCATCGCGTCGGCACCGATCAGCCGCGGCTTTCCGGGGGGAGGGAGCGTGCGCAGATAGCCGCTGACGTAAGCCGCCGGAATACCGTGCGCGCGCGCGGCGATGACCATGATATGCGCAAAATCCTGGCACACCCCGCGCTTCTTGGCGAAAGCCTGTGCGGGCGGGGTGTCGGTCTTGGTGGCGTCCTTATCGTATTTGAACTGCTCGAAGATCGCGCGCATCAAGGCGGTGCCGGCGTCCACGATCGGTGCATCGTCGGCCAGGAACGGCCGCGCCCACACGCCGATTTCGGGCGACATCGCCGCGATCCGCGAGGGGTATAAGTAGCTTGCCGGGCAGGTGGCCGAAAGGTCGCGGCCGGTCAGCGCTTCGTTGCGAATCTGGCGCACGGTCGGCCCGCCGCCTGCCCCGCCTGCGTAGAGCCGACCCTCGAACAAGCCGCCCTGAACGATCGGCGCCTCCTGCACTTCGACACGAAAGCGGCTTTCGATGGTAAGCGTAGAAATCGGTTCCTTCAGCGTCAGCCGGCTGCGGTTGACCACATATGGCCCCGCTTCCTCGCGCACCGAGGCGGGGCGGGGGATCACTTCCATTGTGTAGTCACGCAAGACCTGCCCCGGCCACACCGCGGGTTTGAGCCGCAAGTTGAACCGCGCAAGCCGAACAACCGTCGCGTAAGTCACCGTAGTGCGATGGCTGACATCATAGATCATGCCAAAAAGCTCGGCGTCGCGTCGGTTTCGGCCTTCTCGAATTGCAGAAAGTATCGCGCCGAAATCGCATCGGACAGCGACAGAAGCCGGGTTTCGACTTCGCGCAATTGCGCTTCGTCGAAGGTGTCGGCGGTCATGCTCCGCAGCGGCGCGAGCACGGCGCGGGCTTCGCGCAGCGGGCGTTCGGGCACGTTGTCCTCGATCAGCGCGGGCAGCGCGGCGATGTGCGCTTCGATGCATTGCACCTGGAACACCAGGCTGCGCGGATTGTCGGGATCGAGCAACACCAGATCGAGCACCGGATCGCGCCACGGCCCGGTCAGGTAGCGCGAGCGATAGACGATCTGGCTGTCGCACAGATCCAGCAGCACGTTGAGCGCATCGGGACCGGCGTTTCCGGCACTCGCACTGCCCAGCAGTTGCCGCGCGATCCGGCAGATCGACAGCGCGCGTTCGATCCGCCGCCCGGTATCGAGGAAGCACCACGCCGGGCTGCGCACCATGTTCTCCGAAACCAGCCCGGCCAGCGCGTTGAAATGTTCGAGCAGGTCCTTGGCCAGCTTGAGCGTGGCGCGCGCATCCTCGGGCCGGGTATCGGCCATCGGCCGGCTCACGATCCGCCAGAAATCGCGCGCGAACCGATCGCGCAGCGAGAGGCCCACGCGCTGGCTGTTGCGGACCAGTGCTGCCACGCCGCCGGGCAGCTTGAGATCGGACATCGCGCTCGCGCAGATTTCGGGCACTTTCGCCCGCGCGGTTCGCGCCGAAATCGCGCCCCACGTCACCAGCAGTTGCACCAGCCGTTTCTTGACCGCGGGATCGTTGCCCGAACCGTTGTCGACATCGAGCGACTGGCCCAGCAGCGCGCGCAGCACACGCACGGTCACTTCGGCGCGTTCGTTGTAACGGCCGAACCAGTAGAGGTTGTCCGCCGCCTGGCTGGAAAGGATGCCGCCGCCACGCCGGATCGGCGGGCTGTCGCCCAGCGTGGTGGTGCGGTGATGCGCCAGTTCGCGATCGTCGACCACGCAGACATCGGCCGAAAGATCGCCTTCGCCCATCAGCGAGGTGCGCAATTCGCCGGTGGACGAAAGCCGCCCGAACCCGCCGGGCATCACTTGCCACATCCCGTCCGCCCCGCGCGCCACAAATGCGCGCAGGGTGAAGGGACGCGGCACGATCTGCTCGCCGATCATCGCCGGCGTGGTCGAAAGGTGGACGATTTCCTGCCCGCAATAGTCCATCGGCCGCCGCGCCATTGCTTCGAACAGGCGTTCGCGCGCCGCACCGGACAGTTCGGCGCCGACCACGGCGGCGGTCATCGGGTTGGTGCCGTCGATGCCTTCGACCGGCGCGCCGTGTGCGGGGGTGATCACCAGTTCATCGAAGCGGCGGCGCACCTCCTCGGCCTCGCCGCGCTGGCCGCACCACCAGGTGGCGATGTTGGGCAGGAGCGGTTCCTGGCCCAGTGCGACCCGGCACAGCCTTGGCATGAACGCCGCAAACGCGGTCGATTCGAGCACTTCCACGCCCGGCCAGTTGGCCACTTCCAGCGCGCCTTGCGAAAACGCGTCGAACACGTCGGGCACGCCGATGGCAGAGCGCGAATCGAAGTTCAGCGGATCGAGCGCGTCGGTCGCGATCCAGCGCCACAGCGCATCGATGCGCTTGGGTCCGGCGATCGTGCGCACGTAAAGCCGTCCGTCGCTGACGGTAAGGTCGCGTCCTTCGACCAGCGGAAACCCCAGATACCGCGCCAGATGCGCCTGTTCGGGGTACGACTGGTTGTAGTGCCCCGCGGTCAGCAGCGCGATTCGCGGGGTGTCGCGCAGGCAATCGCGCGCAATACCGGCCCGCATCTGTGCGAAGAATTCGGCCAGCCGCCGCACGTTGATGTCCGACAGCAACGATCCCGTCGCGCGCGACAGCGCCAGCCGGTTTTCCAACGCGTGGCCGATGCCCGTCGCCAGCCGCAGCCGGTCGGCCAGCACGCGCCATTGCCCGCGCGGGCCCCGCGCCAGATCGACCGCATAGACGTGGATGTAATGGTCCTCACGCGGGGGAACGCCCACCATCTTGCGTGCAAAATAGCGGCTGCCGGCTACCACCGCAGCGGGCAGGTGGCCGCCGCTGATCAGCGTTTGTGCGCCGTAGATATCGGCGGCAACGTGTTCGAGCAGTTCGGCGCGCTGGATCAGGCCGCGTTCGATCCCAGCCCATTCCTCGGCGCCGATGATCAGCGGCAGCGGGCTGAGCGGCCATGCGCGCTCCTCCTCGTCCTTGGCCATGCGGAAGGTCATGCCCAGATCCTGGATCTGCCGCCCGAGCTGGTCCTGGATCGATCCCGCCTTGCCTCCCGACAGCGCGGCCAGCCCGCTCGCCATCGCCTGCCACTTGTCGGTGACAGACGGACTGGCCGAACGGAACAGGTCGCCGGTTCCGGCTTCGGCCTGGTACTGGTCGAAGCCGCCCGCGAAGCGTTCAAGCAAGGATGCTGCGGCGGTCAGAGGTCAACCCCTGCCGCTTCAGCGCTCAACGCGCCGTCGATGCTTGCAAACCCCCTCACGAAGCCCCCACTTCAAACCGTGCGCCTCAGATCGAGCGTCATCGGAAACTCCCTGGCGATCTCGTCTGGCGGGATCACCTGCGACCCCGGGGAATGGCCAAAGGCGACGAACCGCGCCTTGCGCCGCGATTCGGCCTCGAAAGCATTGACCGGGACCACGTCATAGGATCGTCCGCCCGGATGCGCCACATGATAGACGCATCCGCCCAGCGATCGATCGTTCCAGGTGTCGAGAATGTCGAACGTGAGCGGCGCGTGGGCTTTCATCATCGGGTGCAGGCAATTGGCCGCGCCCCACGCTTTATATCGCACCCCGCCGACGCCTTCACCGGGCACGCCGGTTGAGGTGAGCGGAACCCGCCGGCCGTTGCACGCGATTACATGACGGCCGGGGACGAGCCCCGTCGCACGCACCTGCAAGCGTTCGGTCGAGCTGTCGACATAGCGAACCGTCCCGCCGATCGCGCCGGTTTCACCCAGCACGTTCCACGGTTCGAGCGCGTGGCTGATTTCCAGCGTGACCCCGCCGCCCTCGACATTGCCGTGGATCGGGAAACGGAACTGCCGCTGCGCCTCGAACCACACCGGGTCGAAATCATAGCCCGCCGCGCGCAAGTCATCGAGCACGCCGAGGAAATCGGCCCACACGAACTGCGGCAGCATGAAGCGGTCGTGGAGCGCGGTGCCCCAGCGGACCAGTCCACCCGAAAGCGGCTTGGCCCAGAACATCGCGGTCATCGCGCGCAACAGCAGTTGCTGGGCGAGCGACATCCGCGCGTCCGGTGGCATCTCGAACCCGCGGAATTCGACGAGGCCGAGCCGCCCGGTCGGCCCGTCGGGGCTGAACAGCTTGTCGATGCAGATTTCGGTGCGGTGGGTGTTGCCGGTCACGTCCACCAGCAGGTTGCGGAACAGCCGATCGACCACCCACGGCGCGACGTGCTCGCCATTGGTCGGCACCTGGCTGAGCGCGATTTCCAGCTCGTAGAGGCTGTCGTGCCGCGCTTCGTCGATCCGCGGCGCCTGGCTCGTCGGGCCGATGAACAGCCCCGAGAACAAGTAGCTCAGCGACGGATGCCGCTGCCAGTAGATCACGAAGCTCTTGAGCAGGTCCGCGCGGCGTATGAACGGCGAATCGAGCAGCTTGCCCCCGCCCAGCACGATGTGGTTGCCCCCACCGGTGCCGATCGAGCGCCCGTCGACCATGAACTTGTCGGCGGTCAGCCTCAGTTCGAAGGCTTCGGCGTAAAGCGTCTCGGTGATATTCACCGCTTCGCGCCACGAATGCGCGGGCTGGATGTTGACCTCGATCACGCCCGGATCGGGGGTGATCTTGAGCAGCACCATGCGCGGATCGGGCGGGGGAGGGTAGCCCTCGATCCGCACCGGAATCCGCGCTTCCTCGGCCATGCGTTCCACGGCGGCGATCAGTTCGAGCCAGTCCTCGAACGCCTCGACCGGCGGGATGAACACCGACAGGTAGCCGTCGTGCGGCTCGACCGCGATCGCGGTCCGCACCGCGCCCTCGATGATGCGCTGCTCGACCCGATCCTGCGCCGCGCCATCGGGGCCTTCGACCGAAACCGAACGCTGTTCTTTTTCGACCCCAGCCTTCTCGACTTCTGCCTCACGCACCTGGTGCCCGGCTTCGACCGCCTGAGTGCGATAATCGCTCAACGGCTCGCGCGGTTCGGTGCTGTCGCGCGGGTGGATGTATGGATAATCCGAGGGCGGCACGAATGGCAGCGAGCCCAGCGGCAGCCGGTAGCCCAGCGCCGAATCGCCCGGCACCGCGAACAGCGCGCCGCGCCGCACTTGCCATTTTTCGCTTTTCCAGCGCGAGGCCTTGCTCGGCGCCGAATTCCACCGCTGCACCGGCAGCACATAGCCGACCGGCTTCGACAGCCCGCGCTGGAACGTGCGCATGAAACGCGCGCGCGTTTCGGGATCATCGAGAGCGGGATCGAACGGCGAGGTATTCTCGGGAAGGTCGGCCTCCTTGACGATCCACGTCACCGCATCTTCGTACACCGGCTGGACGAACTCGCCGTCGATGCCGAGCAGGTGCGCGGTCTTGTCGAGGAATTCAGCCGCAACGCTGGCGTCGAGCGTGGCTTCCGCCACTTTGCCCGGCACCGGATCGGCCGCGATCAGGCTGGCATCGCGCCAGACCGGCACCCCGTCGTTGCGCCAGTACAGCGCATAACCCCAGCGCGGCAGGCTTTCGCCCGGATACCATTTGCCCTGGCCGTGGTGGAGCAGCGATCCGGGCGCGAACTTGTCGCGCAAGCGGCGGATCAGCTTGTCGGCATAACTGGCCTTGGTCGGGCCGACCGCGCCGCCGTTCCATTCATCGGCATCGAAATCGCCATCGGCGATGAAGGTCGGCTCGCCGCCCATCGTCAGCCGCACATCCTGCGCCACGAGATCGGCATCGACCTTGTCGCCCAAGGCCATCAGCCCGGCCCAGCGGCCTTCGGTGAACGGCGCGGTGATGCGGACGGCTTCGGCGATCCGCGCGACGCTCATCTCGAAGTGGAAATCGACCTCGGCGGGTTCGGCATTGCCCGAGATCGGCGCGGCCGAGCGGTAATGCGGCGTCGCGGCGAGCGGGATATGACCCTCGTCGGCGAACAGGCCGGAGGTGGGATCGAGCCCGACCCAGCCCGCGCCGGGCAGGTACACTTCGGTCCACGCATGAAGATCGGTGAAGTCCGCTTCCGGCCCCTTGGGCCCTTCGCGCGGGGTCACGTCGGACTTCATCTGGATCAGGTAGCCCGAGACGAAGCGCGAGGCGAAACCCAGCGCGCGCAGCAATTGCACTTGCAGCCAGGCGCTGTCGCGGCACGATCCGGAACCCAGGCTCAGCGTGTCCTCGGGCGGCTGCACGCCCGGTTCCATGCGGATCACATAGGAAATGCGCTGTTCGAGCGCGTGGTTGAGCGCGACCAGGAAATCGATCGTGCGGCCGGTGCGCCCGGTGAATTCCTGCACCATCGCATCGAACAGCGGGCCGTGATGTTCCAGCTCGTAATAGGGTTCGAGTTCGTCCTTCAGCGCCGCGTCGTAGAGGCAGGGCATCTCCTCGGCATCGGGCTCGACGAAGAAATCGAACGGGTTGAGCACCGCCAGGTCGGCGAGCAGATCGACCTCGATCGAGAAGTGATCGACCGGATCGGGAAACACGATTCGCGCCAGCCAGTTGCCGTGCGGGTCCTGCTGCCAATTGAGGAAGTGGTTGGCCGGCGAGATCTTCAAGGAGTAGTTGGGCACCGCCGTGCGGCTGTGCGGCGCCGGGCGCAGCCGCACCACTTGCGGGCCAAGCCGGATCGGGCGGCTGTAACGATAGCGGGTGAGGTGGTGCAAAGCGGCTGTAATCATTGCCGCCATTCTTGCGCCTAACCATGTTGCGCCGCAACAACGATTCGTCGGGCCCGGTCACGATTTGCAAGATTGTGACGCGATCGGGCCGCATGGCACGCGAAACCGTGGCCCGGAGGGTGCTCTGCATGCGTATTCCGTGCGTGATGGGTGCATTTGCCCGCACTCGGCGCTTGCCGTCACCGCCGGTGTGCCATACCCGTTGGGACGGAGCAGGATCGCCGAACAGGACCCGCCGCGGCGGCTTGCCTTATGCACGCCGTCGATCGAGCCACCGCAGTTTGGAGCCGCCTCGATGCCGACAGACCGCAGCCAGCCACAGCCGACACCCCAGGCTTCCACCGCACCCGAACTCGCCGCCGTACCCAGATTTCGGGCAAGCGCCATCAACCCGCGCGTGACCGAGATCGACGATCGCATCATCGACGTGTTGCGCCATCGCATCGGCAAGGACGAACGCGCCGCGCGCCCGCACGACTGGTTCACCGCCACCGTGCTGGCGCTGCGCGACGACGTGGTCGACCGCTGGATCGAATCCACCCGCGCCACTTACGACAGCGGCGCCAAACGCGTCTATTATCTCAGCCTGGAATTCCTGATCGGGCGGCTGCTGCGCGATGCGCTATCGAACATGGGGCTGACCCGCGAGATGGAAGCGGCACTGCGCGCGCACGGGCTGGACCTGGCTGCGCTGGAGGAACTCGAACCCGATGCCGCACTGGGCAATGGCGGTCTTGGCCGGCTGGCGGCGTGCTTCATGGAAAGCCTGGCGAGCCTGGGCATCCCGGCTTACGGTTACGGCATCCGCTATGTGAACGGCATGTTCCGCCAGCGGATCGACGATGGCTGGCAAGTCGAATTGCCCGAAACCTGGCTGTCGCACGGCAACCCTTGGGAATTCCCGCGGCGCGAAAGCGCGTATCGCATCGGCTTCGGCGGTGAAGTGACCGGCGGCGGCGATCAGGGCGGCGAAGGTGTCGCGTGGAAGCCGGCCGAGGAGGTCGAGGCCACGGCTGTCGACACCCCCGTCATCGGCTGGCGCGGCAAGCGGATCAACACGCTGCGGTTGTGGAAGGCCAATGCGGTCGATCCGATCCGGCTCGATGCGTTCAACGCCGGCGATCACATGGGCGCGCTGGCCGACAAGGTCCGCGCCGAAAGCCTGGTGCGCGTGCTTTATCCTGCGGATTCAACCGCGGCGGGACAGGAACTGCGGCTGCGGCAGGAATATTTCTTCACCTCGGCATCGATCCAGGACATCCTGCGGCGCCACGTCCAGTACCACGGCGATGTGCGCACGCTGCCCGACAAGGCCGCGATCCAGCTTAACGACACGCACCCCGCAGTGGGCGTGGCCGAACTGATCCGGCTGTTGGTCGATGTCCACGGGCTGGAATTCGACGAGGGGTGGGACGTCGCCAGGCGCACCTTCGGCTATACCAACCACACGCTGTTGCCCGAAGCGCTCGAATCGTGGCCCTTGCCGCTGTTCGAACGGCTGCTGCCGCGCCACATGCAGATCGTTTACGCGATCAACAGCCGCGTGTTGCGCGAAGCGCACAAGAACGGGCTGGGCAGCGATTCCATCGCGGCGATCTCGCTGATCGACGAGGGCGGGGACCGCCGCGTGCGCATGGCCAACCTGGCATTCGTCGGCGCGCACAGCGTCAACGGCGTGGCCGCGCTGCACACCGAACTGATGAAAAGCACCGTCTTTTCAGACCTTCACAAGCTGTACCCGACACGGATCAACAACAAGACCAACGGCGTCACCCCGCGTCGCTGGTTGCAGCAGTGCAATCCGGGGCTGACATCGCTGCTCAAGGACGCGATCGGCGATGCGTTCCTTGACGATACCGACAGATTGAGCGATCTCAATCGCTTGGCCGACGATGCTCAACTGGGTGAGAGGATTTCCGAGGTCAAGCGCGCCAACAAGATCGCGCTCGCCACGCATATCAAAGACCTGGTCGGCATCCGGCTCAACCCCGATGCGCTGTTCGATGTGCAGATCAAGCGCATCCACGAATACAAGCGCCAGTTGCTCAACCTGATCGAGACCGTCGCACTGTACGATCAGATCCGCAGCCACCCCGAAAAGGACTGGGTGCCGCGCGTGAAAATCTTCGGCGGCAAGGCCGCGCCAAGCTATCACAACGCTAAGCTGATCATCAAACTTGCCAATGACATAGCGCGCAGAGTTAACAGCGATCCTTCGGTCGGTGGGCTGCTCAAGGTGGTCTATGTGCCCAATTACAACGTGACGCTGGCCGAACGGATCATTCCCGCGGCCGACTTGTCCGAACAGATCAGCACCGCGGGCATGGAAGCTTCGGGCACCGGCAACATGAAGTTCGCGTTGAATGGCGCGCTGACGATCGGCACGCTCGATGGGGCCAACATCGAGATCAAGGACCACGTTGGCGATCCCAATATCGTGATCTTCGGGCTGACCGCCGACGAAGTGGCGGCCAAGCGCGCCGATGGCTACAACCCGCGCGAAGTGATCGAGCAGTCGCGCGAATTGCAGCAGGCGATGTCGGCGATCGCTTCCGGGGTGTTCTCACCCGACGATCCGCACCGCTACACCGACCTGATGAACGGCATCTACGACCACGACTGGTTCATGGTCGCCGCCGATTTCGACACATACCACGCCGCGCAGCGCGGGGTCGATCGGCGCTGGGAAAATCAGGCCGCCTGGCGCGCCTCGGCCATCCGCAACATCGCCAACGTCGGCTGGTTCTCGTCCGATCGCACAATCGGCGAATATGCGCGTGACATCTGGGGAGTTTCCCCCGCTCCATGAAGCCGTTTTAATGAAACCCGGCCCGTCCGCCATATCCGCCTTGCTGGACGGGACTCATGCCGATCCGTTTTCGCTTTTGGGCATCCATGAAGGCCCACAAGGCGGCTTTGCGCGCGCGGTGCTGCCGGGGGCGGAGCGAGTGGAAGCGTTCGACCTGGCCGGCAAGTCGCTCAGCATTCTGGCTTGCGTGCACGACGGTGGGTTGTTCGAGGGCAAAGTCAGCAGCGGACCGCAACCAGTGCGCTACCACTGCCGCGCGGGCACACACGAATGGCTAGTGACCGACCCTTACAGCTTCGCGCCGGTGCTCGGCCCGATCGATGATTTCCTGATCGCGCAAGGCACCCACCTAAGACTGTTCGACAAGATGGGCGCGCATCTGATTGAACATCAAGGCGTATCCGGCGTGCACTTCGCAGTCTGGGCGCCCAATGCGCGGCTGGTCAGCCTGCTGGGCGATTTCAACGACTGGGACCATCGCCGCCACCCGATGCGACGCCGCGCAGATATCGGCGTGTGGGAAGTGTTTATCCCCGAGATCGGCCTTGGCCGCGGCTACAAGTACCGCATCGTTGCCGACGACGGCACGGTGCAACCACTCAAGGCCGATCCTTACGCCTTCGCTGCTGAGCTACGCCCCGCCACCGCCTCTATTGTCGCCGATCCTCGCAAGGCCGATTGGGGCGACGAGGCCCACCGCGCCTATTGGGCCTCGGTCGATCCACGCCGACAGCCGATTTCTATCTACGAAGTCCACCCCGGATCGTGGCAGCGCGACGACAACGGCTGGTTCCTGACCTGGGACGCGATGGCGGAACGGCTTATCCCCTACGTGGTGGATATGGGCTTCACCCACATCGAATTCCTGCCCGTTTCCGAACATCCGTACGATCCAAGCTGGGGATATCAGGCGACCGGGCTTTACGCTCCTTCGGCGCGGTTCGGCGATGCGCTGGGCTTCGCGCGCTTCGTCGATGGCGCGCACCGCGCCGGGATCGGCGTGCTGATCGACTGGGTGCCCGCGCACTTCCCGACCGACGCCTTCGGGCTCGCGCATTTCGACGGCACCGCGCTGTATGAACACGCCGATCCGCGCCTTGGCTTCCACCCCGACTGGAACACCGCGATCTACAATTTCGGCCGGCGCGAGGTCGAAAGCTTCCTCGTCAACAACGCGCTGTTCTGGGCCGAACGCTACCATGTCGATGGCTTGCGCGTCGATGCAGTCGCCTCGATGCTCTACCGCGATTACAGCCGCAAGGCCGGCGAATGGATCCCCAACGAGCAGGGCGGGCGCGAAAACTGGGAGGCGGTGAACTTCCTGCGCGCGATGAACGCAGCGGTCTATGCCAGCCACCCAGGCGTGATGACGATCGCCGAGGAATCGACTTCGTGGCCCGGCGTCACGCTGCCCACCGACACGGCCAAGACCAGTCTCGGCTTCGGGTTCAAGTGGAACATGGGCTTCATGCACGACACGCTGAAGTACATGGCGCGCGAACCCGCGCACCGGCGGTTCCATCACGACGAGATCACCTTCGGCCTCGTCTATGCCTTTGCCGAGAACTTCGTGCTGCCGCTGAGCCATGACGAGGTGGTCCACGGCAAGGGCTCGCTGCTGAACAAGATGAGCGGCGATCAATGGCAGAAATTCGCCACTTTGCGCGCCTATTACGCCATGATGTGGGGCTATCCGGGCAAGAAGCTGCTGTTCATGGGGCAGGAGTTTGCGCAGCAGCGTGAATGGAGCGAGGAGCGCGCGCTCGATTGGGACCTGCTCGATGCGCCCCAAGTATCCAACCGCCACGCCGGGGTTCGCAGCTTCGTGCGCGATCTCAACCGGCTCTACCGCGCCACTCCTGCGCTTCACGCGCGCGATTGCGAGGCCGAGGGGTTCGCATGGCTGATCGTGGATGACGCCGCCAACTCGGTGTTCGCCTGGTTGCGCAAGGCGCCCGACGCCAACCCGGTGATGATCGTGAGCAACATGACCCCGGTCCAGCGCGATTTCTACCGCGTGCCGCTGCCGCATGACGGGGTGTGGCGCGAAGTTCTGAACAGCGATGCCGCAATCTACGGCGGCAGCGGCACGGGCAATCTCGGGCAAGTCACCGCCAGCGGCGGCGAGGCCGAGATGGTGCTGCCGGGGCTGTCCACGATGATGTTCGAATATCAACGATAACAAGGGGCGAGGGACGGGCAAATGGAGACAAGACGAGCATCCCCACTGGCGCGCGATGCGATGGCTTATGTGCTGGCGGGCGGGCGCGGCAGCCGCCTGATGGAACTGACCGACCGCCGCGCCAAGCCCGCGGTCTATTTCGGCGGCATGAGCCGGATCGTGGATTTCGCGCTGTCGAACGCAATCAATTCGGGCATCCGCCGGATCGGCGTAGCCACGCAGTACAAGGCGCATTCGCTGATCCGTCACATGCAGCGCGCGTGGAACTTCATGCGGCCGGAACGCAACGAAAGCTTCGATATCCTGCCCGCCAGCCAGCGCATCGATGAATTGCACTGGTATGAAGGCACGGCCGATGCGGTGTTCCAGAACATCGACATCATCGAAAGCCATGCGCCCAAGTACATGGTCATCCTCGCGGGGGATCACATCTACAAGATGGACTACGAATTGATGCTGCAGCAGCACGTCGATTCGGGGGCAGACGTCACGATCGGCTGTCTGGTGGTGCCGCGCGAGGAGGCCAAAGGCTTCGGCGTGATGGCGGTGGACGCGGCGGGCACGATCACGCAGTTCGTGGAAAAGCCCAAGGACCCACCCGGAATTCCCGGCGATCCCGATCATTCGCTCGCATCGATGGGTATCTACGTGTTTGAAACCGCATTTCTGTTCGAGGAACTGCGGCGCGACGCGGCCGATCCCAATTCCAGCCGCGATTTCGGTGGCGATATCATCCCGCACATCGTCAAGCACGGCAAGGCGGTGGCGCATCGCTTTACCCAAAGCTGCATCCGCGCGGCCGAGGAAATCGAGGAATACTGGCGCGACGTCGGTACGCTCGACGCCTATTTCGAAGCCAATCTCGACCTGACCGACGTGGTGCCCAAGCTCAACCTGTATGATCGCGACTGGCCGATCTGGACCGACCAGATCGTCGCGGCGCCGGCCAAGTTCGTCCACGACGAGGAAGGCCGGCGCGGCCAGGCGATCAGTTCGCTGATCAGCCAAGATTGCATCGTCTCGGGATCGCTGGCGCGGCGCAGCCTGCTGTTCACCGGGGTCAAGATGGGCAGCTTCTCCAGCGTCGATGAAGGCGTGATCCTGCCTTACTGCAACATCGGCCGCAACGCGCGGTTGTCGAAGGTGATCATCGATTCGGGCGTGCGCATTCCCGAAGGTCTGGTGGTGGGCGAAGACCCCAAACTCGACGCACGCCGCTTCCGCCGCACCGACAAGGGCGTGTGCCTGATCACCAGGGACATGATCGACAAGCTGTGAGATTGGTCGTCGCCCCGCAAACTCCTGTCATGCTGAACTTGTTTCAGCATCCATCATGCCGCACGGCGATGTCGTTCGAGGACGAGAGATGGACCCTGAAACAAGTTCAGGGTGACGGAATAGACGGCAGGTCGGCATGACACTCAACGTCCTTTCGGTCGCCTCCGAGGCGGTGCCGCTGATCAAGACCGGCGGGCTGGCCGACGTGGCTGGCGCGCTGCCGGCCGCGCTCGCGCCGCACGGCGTGGCGATGACCACGATGCTCCCCGGCTATCCGGCGGTAATCGCCAGGGCGGGCAAGTTGCGCGTGGTGCATCGCTGGGATTCGCTGCTGGGCGAACCGGCGCGGTTGCTGGCGGGAGCGATCGGCGCAAACAAGCTGCTGGTGCTCGATGCGCCCGCATATTTCACGCGTGATGGCGGGCCTTATGGCGATCCGGCGGGCAAGGACTGGCCCGACAACGGCCGCCGCTTCGCCGCATTCGGACGCGCAGCGGCGGATGTGGCAAGCGGCGCAGTGAAGGGCCAGCGCTTCGATCTGGTCCACGCGCACGACTGGCAGGCGGCGATGGCGCTTGCCTACTTGCGCTATGCCCCGTTTGATCCGGCCGCGCGCGTGCCGGGCGTGATGACGATCCACAACATGGCGTTCCAGGGCTGGTTCGAAGCGGCGCTGTTCGACCGGCTCGAACTGCCGCGCGGGGCCTGGTCGATCGAGGGCGTGGAGAGCTACGGCGGGGTCGGCTTCCTCAAGGCCGGGCTGCAACTGGCGCAGATGGTGACCACCGTCAGCCCCAGCTACGCCGCCGAAATCCGCACCCCCGAAGGCGGCATGGGGCTCGACGGGCTGATCGTCAGCCGCGGCGACAGGTCGCGCGGCGTGGTCAACGGCATCGACATTGCCGAATGGAACCCCGCGACAGATCCGGCGCTGGCCGCGCGCTTCACTGCGCGCACGCTGGGCAAGCGCGCGGCCAACAAGCGCGCGCTCGAAGCCGAGTTCGGGCTGGACCCGGACGCCAATGATTCTGGGGGCCCCTTGTTCATCGTCATTACCCGGCTGACCTGGCAGAAGGGCATGGACGTGCTGCCCGAAGTGCTCGACCACCTCGTCGGCAACGGTGCGCGGCTGGCGCTACTGGGGTCGGGCGATGCCTCGCTCGAAGCGGCGCTGCGCAGCGGCGCGGCGCGGCATCCAGGCCGGATCGGCATCCGCGTGGGCTATGACGAGGCGCTGTCGCACCGCATGCAGGCAGGCGGCGATGCCATCCTGGTGCCCAGCCGCTTCGAACCGTGCGGGCTGACCCAGCTTTACGGGCTGCGCTACGGCTGCGTGCCCGTGGTCAGCCGCACTGGCGGGCTGGCGGACACCGTGATCGACGCCAACCCCGCCGCGCTTGCCGCCGGGGTGGCAACGGGCGTACAGTTTTCGGGCGTCAACTACCACGGCCTCGCCGCCGCAATCGGGCGCACGGTGGCGCTTTACCGCCAGCCCGAACAGTGGCGCCGCATCCAGCGCAACGGCATGGCCAGCGACGTTTCGTGGAGCCGCAGCGGCGGTGAATACGCCGCGATCTACCGCCAGTTGGTGGCGGAGGCGGCTTGACCACGCCGCTGGGCGCGTCGGTTGCGGACGGGTGCACCCGCTTCGCCGTGCGCTCGCCCAATGCCGAGGCAGTGTGGCTGTGCCTGTTCGATGGGGACGAGGAACGCCGCCTTTCCATGACGCTTGCGGAAGAAGACTGGTTAATCGAACTGCCCGGCGAATTGTCCGGCCAACGCTACGGCTACCGCGCAGATGGCGAATGGGCGCCCGAGCGTGGCGCATGGTTCGATCCGGCCAAGCTGCTGGTCGATCCCTATGCGCTCGAACTCGATCGGCCGTTCGTCCAGTCGCCGTGGCTCACGGTTCAGGGCCACGACACCGCGGCGATCGTCCCGCGCGCGATCGTCCCCGGCGTGCTGCCAGACGTGCCCCGCGAACCGCCCCGCTTCATGCGTGGCGGGCTGGTCTACGAACTGAACGTACGCGGCTTCACCATGCTGCACCCCGACATTCCGCCCGAGCAGCGCGGCACGATCGCCGCGCTTGCCCACCCGGCGGTGATCGCGCATCTGCGCAAGATCGGGGTGAGCGCGGTCGAACTGATGCCCGTGGTGGCGTGGATCGATGAACGGCACTTGCCCCCGCTCGGGCTGGCCAACGCCTGGGGGTACAACCCCGTGGCATTCATGGCGCTCGATCCGCGACTTGCGCCCGGCGGTGTGACCGAATTGCGCGAGACGGTGGCGGCTCTGCACCGCGAAGGGATCGGCGTCATCCTCGATCTGGTGTTCAACCACACCGGCGAGAGCGACATCCACGGCGGCACGCTGTCCTTGCGCGGGCTCGACAACGCGGCTTACTCGCACGCACCAGACAGCAGCCTGATCAACGACACCGGCTGCGGCAACACGCTCGACTTCGCGCAACCGGCCGTCCGCCGCCTGACACTCGACAGCTTGCGCCATTTCGTGCGCCACTGCGGCGTCGACGGCTTTCGCTTCGATCTCGCCCCGATCATGGCACGCGGCCCGGGCTTCGCGTCCGACGCCCCGATCTTCGCCGAAATCGCCGCCGACCCGTGGCTTGCTGACCGGATCATGATCGCCGAACCATGGGATATCGGCCCCGGCGGCTACCAACTCGGCCGGTTCCCCGAAAACTGGTTCGAATGGAACGACCGCTACCGCGACGACGTGCGCCGGTTCTGGCGTGGAGATGCGGGCGTAGGCGAACTCGCCACGCGGCTGGCGGGATCCTCGGACGTGTTCGGCAGCGACTGCCGCAGCGTCAACTTCCTCGCCGCGCACGATGGCTTCACGCTGGCCGACACCGTCGCGTACGAGCACAAGCACAACCACGCCAACGGCGAGGACAACCGCGACGGCCATGGCGAGAACCTGTCGTGGAACAACGGCATCGAAGGCGAGAGCGACGATCCTGCCGTACTCGCCGCCCGTGCCGCTGATCTCCGCGCGCTTCAGGCCACGCTGCTCGGCTCCACCGGCACCGTGATGATCACCGCCGGCGACGAATTCGGCCGCACCCAGCGCGGCAACAACAACGCCTACGCACAAGACAACGCGCTAAGCTGGATCGACTGGACAGCGCGCGACCTGGCGCTGGAGAACCACTTCGCCACGCTGGCCCAATGGCGCGCCACTCGTGCCGGATGGTTCGCGCAATTCCCCGCCTCGGGCGAATGGCAGCGGCTCGATGGACAACCGATGACCGTGGCCGATTGGGAAAACCCCGCCACCCCCGGCCTGCGCTACGTTTCGACCGACCCTTTGCGGCCCTATGCGTTCACGATCGGCCGCGCCGCCCGCAACGTCATTTCGCCGGCTTCCAGTGCTGCGCCTGGCAGAAAAACATGATGCAGCCCTTCACATTGAGCCCGCCCGGTTCACGCTTGAGGATCGACTTGTAGGTCTTGCCATGCTCGGGATCGTAGATCGTCCCGCGCCAGTCTCCGCCGGCATCGTTGAAGCCGGTCAGGATTTCCAGCCCTTGCACCGGCCGGTTGCGCAGCTTCGGATCGGGGTTGAACTTGTCGTGCGGCGGGCCATCGGGGGTGGGCGCGAGGATTCGCGCGACCCGCCCGCACACCACTTTGCCGCAACGTTCGATCGAGATGATCGAGCGCCCGCCCTCGGTCAGCCAGCGCCCCTCGATCGGCTCGGCCGCCAACGCCGGCGTGGCAAAACTCAGCAACAGCAGTGGCAGCAACACTCGACGCATGGCACATCCTCGAAGACGCAAACGAAAGCCGAATCAACTTCATGACCAAAGCACAATGGACGCTGGGAATCATCGGTGGATCGGGTCTTTACGCGATCGACAGCCTACAGGAAGCTGAATGGCGCACCGTCGATACGCCGTGGGGCGCGCCGTCTGATCAGGTGCTCCATGGCCGCATCGGCGATGTGGCGCTGCGTTTCCTGCCGCGCCACGGGCGAGGGCATCGCATCCCCCCGCACGAAGTCAACTCCCGCGCCAATATCGATGCGCTCAAGCGCTGCGGCTGCACCGATGTGCTGGCCATTTCCTCGATCGGATCGCTGCGCGAAGAACTGCCGCCGGGCCATTTCGTGGTGGTCGATCAGTTCATCGACCGCACTGTAAGCCGCCCATCCAGCTTCTTCGGCACCGGCATGGTCGCGCATGTGTCGATGGCCGAACCGGTGTGCCCGCGCTTGTCGGGCTTCGCGGCAGAGGCAGTGCGCGCGGCCGGCGGTGCGGTGACGCAAGGCGGCACGTACCTCGCGATGGAAGGGCCACAATTCTCCAGCCGCGCCGAAAGCCTGCTGTTCCGCCAGTGGGGCGCCCACGTGATCGGCATGACCGCGATGCCCGAAGCCCGCCTCGCGCGCGAAGCAGAACTGCCTTACGCGCTGATCGGCATGGTCACCGATTACGACTGCTGGCGCGAGGAACATGCCTTCGTGGAGGTCAGCGAAGTGATCGCGCAGATGGGTCGCAACGGCACGGTGGCGCGGGCGGCGGTGGAACGGTTCGTGGCGCTGCTGCCGGCCACACGCGAGGCCTCTCCGCTCGACACCGTGCTCGATCACGCGCTGATCACCGCCCCCGAAGCGCGCGATCCGGCGATGCTGGCCAGGCTCGATGCGGTGGCCGGGCGGGTGCTGGACAAGCCACCCGCATAAAACGCGTCTTGCGGCACGGGGCTTGCGCTCGCCTTGTAATATGCGCCAACGGCGGCCGACCCCCTGCCGGAGAACCCCTATCCTGCCAAGACTTTCGTCGTGGTGCAGTCTTCCGCTGTTGCTGATCGCGGTGCCCGCCTGGGCGCAGGATGCGGATGGCGATGACGGCCCGGGCAAGCCAGTCACCGAGATCATCATCAACGCGCGCCGGCTCGATGCCGCGCGCGCCAGCGTCGATGCCAGCCTTGGCGCCGCGACGTACGCGCTGAGCAACGACACGATCGAAAGTCGGCCCGGCGGCGAGACCACCACGATCAGCCAGGTCCTGCTCCAGGCGCCGGGGGTGGCGCAGGATGGATCGGGCAAGCTGCGCCTGCGTCAGTCGCAAGGCGCGCTCGAGTACCGGATCAACAACGTCGCGCTGCCCGATGGGCTGACCGATCTGGGCGAATCGCTGAGCCCGCGCATCGCCGCGAAAATCGAGCTCGTCGCAGGGGCCTTGCCCGCGCAATACGGGCTGAACGCGGGCGGGGTGGTGCGCATCACCACCAAGGACGGCGTCTATCTCGCGGGCGGGCAGGCCGAACTTTACGGCGGCAGCCGCGGCGAGATCCAACCCGCGTTCGAGTACGGCAACTCGACCGGCCGCACCAATTTCTTCGTTTCGGGCAGCATGGTGCGCAGTGACTATGGATTGGCGTCGCCCGACGGCAGTGCCACCCCGCTCCATGATCGCACGCGCCAGTTCGATGGGCTCGCCTATCTCGATCACCTGCTGGATCCGCAAACGCGCGTCGCGCTGATCGCGGGCTTTTCCGACGAGCGCTTCGAATTGCCGAATTTGTACGGGCTCGACGCGGCCACCGCGACGATCGGGCCGGTATCGTTCCTGCGGCCGCTCGTACTCGACGGCACCAGCCACTTCGCCAGCGAAGCGCGCGACGCACGGCGGCACGAAATCAACCGCTTCGGCGTGCTCAGCCTCCAGCACAGCACCGAACGCGCTACGGTGCAGATCGCCGGCTTCGTGCGCCATTCGGTCGCGCGGCTCGACGCCGATAGCGCGGGTGAGGTGCTGTTCACCGGCGCCGGCCGCACCACGCGCGATGCCGTCACTTCCGCCGGGTTGCAGCTCGAAGGCGCATACGAACTCGCCGATGCACATACCTTACGCGTCGGCGGCACGATCGCGTCGGACATCCATCGCGGGGCTGCCACGGTTTCGGTCCTGCCTGTCGACGTGGACGGCCGGCAGGTTGCGGGCGCGTTGCTGCGGCTTGTGGCCACCTCGCGCGTTGCCGTGCGCAAGGACGGCCTGTTCGTGCAGGACGAATGGCGGGCCGGCAGCGGGGTGACATTGAACCTCGGGGGCCGGATCGATCATGTCGCCACGACGCGCAATTTCACGCGGTTCAGCCCGCGCGCCAACGTGGTGTGGCAGCCGCAAGTCGAAACCCGCGTGCACCTGGGCTACGCGCGCTATGTCGTGGCCGCGCCGGTCGAAGGTGCCGGCGTTTCCGCGCGCGCCCTGGCCCTCACCAGCGGCCTCAAGCCCGGCCCCGGCGGCAACGATCCGCTGCCCGAAAGCGACGATTATTATGACATCGGGCTCCAGCACGATGCTGGGCCGCTGACCGTTACCGCCGATCTTTACTGGCGCCAGGCGCGCAACCTGATCGACGAAGGCGTCTTCGGTGCGGCGGGAGAAGGCGTGCCGTTCAACTTTGACCAGGGCCGCATCCGGGGGGCGGAACTGGGGCTTACCTACAATCAGGGCCGCGTTTCGGGCTGGTTGAACCTTGCGGTGGCGGGTGCCCGCGCGCGCGGGATCGCTTCGAACCAGGACAGCTTCACGCCCGCACAATTGGCCGGGGCCAGCGCGGCGTGGATCGTTCCCGCCGATACGCAGGCGGTGACGTTGTCGGGGGGCGGATCGTACCGCTTCGATCGGCTGCGGCTATCGGCCGACGTGCTCTATGGCAGCGGCTTGCGCCGGACCGAGGCGGGAGGCGGGGCAAATGCCGCGCATCTGCCTGGCTACGTCCAGGTCAACGCCAGCGCGGTGTGGCGGCTGGCCACGATCCATGCGCGCCCGCTCGACTTGCGGTTCGATCTCGTCAACGCGTTCGACCGGCGCTACGGGTTAAGCGACGGCAGCGCGATCGGCGCCAGCCAGCCGTGTTTCGGCCCGCGTCGCGGCATTTACGCGGGCTTCGAACAGGCGTTCTGAAACCCGAGCGTTGCGGCGTTATTGGCCCGCGATCACCACGACCTGGCCATGCGCGGTTGCTGCGTGAAGTTCGGCCTTGAACGGATAAGTCCCCGGCTTGAGCGGGCCGATGAAGAACCCGACCCGGCCATGCGGCGCCACGTCCTTGTCGACGTGCATGTCCTCGCTCTCGAAATCATCGCCGGTCGCGTCGCGGTTGGTGAGATCGATCTTGATACGCTGCCCGGCGGGGACGGTGATCACCGCCGGCGAAAATACGTGGTCCTGCAACGTCAGCACCACGGTTTGCACCGGCGGCTTGGCGGTGGCGAGCACGGGCGTGGCGGACAGCAGCAGGCTGGCAATGGCGATCTGGCGGAGCATGGCATTCCTTGCATGGCGTGCGGCAGCACCTACCCAACCGGTTGCCGCGACGCCAGCCTGTTCGCTGCGCTTTCCTACTTGGCGTGGATGTGGCTTATCCTGCGCGATGCCGGCCAACACGCTCACAAGTTCCAACCGCACCGCATTCCAGCCAGCGGGCGAAGATCGCCACCGTTGTCCCCAAAATGGAAGATCACGCTGGTGGCGGCGCGCAATCGCCAGGCGCAGCGTGGCAAAGCGCTGTGAAGGCGCCTCAGGAATTTGCCATAAATCAAAGATTTACACGGCTTTTTCTGCTATTTTCCGAAAGCTTGGAGTGATCGTCGGCCGCCCTGCAGGAGCGCGCCAACGCCGCGCAAAAACTGCGTTCAGCGTCAACATTGCGCACCGACGTCCCTCCGCACCTATGGGCGCGGAGGGGGCGATCGTGAGATTATATCCGCTCGATGATGATCGCCGGGGCCATGCCGCCCGCGGCGCACATCGTGACCAGGCCATAGCGGCCGCCGGTGCGTTCGAGTTCGTCGAGCGCGGTGCCGATCAGGATCGATCCGGTCGCGCCGATCGGGTGGCCCAGCGCCATCGCGCCGCCGTTGGGATTGACCTTGGCGCGATCGAGTTCGAGATCACGGATGAACTTTTCGGCAACGACGGCAAAGGCTTCGTTGATTTCCCAGACGTCGATATCGTCCTTGGTCAGGCCTGCCTTGGCCAGCACCTTCTTCGCCGCCGGGACCGGAGCGTTGAGCATCAGCGTGGGGTCATCGCCCTGGTTGGCATAAGCAACCACGCGGGCGCGGGGCTTCAACCCGTGCGCATCGGCGTATTCCTTGCTGGTGATCAGCAGCGCGGCAGCGCCATCGACCACGCCCGACGAATTGCCCGCGTGGTGCACGGGCTTGATCTCGACATCGGGATAGCGGCGGTTGATCTGCTTGCGGAAAGTGGTGCCGCCCAGGTCGAAATCCATGAGCCCGGCAAACGCGGGCTTGAGGCTGGCGAGCCCTTCGGCGGTGGTTTCGGGGCGGGGAAATTCCTCGCGGTCGAGCGCCACGGTGCCATCCTCGTTGAGCACGGGGATGACCGAGCGGGCGAAGCGGCCTTCCTTGATCGCCACGTCGGCGCGCTGCTGGCTGACCAGCGCCAGAGCGTCGAGCGCCTCGCGGTCGATCCCCTCGATCGTGGCAATGGCATCGCCGCACACGCCCTGGTGGCTTTGCGGGTGCAATTCGTTGAGCGCGGCGTGGCCCGAACCCATGCCCATCGGCTTGATCCCGGCATTGGCTTCTTCGGCGCCCATCGCCGAGGTGTAGCTCATCATCTCGGTGCCCCCGGCGATCACGCAGTCTTCCATGCCCGACATGACCGAGGCCGCCGCGAAGTTGACCGAGCTGATCCCGCCGCCGCAGAACCGGTCGAGCGTGGTGCCGCTGGCCTTGACGTCATAGCCCGCCGAAAGCGCGGCCATTCGGCCAAGATCGCCGCCCTGCTTGCCCTTTTGCGTGCTGGTCGACCACACGATATCATCCACCGTGGCGGTGTCGAGGTGGTTGCGGTCCTTGATCGCCTTCAACACGGTGGCGGCCAGGTGCTGCGGGTGAAGGTGCGAAAGAGCGCCCTTGCCCGGCTTGCCCACCCCGCGCGGCGTGCGAACGGCGTCGATGATATAAGCTTCGGCCATGACTTGGCTCCTCGCGGTTGTCTGTTTAACCGATCGATTAAACCGCTGGTCGCGGCGGAGCAAGCGCTATTTGCGCTGATGCGATGCGCAGCTTATCGTTGCCGCGAAATCACCGGAGTCAGCTTGATGCTTCATGCCCAATTGCTCGACCAGGCACGCGGATTCAGCGAACAGATCGTGGCGCTGCGCCGCGCGATCCACGCCGAGCCCGAGCTTGGCTTGCAGACCCCGAAAACCCGCGACAAGGTCCGCGCTGCGCTGGCGCACTTGCCGCTGACCTGGCGCGAAGGGCCGTCGACCACCGGCGCGGTGGCCACGCTCAAGGGCGGGGCAGGGCCCGGCCGCCGCGTGCTGCTGCGCGGTGACATGGACGCGCTGCCGATGGAGGAAGAAACCGGGTTGCCCTTCGCCAGCAAGGTGCGCGGCGCGATGCACGCCTGTGGCCACGATACCCACACCGCGATGCTGGCGGGTGCGGCCGAACTGCTGTGCGCGCGGGCGGACCAGCTTGCCGGTGAAGTGCAGTTCATGTTCCAGCCGGGCGAGGAGGGCTTCCACGGCGCGCGCTTCATGCTCGACGACGGGTTGCTTGATCCGCTTCCCGACGCGGCATTCGCGCTGCACATCATGCCCAACAGCCCGCACGGAATGATCGCGGGGCGCAATGGCGCGCTGCTTGCTTCGGCCGACCAGTTCGACATCGTGGTCGAAGGCCGCGGCGGGCATGGCGCAATGCCGCACGACGCGCTCGATCCGGTGCCGGTGGCGTGCGAGATCGTCACCGCGTTCCAGGCGATGGTGACGCGCAAGTTCAACGTTGCCGATCCGGTGGTGCTCTCGGTCACGCAGATCAACGCCGGCACCGCGCACAATGTCATCGCCGATCGCGTGACGATGCGTGGCACCGTCCGCACGCTGTCACCGGCCTCTCGGGCGCGGATCGGCAGCGAGATCGAGCGCATCGCCGCGCTGGTCGCGGCAGCGCACGACATGTCCGCCACGGTCAAGCTCACGCCAGGGTTTCCGGTCACGCTGTGTGACCCGCGCGCGGTCGCGCTGGGCGAGGCGGTTGCGCGCAAACTGGCGGGAGACGGCGGATTCCACAAGCTCGCCGCGCCGATCATGGGTGCCGAGGACTTCTCGTACGTGCTCGAAAAAGTGCCCGGCGCGATGTTCTTCCTGGGCGTTGCGCACGAAGGCGCGGACTGGAAGACCTGCTGTTCGATCCATTCAACGCGGATGGTTGTCGACGAGTCGGTCCTCCCGCTCGGCACCGCGTTGCTGGCGGGCTGCGCCGAACGCTTCCTGGCCGAAGGGTTCGTGGCGTGATCGATTTGCAAGACCGCGTCGTGGCCTTCACCGGCATCCACAACTTCCGCGATTACGGTGGTTATGCGGCGCGCGACGGCCAATTGAAACGCAAGGTGCTGTGGCGATCGGGTCATCACGCCGAGGCAACCGCCGACGATCTGGACAAAGTCCACGCACTCGGCCTGTCATCGGTGATCGACTTGCGCGGCGATAGCGAGCGGGCCGGAAGCCCCTGCCTGCGCCATTCGCGGTTCGAGGCCAAGGTGCTGTTCCACCCGGGCGAAACCGCCAGCGCGCAAGGCAAGGCGGTTCACGAAGAATCCGCCGGTGAAGTCCGCACGGCGGCCGATGCGCATCAGGCGATGGTGCGACTTTACGCCTCGATGCCGTGGCGCCCGGTACTGGTGGGCACGTACCGACTTTATTTCGGCGCGCTCGCCGGCGATGCCGGACCGAGCCTGCTTCATTGCCTGGCGGGCAAGGATCGTACCGGGTTGGCGGCGGCGCTGACGCATCACCTGCTTGGCGTTCATGCCGACGACGCGATGGCCGATTACCTGCTGACCAACAGCGCGGGCAACATCGAGGCGCGGATCGATGCCGGCGCGCGCCACGTCCGCTCGGGCTTCGGGCGCGATATGGACATGGACGCGGTGCGAACGCTGATGTCGGTCCACCCGGAATTTCTCGACACCGCCTTTGCTGCGATCGAAGCGCGGCATGGCAACATCGAGGCCTATGCCGCAGACATGCTGGGCGTGACGCCCGACATGATCGCGCAAATGAAGCAAAATCTGATCGGCTGAGCAGGCCCGGTCAGAACTCCAGTTCGGCCAGGAAGCGGGCCTGCCCACTGGCGTTCTGGCGCGCTTCGCCCAGCGCGAACAGGTAGCCGCCCTCCAGCTTGAGCGTGTGCCCGCCGATATGCTCGATCGTGCCCTTGATCACCGGTCCGGCATAGTGCTCGGCGTCAGGCGCGAAATCCCGAAAGGTGCCGAGCTCGCCGAACGCCGCCGCTCCGAACCGCAGGTGCCGCGTGACCGGTACGTCGACCGAGGCGGCATAGGACAATTCGACCGGCACTCCGGCGGCGAGCGGTTTTTCGGCGACCAGGTTCAACCGTGCGTCGAAAGCGCTGGTCTTGCGTTCGAGCAGCAGCTTTGTTTCCAGGGCATCGGGCTGCCGGATGCCGAAATCGAATTCGCCATAAGCCGCCACGTCGATCCCGGCGAAGCGGCCGATGTGATAGATCGCTTCGATGCCGACATCGCGGACCTTGCGCGGCCCGCCAACGTCGCGACCGAATTCGGCGAGCGCCTCGATGCGCAGCCGGTCGGTCGGCGTGAACCCGAATTCCAGCGTGAGCGCCTGCTCGCCCGCATCGGGGCCGCCGATGATCTGGCCGAAGCGGGCTTCGGCTTCATATTCGCCCTTGTAGACATTGGCGCTGTAAACTTCCTGCGCCTGGCCGGGCGCGGCAAGCGCCTGATTGGGCACGGTAATTGTCCCGAGGACAGCCAGCAATGCCGCCATCCTAACCGGCCATTTCGAACGCATTCAACCCCCCTTTTGATCTCCGCTAATGCGAACTAGTCGCAAGATACCGCCGGGTCAATTCGATTTCTGCGACTCGATCGCAACAAGGCGTTGGGCGCCGACGCGAGTACGTTATCGGACGCTGGATTGCGAACAACCCGGCGCGCGGGCTGGCATTACGCGCAAAGCACGCCTATTTCGCGCGCGCTGCCTTTCTTGGCTGCGGATCGGGAGGGCGAATGGCCACGCACAAGACGCGGATGTTGATCATCGGTTCGGGACCGGCCGGGCTTTCTGCTGCGATCTACGGCGCGCGGGCCGGGCTTGAGCCGATCGTGGTGCAGGGCCTGCAACCCGGCGGTCAGCTTACCATCACCACCGACGTAGAAAATTACCCGGGATTTCGGGATGTTGTCCAGGGTCCGTGGCTTATGCAGGAAATGGAGGCCCAGGCCGTCCATGTCGGCACGCGGATGCTGTGGGATACGATCGTCTCGGTCGATCTGTCCGGCCCTCCATTCCGCGCGATCGGCGATGGCGGCGATATCTACGAAGGCGAAACGCTGGTGATCGCCACCGGCGCGCAGGCCAAGTGGCTGGGCGTGCCGGGCGAAGTCGAATTCGGCGGCAAGGGCGTTTCGGCTTGCGCGACGTGCGACGGGTTCTTCTATCGTGGGCGCAAGGTGGTCGTGATCGGCGGCGGCAACACTGCGGTCGAGGAAGCGCTGTACCTCACCAATCATTCACCCGACGTCACGGTAATTCACCGCCGCGATTCGTTTCGCGCAGAAAAAATCCTTCAGGATCGGTTGTTTGCGCATCCCGCGGTCAAAGTGCTGTGGAACAAGGCGGTCGTGCGATTTGTCGGCGACCTTGGCGGTGGCGGCCTGACCGGGGTGGAAGTTCGCGATACGGTTTCGGGCGCGGAATCGCTGGTGCCAACCGATGGAGCCTTCGTGGCGATCGGCCATGCTCCGGCCACCGAGCTGTTCAAGGACAAGCTGGCAGTCGATTCATCGGGCTATCTCGCAGTTGAACCGGGCACGCCGAAAACCGCGATTCCGGGGGTTTTCGCGTGCGGTGACGTGATGGATCACATTTATCGCCAGGCCGTGACCGCCGCCGGAACGGGCTGCATGGCAGCGCTGGATGCCGAGCGCTTTCTGGCGACACGCGAATTCGCCGCGTTGCAGAAGGCGTCAGCCTAGCGCCGCCAAAAGCCGCTCGAACAGCCATTCGCGCGCCGCGTCGTCCGAGAAACTGTGCGATCCGCTGTCGATCGTGAACACGCGATCGTCGCCTTTGGGCCAGGCCTCGACGAACATTTGCGCGGTGCGATCACGGTTGGCGAGCAGAATTTGCAACGGCACTACAACGGCATTGCAACGCGCCAGCATCGTCTCCACGAGCGGGGACTTCGGCACTGCAACCGTCGCCGCCGAGCGCAATCCACCGGCCAGCTTGCGCAAGTCGACCCCGCCGCTCAGCAACCGCCACACTTCGCGCGGGTTGGTCAGTTTGGAGAGGTAGCGGCTCCGCACGACGGCGGCGGGCATGGCTTCGGGGGCTTCATCGCCGTCGATCGTCCAGGGGTTGGCCAGCACCAGTCCGGCCAGATCGAAGTTTGGAGCGCCCAACAGCAGCGCGGTAGCCGCATCGCAGTTGCCGAATGCGATAATGCGAGTCACTTGCGGCGCTGCCAGGCGGAATGCCGCAAGCGCCGCGCTGATATCCAGTTCCGATCCGCGAAAGCCCGCGTTCTTGCCCGCACTGTCACCCACACCGCGCCGGTCGAAGCGGAACACCGGGAAGCCCGCGTCGGCAATCCGCGCGGCAAGTTGCGCTTGTCCGCCCCAGGCGCCGCTGCGCAATTCGTTGCCGCCCGAAACGATCAGCAATCCGGTCGTGCACGCCACATCGTCGAGTGTGCCGAGAAGTTCGGCGCGCTCGCAAGTGAACGCCAGATGCCGCCGCTTCACGCGCCGATCTCCGCCGCTAACCGTGCCGCCAGCGCCGCCGATTGCGCCGCATCCTCACCCGGTTCACTGCGCAGCCACAGGGCCGCGCCGCCGATTTCGGACAGCGTCATCGGGGCAAGGTGCGGGGCGGGCAAGCCCGCTTCCAGCCCCGCGATCAGCGCCGCGCCACAGCGATAGCCGGCCAGTTCCAGCCCTTCGCTCCGCCCCAGCGCCAGCAGGTCCTCGAGCCGCTCTTCGCGCCCCGCCTCGCGCGCGGCGATCGTTCGCGCCCGCAACAACTGTCGCAACAGCCCGGCGCCCTTCGCGGGTTCGAGCGCCCAGCCGGGCAGGTCGGGTGCCACCAGCGCACCACCACGCAAGGCCAGCACATGAGTTGTGCCGAAGTGCGCGGCTGCCCGCGCCATGGCGACACGCCAGCTATCCAGTGATTGCGCCGAAAAATCCGCCAGGCTTTCGTTGCAGCCGGGCAGGTCGGGCAACATCGCGTCGATCCCGTGCGTGTCGAGCGCGCGGATCGTTTCGACCAGCATGCGCCGCGTGCGGTTCATTTCCTCGAACAACGCCGGCACGATCAGCACGCAGGCGGCGCGCCCGGTGCGATACCCGAATGCGTATTCGGTCGCCCCGCAACGATCGGGCGAGGGGCAGGGCCATTCGAGGGTCACGTCGGCCCGGTCCGTCTACTCAGCCAGCCACGCGCTTGGCGGTCACGAACGCCAGCAGATTGCCATAATTTTCAAGAAGTTCGCCATCGACTTCATCATCGTCGATGACAATGTTGAGCCGATCCTCGATCTCGGTCAGCAAGCCCGCCACCGCCATCGAATCGAGTTCGGGCAGCGTGCCGAACAGCCCGGTATCGGGCGTGATCGTGGCGGTGTGGGCGGGCGAAAGGCCCAGCACATCGCCCAATACGCGGCGCAAGGTGCCGTCGATCGCATCGTCGTTTCCGGTAACCGTCATGCGTAGATCCCAAATCCTGCCATTAAATCCCGCTGGCCCTAAGCGGGCGTTTGTCGCGAAACAAGGCGCTTGGCCAGCAACCTGGCCAACCGAGGCCAGTTGCCCGGCCAGCCTGGACGCAGCATTTCGAGCCGATAGCGCGGGCGCATCGCTTCCATCCAGTCGCGCTTGTAGCCATCGGTGCCCGTGCCGAAATCGACCAGGTTCACCCGGTCGACGTCGATCACATGCTCGAACAGCGCGGCGGACAATGTGGTGCCCGGCGAGAGCGGCTTCGAGGCTTCGGTATGCGCCAGCTTGTGGATGAAGGCCGTGCCGCCCTCCACCGTCCAGAACTGCGCCGCCACGGGCACGCCATCGGCGCGCGCAAGACCCAGCCGCAACCGCCCGGCCGCACCTTCGGCTTCGGCAAAGCGGCGCAGGAACGCGGGGCTGCCTTCCTCGGGCTTCCAGCTTTGCGCATAGATGGCTTCGTAGGCGGCCCAGCTATCGGGATTGAAGCGGGTTTCGATTGAAACCGCAACCTTGCTGGCCTTGCGCTTGAGCGTGGTGCGCAATGGGCCGGGGCGCGCGGCGAGGTAATCGGCAAAGCTGCGTCCGTTCACCGGCAACACATGGTTTTCGTCGCACGGTTCGCGGAACACGGCCCAGCCGGCCTGGCGGAACGCGGTTTGCAAAAGCGTGGCTTCGCCGTTCTCGTCGGGTAGCGGGAACAGCATGATATGCGGCGATTGCCCCGCAAGATCGGTGGCAAGCGCGCCGATCAGCGTCGCGGCATCGGCCCCGGGGGTGACCAGCGGGGCGAGCCGGAAGCTGTACCAGTTGACCAGTCCTTCGACCCGGCGCGCCTTGCGCGTCAGCGGCAGGACCGCGCGCGCTTTGCCAGCCTGGGCAACCGCGATCAGCGGCAGGATATCGGCTTCCTCGACCAGCAGCCGCCACCATTCGAGCCGATCGAATGGCGTGGAATCGGGGCCGGGCGACAGCAGCGCCATCAACGCGGCATCGCCTTGGACTTCCTTAAGATCGTCGTGATAAGCGACGTTCACCAAATTCATTGTCCCTGTCCTTTGCGGAGCCTTCGCCTTGCGCGCCGACCCGAACTCCCAGCCCGATGGCCAACCCCGCCCGATCGATCACCTGCCGTTATGCGGCAAGGATGAAGCGGTGGCGCTGGTGCTCCGTTCGGGACCGCTTAGCTACCAGGCGTTAAATGCACGTGTAGGTTTGCTTGCGGCCTGGCTCGCGGAGACCATTCCGGAACCCGGTTCGCGCGTCGCGACGTGGCTGCCCAAGAGCGAACTGGCCTGCCTGATGCCTTTGGCAGCAGTGCGCGCCGGGCTGGTGCACGTGCCGGTCAACCCGCTGCTCAAGCGCGCGCAAGTTGCACACATCCTGGCCGATAGCGGCGCCAAGCTGCTGATTTCAAATGGTGCGCGGCTGGATTCGCTGGCGTTGGGAGACGCAGGCAATGCGACTTGCATCGAGGAACAGGCGGTCTGGAACGCGGCTGCGACACTCGGCAAGACGCTCGGACCAAGTTATGCGCCAACCGACGATCTGGCCGCGATCCTCTATACCAGCGGATCGACCGGCAAGCCCAAGGGTGTGATGCTCAGTCACGCGAACTTGTGGCTGGGAGCGGTCAGCGTTGCATATTACCTTAAGATCGCGCCCGATGACCGGGTGCTGGCGGTCATGCCGCTGTCGTTCGATTACGGCCAGAACCAGTTGCTGTCGTCCTGGTACGCGGGTGCGAGCGTGGTGCCGCTCGATTACCTGGTTCCGCGCGATGTGGTGAAGGCGGTGGAGCGGCATGGCGTCACCACGCTGGGCGCGGTGCCGCCGCTGTGGCTCTCGCTGGTCGAGCAGGACTGGCCGGCCGAAACCGCCGCGAAGCTGCGCCGGCTGACGAATACCGGCGGCGCGTTGACCGAATCTCTGGTGCGGCGGCTGCGCGGGCAGTTTCCGCAGGCCGATCTTTACGCGATGTACGGGCTGACCGAGGCGTTCAGATCGACGTATCTCGATCCCGCGCTGGTCGATGCCAACCCGACCTCGATCGGTAGCGCGATTCCCTTCGCCGAAATAATGGTCGTGGCCGACGACGGCACCGAGGCTCTGTCCGATCAGGAAGGCGAACTGGTCCACGCCGGGCCGCTGGTGGCGCAAGGCTATTGGCAGGACGAGGCACGCACGGCCGAGCGATTCCGGCCAGCGCCGGCGTTCTCGAAGCTGGGTGGCATGGCGGTGTGGTCGGGCGATCGCGTGCGGCGCGATGCGGCAGGGTTGCTGCATTTCGTCGGGCGGCGCGATGCGATGATCAAGACGTCTGGCAACCGGGTCAGCCCACAGGAAGTCGAGGACGCGGCGATCGTGACCGGGCTGGTGGCCGAAGCGGTGGCGCTGGGCGTGGCCGACGAGAAGCTGGGCGCGGCGATCCATCTGGTGGTGCGGGCGGCGGAAGGGGCCGATCGTGATGCGCTCGTTCCGGCTCTGGCGCGGACCTTGCCCAACTTCATGGTGCCGCGCGCGGTGCATTGGCGCGAGGCGATGCCGATCGGGCCGAATGGCAAGATCGACCGCGTGGCGCTGGCGGCGGAGCTTGCTGCGTGAAGCCGCCCAATCCTAAACCACTGGGCCCTATTCCGCCCGGTTTTGCCGCGATCGATGGCGAACTTGCGATCGGTGGGTGCAAGGCGAGCGATCTGGCGGCTGAAATGGGCACGCCACTGTTCGTCTATGCGCGTGATCGGTTGACCGAGCGTGTTGCCGCCTTGCGCGCGGCGATGCCGACGCGGCTGGCGATCCATTATGCGGTGAAAGCCAATCCGTTCGAGCCCGTGCTGCGGCATCTGGCGCCGCTGGTCGATGGCTTCGACATCGCTTCGGGCGGTGAACTGGCGATCGTGCAGGCGGCAGGGATCGATCCTGCGCGAGTCAGCTTCGCCGGGCCGGGCAAGCGCGATGCCGAGCTTGAGGCGGCGATTGCGGCGGGCGTCACGCTCAATTGCGAGTCGGAAGGCGAAGCGGATCGCACGCTCGCCATTTCCGCCCGGCTGGGCAAGGCACCGCGCATGGCGATTCGGGTGAACCCCGATTTCGACCTCAAGGGTTCGGGCATGAAGATGGGCGGCGGCGCCAAGCAATTCGGCGTGGATGAAGATCGCGTGCCCGCGCTGGCGCGGCGCCTGATCGCGGCCGGGGTAGAGTGGCGCGGGTTTCACATCTTCGCCGGATCGCAGGCGCTGAGTGCCGAAGCGATCATCGATACGCAGGCGCAGACGATCGCGCTGGCTGCGCGGCTGGCGGAGGAAAGCGGCGCGGCGCTGCTGCATTGCAACCTGGGTGGCGGGTTCGGTATTCCCTATTTTCCGGGCGATACGCCGGTAGACATTGCAGCGATCGGGGCTGCGCTGGGTGATCGGTTCGCGGATCTGCCCGAGGTGCTGCGTGAGACGAGGTTCTGCATCGAACTCGGCCGCTATCTGGCTGGCGAATCAGGCGTTTACCTGACACGGATCGTCGACCGCAAGGAAAGCCACGGCGAGGTGTTCCTTGTCACCGACGGGGGATTGCATCACCAGTTGGCGGCAAGTGGCAACTTCGGGACCGTGGTGCGGCGCAATTACCCCAGCGCCATCGCGACGCGCTTCGGCGCTGAACCCGGCGAAGAAGCCTCGATCGTCGGCTGCCTGTGCACCCCGCTCGACCGGCTGGCCGACAAGGGCCATTTCCCCCGCGCGGAAGTCGGTGATCTGGTCGCGGTGTTCTGCGCGGGGGCTTATGGTGCCAGCGCCAGCCCGGCGCAGTTCCTGGGGCAGGGGCCGGCGACGGAAGTCCTAGTCTGAAAACCCGTTCCGCTGTCCCGCGATGGGACGGCTTTCACATATCGCTAACCACAATCCGTGCCGGGCTGGGAAAAGGCTAACGGTATGTTCACCCTTTTTGGCGATAGCCGGTGTTGAAATGCAGTGATTTTCAGGCGCAGCACCAGCAGCGCAGAACGATCGCCGCGCATTACAAGGACCGGCTATGTTCCTGATTTCGCCGTCAAAGTCGCGCAGTTCCTGGCATCTGGGCAAGTTGCTCGCCGGTACGGCTGTTGCCAGCCTGGCGTTGTCGGGCTGCGCGGGCAGCGGCGGCGGCAGCACTGCGCAGCTTCCGCCGGCTTCGTTCGTGGCGATGCAGGAAGGCCCGGGCGAGGATTACCAGATCGGCCCGCTCGATGAATTGACCGTGTTCGTGTGGCGCAATCCCGAACTTGGCGCAAAGGTCCAGGTGCGGCCCGACGGGCGCATCACTACGCCGCTGATCACCGACATGCCGGCGGTGGGCAAGACCCCGTCGATGCTGGCCGAGGACATCAAGCTTCAACTCAGCCAATATATCCAGGAGCCGATCGTTTCGGTGATCGTCGACAAGTTTGCGGGCACGTTCAGCCAGCAGGTGCGGATCGTGGGCGCCACGACCAAGCCCGCCTCGATCCCCTATCGCGCCAACATGACCGTGCTCGATGCGATGATCGCGGTGGGTGGCCTGTCCGAATACGCCGCGGGCAACCGCGCGCGGCTGGTGCGGTTCGACAAGCAATCGGGCACGCAGAAGGAATTCCGGCTGCGGCTGGCCGATCTGCTGCGCCGCGGCGATGCCAAGGCCAATGTCCTGCTCGTGCCCGGGGATGTGATCATCATCCCCGAGAGCACGTTCTGAGAACTCGCTGATGGGATCGATCTACGAAGAAGTGCGCATTGCGCTCCACGGGGTCTGGCACCGGCGCTGGCTGGCGATCGTGATCGCGTGGATGGTGTGCCTGCTCGGCTGGCTGGTGGTCGCGATGGTGCCCAACAGCTATGAATCGAAATCGCGGCTTTACGTCCAGATGGACGACGTGCTGGCCGACCAGATCGGCATCGGGCAGGGCGACCGCAAGCGTGACATGGACCGCGTGCGCCAGACGCTGACCAGCGCGCTCAACCTGGAAAAGGTCATCCGCAGCACGCGGCTGGGCGATCGCATCCATTCCGACAAGGAAATGGAATCCGCAGTGCTGTCGCTGGGGCGGCAGATCAAGGTCGTCAACAGCCAGGACAACGTGTTCGAGATTTCCGCCACGTCGGGCGATGGCGGGCTGAATGATTTGCAGAACGCCAAGCTGGCGCAAGGCATCGTCCAGAAGATGATCGACCTGTTCCGCGAGGAGAACCTTTCGGGCGGGCGCGGTGAAATGTCGAACACGCTGGCGTTCATGGACAACCAACTGGCCGACAAGCAGAAGGATCTCGAAGCCGCCGAACAAAAGCGCCAGGCATTCGAGGCCAAGAACGCCGACGTGATACCGAGCGTCGGGGGCCTGGGCGTGTCGGGCCGGATCACCGCGACGCGTGATGAACTGCGCGGCATCGATGCCGATCTCAGCGCGGCGCAGAGCGCACTGGCGGCCATCAACGGTCAGCTCGCCGGCACCCCGCAGACCATCGCCGTCAGCGGCGCGGCTGGCGGCGCACGCGGGGCTTTGGCGCAGGCGCAGGGCGATCTCGCCTCGATGCGCGCCCGCGGGATGACCGACGATCACCCCGACGTGATCACGATGAAGAACCAGATCGCCAGCCTGACCCGATCCGCCGCAGCCGAAGCGGCGCATGGCACGGTCAGCGGCACGCCCAATCCGGCGTATAGTTCGCTGATCTCGATCCGCACAGACCGGCAGGCCTCGATTGCCAGCTTGTCCGCGCGCAAGGCGGCGTTGCAAAGCGAACTGACGCAGCTTGGCGCCAAGCAATATGCCGAGCCGGCGGTCGCCGCCGAAGCATCGCGCATCAACCGCGATTACGACGTGCTCAAGTCGGGCTACGACAAGCTGCTCAAGGACCGCGAAGCGCTGCGGCTGCGCGGCCAGGTCGACAACGAGCGCAATTCGATCAAGTTCGAAGTGGTCGATCCGCCGAGCACGCCGCGCAGTCCGATCGCACCCAACCGCCCGCTGCTGCTGCTGCTGGTGCTGGTGATCGGCGTGGGCGCTGGCGGCGGTGCGGCCTTCGCGCTGGGGCAGTTGCGGTCGAACTTTGCCACTGTCGGCCAGCTTGAACGCGCCACCGGAATGCCCGTGCTCGGCTCGATCTCGCAGACATTGACCCGCGCCGCGCGCGGCCAGCGGATGCGCTATCTCCAGTATTTTGCGGGCGCCTGCTTCGGCCTGGTGGCTGTTTTCGTGCTGCTGATGGGCATCGAATTCATGAAGCGCGGGATGGTGGCATGACCGAACAGACCAGAATCCCGGTGCCCGACGCCGATGTGCTGCCAACCGGCACGCAACCGCGCGGTGGATCCCTGATCGAGCGCGCCGCGGGTCGTGCAACGCTGGCGGCGGCGCCGCCACCCGTGCTGCCCCTGGGCCAGCCGCGTCGTCCGGTCGTGGCCGCGGCGATCGCCCGTGCCGAGGCGCCCGAAGTTTCGCCTTCGGTGCCACAAAGCGAGCCTGCTCCAGCTACGCCCACAGCAACAGCCGCGCCGCGCAGGCACACCGGCCCGCGTATGCGGATCGATCGCGCACATTTGCGCGAACAGTGCCTGATCGAACCCGACGGCCCGGTTACCGGGCTGCTTGAGGAATTCCGCATCATCAAGCGGCAATTGCTGCTGACGGTATCCGAAGCGCGCGGCACCGAGGACGCCTCGGTGGGGCGCCGCATCCTGATCTGCTCGGCGCATCCTGGCGAGGGCAAGACTTTCTGCGCGGTCAACCTGGCGCTGTCGATCGCGGCTGAAAAGAACAACGAAGTCCTGCTGGTCGACGCCGATATCGCCAAGCCGAGCGTGCTTTCGACGCTGGGTTTGCCGGGCGGGCCGGGGCTGATGGACGCGCTCGCCGATCCGAACATCGCGGTCGAGGACTGCATCATGGCGACCGATATTCCGGGCTTCTACGTGCTGCCTGCGGGCAACCAGACAGGATCGGACACCGAATACCTCGCTTCGGCCCGGACCGAAGACGTGCTGGACCGGCTCGATCGGGCGATTTTGAGTGATTGGGACGCAGGGCGTCCGGGGCGCAACCGCATCGTGATCTTCGATTCGCCGCCCGCACTGGCCGCGTCTCCGGCGTCCGAACTGGCCATGCATGTCGGGCAAGCAGTCATGGTCGTGCGCGCCGATCGCACCGGCGAGGCGGCGCTGCGCGATGCGCTCAACATCCTGTCGGGCTGCGACGACATTCGCCTGCTGCTCAATTGCACCAAGTTTTCCCCCACCGGCCGGGCCTTCGGCTCCTATTACGGGTACAAGGAATGAGCGTTCTGCTGATCCGGGTCAGGCACTCCGTGCTGGCCGGCACCACCGCGCTGGCGCTGTGCTGGGCGCTCGCGCCCACGGCCGCCCATGCGCAGCAACTGGCGTACGAGGATGTTTCGGCCGACGGCCCGCATACATCCAGCGGCGACGCGGGCCTTGGCGGCGGCGATTCCCCTGATGAGGCGGATGGCAAATCACGCGGACGCAAGGGACACGAAAGCCACGCCAGCAACGGAGCGCGGACGAAAATCCAGCCCTATCTCGAAATCGACCAGAGCGTGTTCGGCAACTTCAAGTCTCCGCACGACGTGCTGACTTACACCACGATCGCCGCCGGCGTGGATGCTTCGATCACCGGACGCAACACCGAAGGCTCGGTTTCGGTCCGCTATGAACGCCGCATCAGCGAAAGCCGCAGCCGGCTGGGCGACAGCGATACCGTTTCGGGCATCGCGCGCGTCCGGCATGATCTTGTGCCGCACACGCTGTCGATCGAAGCCGGCGGGCTGGCTGCGCGCACCCGGGTCGAGGCGGGCGGCAACGCCACGCTCAATCCGCAAGTCTCGGGCGATGCGGTCAGCCAGATCTATTCGCTTTACGCCGGCCCGGCGTTGTCGACGCACGTGGGCCGCGCCGCGGTCAACGGGTCGTACCTTGTCGGCTACACCAAGGTCGGTTCGCCCGGCGCGACGGTGCTCGCCCCCGGCCAGACCCGCGCCGATGTGTTCGACCATTCGATCAGCCACGCCGCCAACCTGTCGATCGCCACCAAGGCGGGCGAGGGCCTCCCGGTCGGGCTGGGTGCCAACGTGGGCGCCAACCGCGAAGACATTTCCAACCTCGACCAGCGCGTCGAGGATTACCATGCCGAAGCCGTGGTTGCAGTGCCGTTGTCCTATGACCTGCAGGTCCAGGGCGGGCTGGGTTACGAAAAGGTCAAGGTTTCCTCGCGCGATGCGGTGCGCGATGTCAACGGCAACCCCGTTATCGGCGCCGATGGCCGCTATCAGACCGACAAGAGCGCCCCGCGCCAACTGGCCTACGACACGAGCGGGCTGATCTGGGATGTGGGCGTGATCTGGAAGCCCAGCCGCCGCACCTCGCTGTCGGCCTCGGTCGGCCGCCGCTATGGTGGCATGGTCTACCAGGGCAGCTTCAACTTCGCGCCCGATGCCCGGCAAACCTTCAACGTTTCGGTCTACGAAGGCCTCACCGGTTTCGGCGGGCAACTGACCAATGCGCTGTCGCAATTGCCGACCGACATTTCGGTCACGCGCAATCCGTTCAACGGCTCGCTCAGCGGCTGTGCAATCGGTTCTGCGACTGGCGGTTGCCTCAACAACGCGCTGTCGTCGGTCAATTCGGCAGCGTTCCGCTCGCGCGGGGTCAACGCGACGTATGGCCACCGCGTCGGTCGCTATCAGTTGGGCGTCGGCGCCGGCTACAGCCGCCGCAAGTTCATCGCCGCGCCGGGCACGGTGCTGGGCGCAGCCAACGGCACGGCCGACGAGAACTACTTCGTCGACGCCACGTTCTCGGGCCCGATCGACCGCAGCACCCGCTTTTCGACACAGGTCTATGCGGACTGGTTCACCAGTGGCCAGAACAGGCTCGGCGATACCCGCGTGATCGGCGCCAATGCTGCACTCAACAAGCAGATTACCGACCGGTTGACCGGCAACTTTGCAGTCGGCGTCGACGGGGTCGACCGCAAGGTGCTCGACGACGAATGGGTCGGCCAGGCGCTGGTGGGGCTTCGCTACAACTTCTGACGGCACTTGAACTTACGGCCGGGAGGCATTCTATGTACGACGAATTCTATGGACTGAGCGGACGGCCCTTCCAACTGGCCCCCGATCCCGCATTTTATTTCGAGAGCGTGACGCACCGCAAGGCGCTGTCCTACCTCAGTTACGGCCTGGCACAGGGCGAAGGCTTCATCGTGATCACCGGCGAGATCGGCGCGGGCAAGTCCACTCTGGCCGCGCACCTGACCGCCAGCGTCGATCCCGAACGGCTGACTGTGGCCCAGATCGTCACGAGCAAGCTCGACGCCGGCGAATTGATCCACGTCGCCGCCAACGCCTTCGGGCTCACGGTGCCGGGCAAGGACAAGGCCTCGGCGCTAGCCGCGATCGAATTGCATCTCCAGGACGAAGCCCGCGCCGGTCGGCGCGTACTGCTGGTGGTGGACGAGGCACAGAACCTGTCGATTTCCGCGATCGAGGAACTGCGGATGCTGTCGAACCTGCAACTCGGCGCACACCCGCTGCTGCAGATCCTGCTGCTTGGCCAGCCCGAATTCCGCGACCTGCTCGATGGTTCGGCCGAGCTTGAACAGTTGCGCCAGCGCGTGATCGCCACGCACCACTTGTCGGCGATGGAGCCGGGGGAAACCGGGCCTTACATCGAACACCGACTGGCCCGGGTCGGTTGGACCGGCAACAATCCGGCGTTCGACCAGCGCGTCTATTCCGATATCGCCCGTGCAACCGGAGGCGTGCCGCGCCGGATCAACCAGGTAGCCAACCGCCTGTTGCTGCTCGGATCGGTCGAACAGCGCTCGCGCATCGACGCGACGATGCTGAAGACGGTGCTGGCCGAACTGGCGCTCGACCGGCCGCTCGCGGCGCATCCAGTCAAGCCTGCGGCGGCGGAAGCGGTTGCAGCGGAGCCTGCTTCCGCCGATCCGGCAACTGGTCGCACATCTGTCACGCAGTTGTTCTCCGAGTCGGCAGCCCAGGCCGTGGGGCCGGACCTGATGCAGGCGCTGAAACAGCGCGACGAGCAGATCGCCGAATTGCAGCAAGCGGTGATCGAATTGGCCGACATGCGCGCCGCGAACGGAAAAACGACCGATCCAGAGCACGTGGCGGTTCTCGCCGATGCCAATGCCCGCGTCGCAACGCTTGAAGACCAGATTTCCGAACAGGAACAAACGCTGCGGCATGTGCTGACGATGCTGATCGAATGGTTCGAAACGTCCGACCACCGCCGCGCCGCCTGATCGCGGCACGAATTACAGGAACGGGATCACGGCCATGGATATGGCGCGAGGCGGCATGGTCGCTGCGGCAGAGTTAGCGCATATTCTCAACGGAATGTCTGTTGATGTTGAGGAATGGTTTCAGGTAGGCGCGTTCGAAAACACGATCGATCGCGGGCAATGGGATGGGTTGGGTAGCCGCGTCGAGGCCAATTGCGACGCGATCCTCGACTTGTTTGCGCAAACACAAATCCGCGCGACGTTCTTCACGCTTGGCTGGGTGGCAGGGCGGCATGGCCCGATGATGCGGCGGATTGCCGATGCGGGCCACGAAATCGCCAGCCACGGTTGGGACCATGCGCGCGTTTTCAGCATGGATGCCAAGGCTTTTGCCGAGGATCTTGCGCGGACACGCAAGGTTCTGGAGGACGCAACGGGCCAGCGCGTGACCGGCTATCGCGCGCCCAGTTTCTCGATCGATGCGCGCACACCCTGGGCGCATGCGGTGCTGGCCGAGCAGGGCTATGCCTATTCCTCCAGCGTCGCGCCGATCGTTCACGATCACTATGGCTGGCGCGAGGCGCCGCGCTTTGCGTTCCTGCCCGTGGCCGGCGCGGACCTGCTGGAAATCCCCGTAACCACGGCAGAAATCAGAGGCCGACGAATGGCGGCGGGCGGTGGCGGCTTTTTCCGGATGCTGCCCTATGGCCTGTCGCGCTGGGCGATTGCGCGGGTCAATGCGCGCGATCATCAGCCCGCGGTATTCTACTTCCACCCCTGGGAAATCGATCCCGACCAGCCCCGGCAAAACCAGGCTCCGTTGCGATCGCGGGTCCGGCACTACACCAATCTTTCAGGGATGAAGGCTAAGCTGACCCGCGTGATCGATGATTTCGCTTGGGGGCGCATGGATATGCTGGCTGAACGACTTGGCGCCGGTGCGCAGCGGTGGGCGCCGTGAATGCTCCGTTCCGATCCACGAAGTTGACAACGCGTCTGAGTGATCCAGGCGATAGGCCTGTAATAAAACGGTTTCTGAAAGCGCACCCTCACGCCACGGTCTTTCACGGGGCGGAGTGGCTTGAGGCAATCGAACAGGCTACCGGCCACCGCACGCACTGGCTCTTGCGCGAACGCGACGGTGTTATCCGCGCGGCATTGCCGCTGACCGAAGCGCATTCGCCGCTGTTCGGCCGCGCGCTGGTTTCGACCGGGTTTGCGGTTGGTGGGGGGCTGCTCGAAGCCACGCCGGGCGAGGGCGCTGCGCTGTTCGAGGCGGCCGAGGAACTGGCGGTGCGCCTTGCCTGCCCCACGATCGAGTTGCGCGGCGGAGCTCTGCCCGACGGACAAGGTTGGCATCACAAGCATGACAGCCACGCAGCTTTCGTCCGCGATCTGGCCGGAAATGACGAGGCCGAATTGCTCGCCGTCCCGCGCAAGCAGCGCGCCGAAGTGCGACGCGGGTTGGGCAACGATCTGGCGGTAACCACCGGACGCAGCGAAACAGACCGTGCGGCGCATTACGCTGTTTACGCTGAATCGGTGCGCAATCTGGGCACCCCGGTGTTTCCGCGCGCGCTGTTCGATGCGGTGCTCGACCGGCTCGGCGAGCATGCCGATATCCTCACCGTCAGCCGCAATGGCCAGCCGCTGGCGAGTGTGCTGTCGCTTTACCATCGCGGAACGGTGCTGCCGTACTGGGGCGGCGGGGTCTTCGCCGCGCGCACCTGGCGTGCCAACGACGTAATGTATTACGCGCTGATGTGCCACGCCCGCGTGCGGGGCTGCACGCGCTTCGACTTCGGCCGCTCCAAAACCGGGACCGGGCCGTTCCATTTCAAGCGCAACTGGGGCTTCACCCCCGAACCGCTGCACTATGCGCACTGGACTGCCGAGGGCGCTCCGCCGCGCGACGTCAATCCGCTCAGCCCGCGCTACAAGGCGAAAATCGCGGCCTGGCAGAAGTTGCCATTGGCGATCGCCAACCGGATCGGCCCGCTGATCGCGCGGGGGCTGGCATGAGCGTGCCTGCTTCTGGCACAGCTTCCGGCCCGGGCGAGATTCTGTTCCTGGCGCATCGCGTGCCGTTCCCGCCCGATCGCGGTGACAAGATCCGTTCGCACCACTTGCTGCTCCATCTCGCCACACTTGCGCCGGTGCACGTTGCCTGCTTCGGCGAAACCGCGGACGATATGGCGCAAGATGGCGCTTTGGCTTCGGTTTCGGCCAGCCATTGCCTGGTCCAGCGGCGGACTCCGGTTGCGCTGGCAGCTCTGCAAGCGGTGGCCAGCGGCAAGCCGGTGAGTCTCACGGCTTTCGCCAGCCCGCGCATACGCCGCTATGTCGATCACGTGCTGGCCACGCGGCCGATTACTGCGATCGTCGTGTTCTCGGGCCAGATGGCGCAATACCTGCCGCTGCGCAGGGGCAGCCGCTTTACGGGCCGCATCGTCATGGATTTCGTTGATGTCGATTCGGCGAAGTTCGAGGCTTATGCCGCCGTCAAGCCGCCGCCGCTGTCGACGCTGTACCGGCGCGAGGCGCGGCTGATGCGCCAGTTCGAGGCTGACATTGCCGCGCGCGTCGATTGCTCGCTGCTGGCGACCAACGAAGAGGCCGAATTGTTTACCAGCCGGCTGACCCGCCAGCCCGGCGATGGCGCGGTCTGCGCGCTGCACAACGGCATCGACACGGTCTATTTTGATCCTGCGGGCATTCCGCAGGAGCCGGCACTTCTGCGCGGCGGGCCGCACCTGGTTTTCACCGGGCAGATGGATTACCCGCCCAATATCGAGGCGGTGCGCCATTTCGCGCACACCGTCATGCCCGCAATCCGGGCCAAACTGCCGCAAGCGGTGTTCGATGTGGTTGGCCGTGCGCCGACATCGGCGGTACGCGCGCTCGACGGAGTGAACGGCACGCGCGTCCACGGTGCGGTGCCCGATGTGCGGCCCTGGCTGGCGGGCGCGGACCTGGTCGTGGCGCCGCTGCTGATCGCGCGCGGCGTGCAGAACAAGGTGCTCGAAGCGATGGCCATGGCGCGCCCGGTGCTGGCCACAAGCGCCGCCGCCACTGGCATCGGCGCGCGCGAGGGCACAGACCTTGTGGTAGCGGATGGATCGGACGCGCTTGCCTCGGCTGCGATCGACTTGCTGTGCGATCCGGTGGCGGCGCTTGCGCTGGGCCATTCCGGCCGCAAGTTCGTGCTCCAGTCGCGCGGATGGGCGCGCTCGCTCGCTCCTCTCGCCGGGCTGGTGCTGGGCGATGACCGGGATTATCGCGATGCGGCTTGAAGCGGTGCGGGCTGAGCCGCCGGTCATGCGGCTGGCGCGCTTACCCGCCGCATGGCGCGCGCCACTGGTGCAGCTCGGCCTGGTTTGGGGCGCCGTGGCGCTGGTGCTGCGGCGCGATCTGGCGGCGATGGCCGGGCAGTGGTGGGACAGCTCGACGTACAACCACGTGCTGCTGATCCCGCTGATCCTGGTCTGGCTGGTTGCACTGCGCTGGCCGAGACTGTCGACGCTGACCCCGGTTCCGTGGCGCGGCGGGCTTGTCCTGTTTGCGCTGGCTGCACTGGGCTGGGTGCTGGGCAGCATGGCCGAACTGGCACAATTGCGCGAGCTGGCGCTGGTGCTGATGCTGCAATCGGCGGTTGCGGCGGTGCTGGGCCTGCGCGTTGCGGCGGGGCTGCTGTTTCCGCTGAGCTATATGCTGTTCCTCGTGCCCGCAGGTGACGAGCTGATCCCGCTGCTCCAGACGATTACCGCGCGGATCACCACCGCGTTGCTGGCGTTGAGCCACATTCCGGCGCAGATCGATGGCGTGTTCATCGCTACCCCTGGCGGTTACTTCAAGGTGGCCGAGGCCTGTTCGGGCGTGAAGTTCCTGATCGCGATGATCGCTTATGGCGCACTGGTGGCGCATGTCTGCTTCCGCAGTCCAAGGCGCCGGGCAGTGTTCATGCTCGCGTGCCTGATTACCCCGGTGCTTGCCAACGGCGTGCGGGCGTGGGGCACGATCGCCATCGCGCAAGTGGTTGGAATCAAGTTCGCGGCCGGGTTCGATCATGTGTTTTACGGCTGGGTGTTCTTTGCGATCGTGATGGGACTGGTCATGGCCGCAGGCTGGCGCTGGTTCGATCGCGCGGTCGATGATCCGATGATCGATGCGCAGGCGTTGGCGAGTTCGCCACTCATCGCGCGGTGGACTGGCACGCTGCTTTCACCCCGAAGCACGACATGTGCAATCGCCGGGATACTGGCCGTGGCGCTGGGGTGGACAACGCTTGCAGCCGGGGCAAATGCACCATTGCCGGCCCGAATCGACCTCCCCCAAGTTCCCGGCTGGCACCGCGTTGCATATGCGCCGCGCTATCCGTGGTCGCCGCTGTTTGCCGGGGCCGATCACCGCTTGCTTGGCCGCTATGCCGATGATCGGGGCCATGCGATCGACGTGGCTTATGCACTTTATGCCGGGCAGGGTGAGGGGCGCAAGGCCGATGGCTTCGGGCAAGGCGCGGTTCCGCTCGGCAGCCCATGGGCGTGGTCTCGGCCCGGTCCTGCGGTCGATGGGCAGCCCAGCACGCGGATCGAGGCACCAGGACCGGTTCACCGGTTGGCACTGACGTGGTACAAACACGGAGAAACGATCACTTCGTCGCGACCACGGCTGAAATTGGCGCTTTTGGCAGACCGGCTGCTGCTGCGTGCCCGGCCCACTGCAACGCTGATCATTTCGGCCGAGGAGGGCGGGGCAAGGCCTGCCGATCAGTCGCTCGCGATGTTTTTGAAGGCGGCCGGATCAGCCGGCAAAGTGGCCGCACAAATCAGCGGGGAACGCTGACGATGTGCGGGATTGCGGGCATTTTTCACACGCGCGGGACAGCGCCGGTCGATCCGGCCCGGATCGAGGCGATGTGCGACGCGATCGTACACCGCGGGCCCGACGGGCAAGGCGTGTGGACCGCACCCGGGATCGGGTTGGGCTTCCGGCGGCTGGCGATCATCGACCTGGCTGGGTCGCCGCAGCCGATGGCATCGGCCGATGGCCGCGCGATGCTGGTGTTCAACGGGGAAATCTACAATTTCCGTGAGTTGCGCGCCGAACTCGCCAACACGGGAGCGAAGTTCCGCACCGATGGCGATGGCGAGGTGATCCTGGCAGCGTGGCAGCGCTGGGGTGTCGATTGCCTCTCGCGGTTGCAGGGCATGTTCGCTTTCGCGCTTTACGATCTCGACAAGCGCACGCTGCTGCTGGCGCGCGACAGGTTGGGTGTGAAACCGCTGCACATGGCGACGCTGGCCGATGGGTCGGTGATTTTCGGGTCTGAACTCAAGCAGTTGCTGACGCAACCGGGATTGGCTCGCAAGATCGATCCGCTTGCGGTGGAGGATTATCTGGCGTGGGGGTTCGTGCCCGATCACCGCGCAATCCTGACCGGGGTGGAAAAGCTGGCGGCCGGCCATTACCGGCTGCTTCGTCACGATACGCCGCCCGCGCCATCGGTGGCATGGTGGGACGTTTCGTTTGCCGATCGTGCGCGCGGTGGAGAAGCGGAACTGGGCGAGGCTTTGCTCGAACGGCTGCGCGACGCGGTTCGTTCGCGGATGCTGGCGGACGTGCCGTTGGGCGCGTTCCTGTCGGGCGGGGTCGATTCCTCCAGCGTGGTTGCGCTGATGGCCGAGGCGAGCACCGACCGGGTCAAGACGTGCAGCATCGGCTTCGACGTCGCGGCGCTGGACGAGACCGCATACGCCAGCCAGGTTGCCGAACAGTACCGCACCGACCATCGCGCGCGACAAGTCTCGGTCGACGATTTCGACCAGATCGACCGGCTCGTCGGTATCTATGACGAGCCGTTTGCCGACGCCAGTGCGCTGCCGACCTTGCGCGTGTGCGAACTGGCGCGCGAGCAGGTCACCGTGGCGCTGTCGGGCGACGGCATGGACGAGGCCATGGCCGGCTACCGGCGCCAGGTGTTCCACGCGCACGAAGAACGCGCGCGAGGGATGCTGCCTGCCAGCTTGCGCTCGGGTGTGTTCGGCGCACTCGGCCGGGCCTGGCCCAAGGCCGATTGGGCGCCCCGGCCGTTGCGCGCCAAGGCGACGTTCCTGAACCTGGCGCTGTCGGGCGAGGAGGCTTACGCACGCTCGGTCTCGGTCACGCCCCCCGAGCTGCGCGCGTCGCTCTACACCCCAGATTTCCTGCGCGCGCGCGGGGAATATCGCGCCGAGGATCCGTTCATCGCGATGATGCGCGCGGCGCCCGCACGCAGCGGGCTCGATCGCGCGCAATATGTCGACCTCAAGTTCCAGATGCCTGGCGATATCCTGACCAAGGTCGATCGCGCCAGCATGGCGGTAAGCCTGGAGGCGCGCGAACCGCTGCTCGATCACCGGCTGATCGAATTTGCGGCGTCTCTGCCCGAAGCGATGCGAGTCCGCGGCTCGACCGGAAAATGGCTGATGAAGCGGGTAATGCAGCCTTATCTACCTGCTAATGTGCTGTTTCGTCCGAAAATGGGCTTCGTTACCCCGATCGGTGCCTGGTTTCGCGGGCCGCTGGCAGGCGCCGCGCGGGAGATTGGCCAGAAGGGCACGCTCGCGGAAACCGGCTGGTTCGATTCGAAACGGATTGCCGCGATTGCCGATGCGCACACTGCCGGCCGAGCCGAGCACGGCCGGCTGCTGTGGCAGTTGTTGATGCTCGACAAGGCACTGGCGCGATTGGTGTAAACCATTTCGTTGATCGCGTGGTAACCAAATTAGGGTGATTGCAACCATTTCGGAATATGCATGAGATCCGGGTTCCATGTAGGGTCACATGCGCAAGTTCATTCGAACTCCATTTGCGATAGCGTTGCTGATCGGCTTGCTGTGCGCGCTGAGCGGGGGCGCCGATCCGCTCAACCACATGTACTGGAATATTCGATTCAAGTTCGGGGGGCAAAATGTTCCCAACTCGATCGTTGTCATCTCGGAACAGGTCCCGACCGTCGATGGCGCCAATGGGCAATGGGCCTCTCAGGATCAAAGTCGACTGATCGAGATAATCCGACGTCAAGTTCCGCAGCGTGTGTTCTTCGATGCAGCATTGGTTCCGGGAGATGAACACGCAATCGATGGAAAATTTTCCGAAGTTGTTCGTCAGTTTGGCGATGATTTTTCGATTGTGCTTCATGCCGGTAACGGCGATCAATCGACTTTCGGCTCTCCACTTCTCGACGATGGTCGACTTCACGGTACGCAACGAGTAATTTCGGCGTGGAAGACAAATTTTCTTGGCTACGCCACATCTTCAGCCACCGAATTTGTCCGAAACGGTAAGGTCTACAAAGCCTTTGCCAGCGCTTTGGCTCGAGATCCGCGCCAAGGTAAGCGCATCTATGCTGCGGCTGAATTCGATCCCGAAAGCGTGCCTGTTCTCGATGCCCGGCACGTCTTGAACAACCAGTTCGCTCCTGGTCTGTTGACCGGCCGGACCGTCGTGGTCACCCAGGCCCGCGGTGCGAGCCAGGCAATCGGTTACCACGGCCATGGCCGCGTGGACCCGACATTGGTCGACGTAACCGCCGCATACGGATTTCGCCGACCTTTTTCAGCCAGTTGGGGTCCTTGGTTTCCGTTGTTGCTGGCCTCTACCCTTCTGCTTGTGGCGCAGCGATCTGAAAAATTCCGTTGGCGCATCGCATTCGCCTTCCTGGCGGCATTGGCGCCGATTGCGCTGCCGATTCCACTGCAACTGATTGGGATTACCACAACCCCCGCAGATGCCTTTGTGATGCTGGCTGTCTATGCAAGCGTCAACCTTTGGCACCGCTGGCGCAGTCGGTTTCGGCACACCAGTACTTCGGGCTTGCCCAACCTGGTTGCATTGTCGGAACGGAAAATCGATCCAGGCCATGACGTGGTCGTAGCCGTCATCGCGCGCTATGAAGAGTTTCTGGCCACCCTGCCGACCGAACAGCATGGCGAATGTGCACAGCAGATCGCCCGGCGGCTGGCAGTCGGATCGGGGTCTGCGCAGATTTACCACGGTGAGGGCGGGCAGTTCGCCTGGACCGAAGAGGCGCGAGCGCTCGATACGCAATTCGATCATCTGGACGGCTTGAAGGCGTTGTTTTCGGCGCCGTTGCGCATCGGCGATCATACGTTCGATACCAACGTTCACTTCGGGCTCGATCGCAATGGTGCGCTCGATGCGCACACCCGCGTCAATAGCGCGCTCGCCAGCGCGACTGAGGCCTTGACCCATGGACGCACCACGGAGAGTTTCGAAGCCGCACGATTGGCCGATGCGTCATGGGATCTATCGCTCCATTCGCGGATCGACGATGGGCTGCGGAATGGCGAAATCTGGCTGGCGTTCCAGCCACAATGGGATTTCCGGGTAAATCGGATCTCTGGGGCCGAGGCGTTGATTCGATGGAATCATCCCGAACGTGGGCCGATCAAGCCCGACGAATTCATCCTCCAGGCCGAACGTGCCGGCCGCATCGATACGCTGACATATTGGGTGATCGAACAGGCTATCAGCGCGCATGCAGCGCTCAGCGTTGGCGATCCGCTGTTCCAGATGAGCATCAATCTTTCGGGACAGATGGTCGATAAGCCATCCCTGGTCAGCAATTTCAGCGAGATTGTTCGTCGCCGGGGAATCGATGCACGCCGCCTGACCGTGGAAGTGACCGAAACCTCGGGCGTGCAGAACCGTCCGGCAGCAAGGCATAACCTCTCGCAATTGCGCGCCATGGGGTTCCGGTTGTCGATCGATGATTTCGGGACAGGTGAAGCGAGCTTGTCCTACCTGGCCGAACTGCCGAGCGACGAACTCAAGCTCGATCGGCGCTTCGTTTCCGCGATCACCACCTGTTCGCGCAACCGCACGATCGTCGGCAGCACGATCGGTCTTGCGCACGCACTGGGGCAGGTAGTGGTGGCAGAAGGGATCGAGGACGAGGAAACCTTCCACATGCTTCGCGCGATGGATTGCGACCACGCGCAGGGTTACTGGATCGGCCGGCCGGTGCCGCTGGCCGAGCTCGTCTCGCGGTGCTCGGAAACCGGCAGATCCATTTCGGCCGCATTTAGAGATTGTTAACCACTTAATCCGGTGGTAACCATCAGTCTCCTAGTCGATGGAGGCATACATGTCCGAAGGTGGTTTCTGGAACTGGGCATTCAAGTAAGCGAGCAACCTGATCCGTTGGCCTAGCCGCAAGGCAGGCAAACGGGGGGTCGCCGAGGGACAAGCAATTGTACTTTCGGTGGGTTGCCGGATTATTGATTGCCATAGTTTAGCGTCCCGCGCGGTGCAAGCCGTGCGGGATTTGCTATTTCAGGGTCCGATTTTGGGCAGACTCTCAAGGGGTTGATGCAGTTTGTCGGCTGCTCAGTACCGCTAGCCCGATCCCTGCCAGATTCTTGAAGGCATGGTTGGTGCGGGGCGGGTCATGTCGTGGACGTCACTGTAAGCTAAGCTTGTTCGAAGCCTTGCGCGCGCGAGCTTCCATTCGGCCGCAGCTTACAGGTTAGCCACAATAGCGCGTTCCAAACGTGAACGCGGCTGAGATTCGGCCACCGAAACACCGACTTCGCCATGCGAATCGTCCCGGTCTGACCGACCGACCGAGGCGCAGCCCATTCAATCCCGTATTGCGATCGACCCCGTAGCCGGCAAATATCGCCGCTCGCCCGTCAGTGAATCCACCCAGACCTGCATGGCCTCTCCACTTTCGGAATCGATGAAGCGCTCGCCCGTCGCGGTCCAGCGGTCGGCGGGCAGGCCGTCGGTTGCAGGCCTGTTGCGATAGCGTCTTTCGAGCAGGACCGACCCGATCACGATCAAGCTGCCGATGATCAGGCCATAGCCGTGCCCGGTGACCAGATGAAGCACCAGGCCGGCCACGAACAACGTGCCGCCCACGGCCCATCCGACCGGGCGAAGGCCATTTGCCATTACCCGGCGCCGCCTAGCGGGCTGATCTTGACCGCGGTGCCATAGGCGACGACTTCGTTCATGGTCTGGCCGATCGATCCCGAATCGAAGCGCATCATCACCACTGCGTCGGCGCCCATCAGCCGCGCGTTGATCGACAGCCGATCGATGGCGTGGCGTCGCGTATCCTCGACGAGCGCGGTGTATTCCTTGATTTCGCCCCCGATGATGCTCCGCAAGCCGGCCACGATGTTGCCGCCGAGCCCGCGGCTGCGCACGACCACGCCGAACACCTGGCCCAGGCTTTCAGTAACCCGATGGCCAGCGATCGCTTCTGTGGTGGTGACGATCATGCGACTGTGTCCTTCGCTCAAGTCTCGCCGTGACCCAGTGCAAGGTACGCGGCGCTTTGCATTTCCATCAACCGGCTTTCGGTCCGCTCGAACTCGAAGCGACCATCTCCCTCGGCGTAAAGTTCCGAAGGTGTAGCATCGGCACTGACGATCAGCTTGACCTTGTGTTCGTACAACGCGTCGATCAATGTCACGAAGCGGGCGGCTTCGTTGCGCAAATCCTTGCTCATCTGCGGCATGCCGACCAGAATCACCGTATGATACTTGCGCGCGATCGACAGGTAATCGCTGGCCCCGCGCGCGTCCTCACACAGCCGCTTGAAGCTGAACACCGCCACGCCCTTGAGCGACTTGGGCACGTGAATGGTGCGCCCGACGCCAACGTCAAGCTCCGCCGCCGGCACGTGTGCGCTGTCTTCGGGTGGATAATCGGTGAGGCGGAAGAACGCCTCGCGCACAGCGGCTGTCGCTTCCGGTCCGTTGGGGACGTGCCATGTGCCGACCCCGTTCAAGCGATCGAGCCTATAGTCGGTCGGCCCGTTCAGCGTCATGACGTCGAGCCGTTGTTCGATCAGCGCGATGAACGGCAGGAAATGCTCGCGGTTGAGGCCATCCTTGTAGAGCTGGTCGGGCCGGCGGTTGGACGTGGTCACAACCACCAGCCCGCCCGTCACGATCAGCGCGGTGAACAGCCGGCTCATGATCATCGCGTCGGCAGAATTGTTGACCACCATTTCGTCGAACGCCAGCACCCGCGTTTCGCGCGCGATGGCTGCGGCGACGGGCAGAACCGGGTCGCCGCTCTCCTTCTTGCGCTCCTCACGCAGCCGGGCGTGGACTTCGAGCATGAATTCGTGGAAGTGCACGCGGCGCTTGGCCGGCACATTCAGGCAATCATGGAACAAGTCCATGAGCATCGACTTGCCGCGCCCCACGCCGCCCCACAGATAAACGCCGCGTGGCGGTAGCGGCTTGGCCTTGCCCAGCCGCCACAACAGGCTTCCGCGCGGCGGCACGGCTTCGAGTTCCTGCTGCAACTTGTCGAGCCGCGCTGCGCCCGCCGCTTGTTCGGGATCGGCGCGCAACTCACCCGCTGCAATCAATTCGTTGTAGCGGGCCATAACCCCGATCATGGTAGCACGCCAGTCATGCGAAAAGGGGGGTCATCGCGCGGTGGGCTTGCGGATCGTGCCCGAATATGCGGCGATTGCCGCACCGTTTTGTTCGACCAGTCCGCGCAGGAACAGCAGGCGGCGCGTTTCCTTCAGCAACTCCGCCACGGCGTCGAGCGGCTTGTCGGCCTTGCCCGCGCCGAGGAACTGGACGGAAAGGTCGAGGGTGACCGCAGTGCCCGCCTCGATCAGCCCGAACATCCGCGAACACGAGAACAGCGACACGTCGATCAGCGACAGGATGGTGCCGCCGTGGAGATTGTCGGCCAGGTTGGTGTGGCGGCGTTCGGGAAACATTCGCGTCCGGGCACGTCCGTCGGGATCGAGCCTCACGATCATCTTGCCAAGAATCTGACCGTTGAACCGGGTCGGATCACTCAATTGCCAAGTGAACCAGCCGGAGTTTTCGGGATCGGGAAAGCTCTCGAAATTGGGCTTTGCCCGATCCGTCACGGTCTCGGTCATGTCCGCGACAAGCGTCAGATCGCGCGTTCGGCGGTCAGCTTCTTGATCTCTGCGATCGCGCGCGCCGGGCTCAGGCCCTTGGGGCAAACGTTCGAGCAGTTCATGATCGTGTGGCAGCGGTACAGACGGAACGGATCTTCGAGTTCATCGAGCCGTTCGCCAGTCATCTCATCGCGGCTGTCGGCCAGCCAGCGATACGCCTGGAGCAGGATGGCGGGGCCCAGGAACTTGTCCGAATTCCACCAGTAGCTGGGGCATGACGTCGAGCAGCAGGCACACAGGATGCATTCGTAAAGCCCGTCGAGCTTTTCGCGCTGCGCCGGGCTTTGCAGCCGTTCCTTGCCCGACGGCGTTGGCGTGACGGTTTGCAGCCACGGGCGGATCGAGGCGTATTGCGCGTAGAAGTGCGAGAAATCGGGCACCAGGTCCTTGATCACGTGCATGTGCGGCAGCGGCGTGATGCGGATTTCGCCGTTCAGATCTTCGATCGCGGTGGTGCAGGCAAGACCATTGCGCCCGTTCATGTTCATCGAGCATGAACCGCAGATGCCTTCGCGGCACGAACGGCGGAAGGTCAGCGTCGGGTCCTGTTCGCCCTTCATCTTGATCAGCGCATCGAGCACCATCGGGCCGCACTGGTCCAGATCGATTTCGAAAGTGTCGTAACGCGGGTTGTCGCCGCTGTCGGGATCGTAGCGATAGACCTTGAACTTGCGGATCTTGCCGGATGTTGCAGCCGCGTGGTGGCGCGGCTTGCCGGTGATCTTGGAGTTCTTGGGAAGGGTGAAGGTTGCCATCGTGAATCCCCCGCATCGCCAGCGCGCGCTACGCAAGTGTCATACCGCAACCGGCGCGCGGAGCAAGGGGTCAGGACAGCGATCTGCCTCTTCGGGCGAGCCCCCTTCGGGCAGGCGTTCAAGCCTTTGCGTCGGGCATTCGTGGCGTGGCTGTGCCGAACCCAGCGCTTCCTGCAGCGAACCCGCCGCTACCCATCGTCCTGCTCGGTCATCCGGGCGAGGACGGAAACGTTCGTCCTGGTCGTTCCGTCGAACGGCCTTTCCGACGGTCAAAGCCCGGCCGAACCCGTATTTGCTCGTACCGCGCGCTACCGTGGGTGTTAGTCGTCTTTTTCTAGGGTGGTTCCATGCCGAACCTGCCCCGTCCCAGTCGTACAAATCCGAACCGGCCGAACGCGAGCCGTTGGGTCAATGCCATGGGCGTGCTGTGGGGTGATACCAGCGGCACGGCAATTATCGAATTCGCCATTGTCGGGCCGGCATTCATCGCGCTGCTGACGGGCATTTTCTACGTTGCGATGGCGTTCCTGACGCAGCAGGGGCTGGAAACCGCAGCGCAAGGTGCCGGGCGGATGTTTCTGACCGGGCTGGCACAGACCGCCACGATCGGCAGCGCCAAGGGCATGTCGGCCACCACGTTCAAGAATACGCTGTGCAACGGCGCCAACGCGACCACCGCGAGCGGCGCAGCGATCACCATCGCCCAGCAACTGCCGCCGTTCATGAACTGCGGCAACCTGACGGCTAACGTGGTGATCCAGCCCGCCAACGCGGCGTTCACCAACGCGATCATCACCACGCCGACATACAATTGCTATGGTTCGGCGTGCGATTCCGCGAGCGATTCCACGGTTTCCGGCAATGCCGGCAGCAGTGCTATCGCGGGTTCGCAGAACCGCATCGTCGTGGTCCAGTTGTTCTACAACTGGCAGACGATGACCAGCCTGTTCGGGCTTAACGGGCTGTCGCTCACGGCCAAGAACGGACAGCAGACGATGGCGGCAACCGCGGTCGTCAGCACCGAATCCTATTCCTGCGCATCGGGGCAAAGCTCATGCTGAAGCGGTTGGGGCATGACCGTGATGGCATGGTGCTGATCGAATTCGCGATGGCTTTGCCGGTGATGCTGGTGATGTACCTGGGTGCCTATACCGTCTCCGACATGGTCGCGTGCAACCGCAAGGTGACGATCGCAGCCACCACGCTGGCAAACCTGGCCAGCCACGCGCTGTCGCCCACCAGCGTGCTGGGCGCGCCGTCCACGACATCCGCTACGACCTACCTGAGCGCGGGCGCGCTGGTGTTGAGCCCTTATCCAATGGCCAGCGGCACCGAGACGATCACGCTGCTGCGCGTTTGCAGCACCACGCAAGCTTACGTGGTGTGGTCGCAAAGCCAGACGCAGACCAATGTCGGAACCGTGGTGACATCGCCGATCACCGCCGGGTCACCGGCATCACCCACGCTGGTCACGCTGCCCAGCGGGTTGCTGACGACGCTGTCGGGATCGGCTTCCTATTATCCGCTGGCGCCCACATCGTCCGCATCGAGCACGACCAACACCGACATCTGCGCCAACACGCCTGCCAGCGGCAACACGCCGGTGGTGGGGCAGGCGGGCGCCTACTTGTTCGTGGGCAAGGTCAGCTACGATTACACCCCGGCGATCAGCTACAAGGCGATCACGACCACGAAGATGGCCAACGCCATCTACATGAGCCCCCGCCTCAACTAGCCATGGTCGGGACCATATCCATGCACACGCGCGTCGTCGTTCACCTGATCGGTTCCTGCATCGCACTCGGCCACTGCCTGCGGCGTGACCGGTGGGTCGATTTCGGCTGCCGCCTGCGACGTGACCGGGGGGGCAACGTCATGGTCATCCTGGCATTCGGGCTGATCCCGCTGACTTTCGCGATCGGCTTCGGCATCGATTACAGCCGTGCGCAGAAAATGCAGACCGACCTCAATTCGATCGCCGACGCGGCCGTGCTGGCCGCGGTCGACCCGGCGATGCTGTGCCAATCGAGCGCCACTGCAAAAGCCGCCGCAACGGGCATGTTCAACGCGCAAGTCAGCGGGTTGACCGATCTGGCCAGCGTGACTCCCACGGTCACCGTCAACCCGGCCAGTTCGGCGGCGGGTTGCGCAGGGTCCCTGCGCACCGCGACGGTTGCCTACACCGCAACCGTGCGCAACGTGTTCTCGAGCATCCTGGGGTCGCCAACGCTGACGGTAACGGGATCGGCCAGCTCGGACGCGTCGCAGCCGCCAAGCATCAATTTCTATGTCACGCTCGACGTTTCGCCCTCGATGCTGTTGCCAACCACCAGCGCGGGCATCGCCAATCTCAAGAACGGGGTGGTGTGGACGGGAGCGGGCGCATTCGGCTGGCCGGTGGTCGGCTGCGATTTCGCGTGCCATTCGAAGAATTCGCACACCTGGAATTACGGCAATTTCGTGCGCGATGTGAATGGCAACGCGCTTTACACCACGGGCTTCGATACCGGCACGGTCTATCGCGTATCGTGCAGCAACGCCAACGTCTATGACGTCAACTTCAACCAGATCGGTTCGAGCGCATCGGTCACCAGCGGCGCGACTGCGTGCGGAGGCAATTACTGGACCAGCGGCCCTTCGGTCAACAACACCATCACGTTGAAGTACCGGCCCAATGGCTCGCTTTTCTATTCGTCGGTAACCGTCAATTTCCCCGATTCCTGGTGGCTTGCGCAAAACTATGCGACGATCAATCCAGGCCAGCAGAACATCACGCTGCGGCTCGACGCTGAAAGCCCCGCCGCGCAGAACCTGGCGACTTATGCCCATAACATCGAATTGCTTTACGCCGGGGCGCCCACGCCGCCGGTTTACAAGCTGCAGTTCTTTACCTTCGCCTATGGGGCTCCGGCAGCGGTCTCGACGTCACCGTGGGACACGATGACGGATGTTGCGACATCTTACAGCTCCACTTTTCCCAGCCTGACCGCCAATGCCCCGCTGATGACCGGGATCGGTTGCTGGACAAGCTCGTGCCCCGGCTCGAACGCTTTCACCGATATCACCGCGCTGCTGACCGGCATGTCATCGACGATGCCGTCGAGCGCGGGGTTGGGGACACCAGCCAGCCCGCAGAATGTGCTGATCATCTTGACCGACGGCGCGCAGGACAACAGCACCGGCGATGGCATGGGTGCAATCAATGCCAACAACATCACGCAGTGCAATGCGATCAAGGCCAACGGAACCAAGATCGCGATCCTCTATACCCAGTACGATCCGGCGACGATCAACTATACCTCCAACCCCACCTTCAACAATTTCGCCTCGGGCCCGGTGCCGACGATCCAATCGCAATTGCAGTCCTGCGCGACGAGGAACGCCGACGGCACTTACCTGATGCAGACGGTGAGTACCGACGGCGACATTTCAGCGGCGCTCAACCAGCTTTTCCAGAACGTGGTGCAATCATCGCGGCTGGTGCAATAGCCCCGTTGCAGCGCGGCCTGTTCAGAACGGCGCAAACGGCTTAGGTCTGTCGCTCGATCGGGATCCGGCGTGATCCTTGAACCGATGGGATAATGCATGATTCGCGCTTCGCTGTTTGCCGCCATGACCTTGACCGTTGCCTTGCCTGCTGCCGCTTCGGCACAGTCTGGTCCAGCAGCGGCCGCACCGGGAGCCACGCTGTTCGCGGCCAAGTGCCAGATTTGCCATTCGGTCGCCGCCAAGGGCGCACCCACGTTGCTTGCGCCCAACTTGCGCGGCGTGGTGGGGCGCAAGGCCGCGTCGGGGGCGTTCGCGGGCTATTCGCCGGCGCTCAGGGCATCGGGGCTGACCTGGACTCCCGAGACTCTCGGCACCTTCCTCACCGCGCCGGGCAAGCTGGTGCCGGGCACGCGCATGGTGGTGATGGTGGCAGACGCGAAACAACGCGCGGACATCATCTCCTGGCTTGCCACCCAGCGCTGATCGCGCTTGCGGCCATGGTTCTGGCGCCAGCGCAGCACCCGGGCAGGGCGCACCCGGGCAGGGCGATCATCGCGCCCCGCCTGTCACCGCATCGCTGAGCGAGGTAAAGCTCATCATCCGGCCTTCGCCGGGTTTCGCACCCTCGTCGCGCGGCAACGGCGCAGACCGGCCAGAACATCTTGCCCGGTTTCCTGACCAACCAGGGCTGGCATTGCCAGTTCCCCGACAACATCAGCAACCGCAGTTCGATCGTTGGCGGGCGGCTGGTCGGTGGCCAGATCCAGGCCGCGATCTATGCGCAGATCCAAAAAAGGCCAGGGCAAGATCGTTTCGCGCCCGCGGACCGCTGCGCAAAGCGGATCGCATGCCAGGATCAGCGCCACGATCAGCCGGCGCAAGGCCGAAACCTCGGGCATGGTGCGCGGCGGCGATCCGTTTGTGATCGGCGAGCTGACGCAGAAAAGCGCCATCGACACGCGCAGCAAGATTCCGCTGCTGAGCCTTCCGCATCGATCGCGGCACCAAGTGCAAAACCGGGCTCTCCATCGTGGTTACACCGCACACAGTCCGGCGCTACGATCCGAGCCACCCGCCAGCGCCGCGGCAGCCCGCCGCGCCGGGGTCCAAGCTGCCACCAGTTGCCGGCAACCGCTGACCGGCTGCGCGCAACCGGCAAACTTCGGGAGCACGCATTCCCGATCTGCATCGGACAAGCAAAGGCCCGGCGCGCCAATGGCGGCCGGGCCTGCTGATGCCTTGCGTGCGCCGGGCGCAAAGCGCGCCCGGGTCACCCGCACAATAGTTTTGGCTCAATGGTTCTGGATGATCAGGACCGTCCCGTTGTTGCCGTACTGCGTCGCGGTCGAGGTGTTTCCAATCGACGCCTGCTGAATGTTGGCGCCGTTGTTGTTGCCGCTCTGCGTCAGGGTCGACATGTTGAGCGAGCCGAGCTGGAGCACTTGCGCCAGATCGCTGTTCCCCGACTGGGTCAACGTGGAGGTGTTCGTAGACCCGAACTGCTGCACGTAAGCCGTATCGCCATTGCCGCTCTGGGTAACGGTCGATTTCTGTCCGGTGCCACTTTGGTGAACAACGAGCGCGTCGGTGGTGCCCGATTGCGAGACAATGCTGCTGCTGCCGTTGCTGGCGGTGACCGCTCCACCAAAACTTTCACCCTTCACGCCCTGATCGATTTCGGCGTAATCATTGACGCCGATCTGGTCGATCCGCGAGTTGTTGCCATTGCCCTGCTGGAAGGCTTCGGCATCGTTGTAGTTCGCGACGGAGAGGGCCGGGTTGCCCCCGCCCTGGTTGATCGTGGATTGATTGTCGTCGCCGATCTGGACCACAAGAATATCGTTATGGACGGAGTAGGTGGTACCATAGAATACCTGGTTGGCCGTCCCGAACGCGTTGCCGAGGCCGTATCCCGCTTGGGTTACGTGCGAGATGTTCCTGTTGCCCTGCTGAAATACCTCAAACGAAAAGTTAAATGGCGTAAAGTTTGCACGGCGCGATGAAACTGTCTGGTCCCAATACGATTCGTTGCTGTCGCCGGTCTGCTCGACCTGGATGACGCCAAGCCTGCCTTCCTGCGACGACTGCGCGTAGTTGCCGTTACCGGTCTGCACGACCGATAGAATGCCCTGGAAGCCATTCTGGTCGACATCCGAACGGTTGCCGTTGCCCGTCTGGGTTATTTCGGCGGTGTTCTGCCCGTCCGACGTCAGCGTGTAAAACGGCAGGGTGGGGGTGGTCTTGACCTGGTTGACGTTCGAAATGTTGCTGTCACCGGTCTGCACGGTGGTGGTCTCGTTGTTGTCCTGGACCTGCTTGATTTTGATGGTGTTGCCGCTGCCGGACGATTGGGCTGTCGCCTGGTCATTCAGGCCCGACTGGTCGATCGTGGCCAAGTTGCCCGAACCGTTGAACTGCACGACGTAGGCAATCCCGGAATTCCCCAACTGGTTGATCGTGGCAATTCCGTTAGTGCCTTGTTCCTGGTGGACTTCGGCATTGTTGCTGCCGGTGCCGCCCTGCACCACAGTCGTGGTGTTGCCGGTGTTCGACGTCAGCAATGCATCGCCCTGGAGCACCAGCGCCGAGTTGTTGTCGCTGTTCTGCGTGATCGTCGAGGTCTGGCCGCTGCTGCGCTGGATCACGCCCGCGGTGTTGAAACTGCCAACCTGGGTGATCGTGGACGCGTTCTGTGCGATCGAATTCTGGCTGAACTGATCGATCGTGGCCACGTCGGTGTCGCCGCGCTGGGTGATCGATGAGGTTGAGACCGGCTTGGTGCCGGTGGCGTCATCGGTCTGGGTAACCGTGGCTGAACCGTTGGTGCCGCTTTGCGTAACCGCCGAGGAACTGCCTTTTTTGCCCGACTGGTTGACCAGGACGGTGTTGGCGGCATTCGACTGGTCGGTCGTCGACGCATCGTTTGAGCCGGTCTGGTTGATCGTTGCAGTCTGGTGGTCGCCCGCTTGGGTGACGGTTGACGTATTGCTGGCCGAACCGGTCACGGCCAGGGCTGGAGTGGCGAGCAACGCGGCCAGGCAGGCCGAGAGCATCAGGCTCGTCTTCATGGGATCATTCCTTGAATTTGCGTGCAATCGAGGCAGCACGGCCAGGCAGTTGGTGCCCGGCCTTGCCGCCGATCAGGTCAATTGGTGGACGGAGGGGTGAAGCCGAACGCGCCGGTGCCGTTGGGCGTACCGTTGCCGGTTGGCCCGTCATAGCCCGTGCCGGCGTTGCAGTAGTAGGTTCCACCGCACGTGCCGTTGTTGCCCGTTGTCACATCGTTGAGGAAGGCGCGGCCTTTCCAGAAGCCGGTCGCGTCATTCGCGCCCACACCCTTGCTGCCGAAGATCCCGGCAATGATCGGCGCCGAAACGCTGGTGCCACCAAAGATAGCCCAGCCCGACTTCGATCCGCTCGGCGCGTTCAACGGGCCATAGATGGCAACCCCGGTGTTGGGATCGGCCACCGCCGAAACATCGGATTCCATGCGATTGCCGCACAGCGCATCGTCCTGGAACGGTTGCCGTGGCACAATTGCGCTGCATCCGCTGCCCGCGCCGGTCCAGGCCGATTCGGTCCAGCCGCGAGCGTTTGAGGCGTGCTGCAGGTTGGTGCCGCCAACGGCGATGACGGTGGGCAGGTCTGCCGGGAACTGATTGCCGAAGCCACTGTCACCCGAACTGACGGTGATCGCCACGCCTGGGTGCGAATAGTACGAGGCGTAAGCCGAAATGTAGCTGCCTTCGGTCGCACCGTAGCTGTTCGAAACGGCTACGACGTTCGGCTGGTTGGCGGCAAATTGCGCGGCCGTGGCAAGGTTGATGAACGAATTGCTGGTGGCTTCGACCAGCAGGATCTTGCAGGTCGGGCACATAGCGCTCGCCATGTCGAGATCGAGCGCTGTTTCCTGCGCCCAGCCGACATTGTAAGTCGGCAGGATCGGGCTGCCGGTCTGGCCGACTTTCTTGAAGCAGCCGTTGGCGGTGGTGCAGGGAGGCAGGCCGTACCTGGCGCGATAGACCCCAAGGTCCCTTTCGGCAGCCGGATAGCCGAAGGCGTCGACGATCGCGATCGTCTTGGTCGAGGTAGATACCGGGACGTTGTAGGCGGCCCGCAATTCCGCAGGTCCGTAGTTGTTGTTTGCAACGGTTGCGTTCGGGTCCACCGTTTCGATCGGGGTGCCGTTGGAATCGGTAAGGATCTTGGCGCCGCAGTTGGCGCTGCTGCCGGTCATCGGATCACCGCCGCACGTGCGCACGATGAAAACATTGCCATCGCGTTCGACCGGGCCGGGCAGCGCGTGCGAGACTTGTACCGAGCCGGCCATTGCAATCACGCTTGCAACTGCCAGTGCAAATTTCCGAATTGTCATCCAAACCCCCGCTTGCGTTGAGTCGGAGCAAATTGTGCTCACGCTCGATGCAAGAAAGGTGCGCTAAACTTCGGGCCTATTCAATAGCAAACTGCCTCGCGGTTCGATGAAATCACCGGGTTCTGGTCGATGAGCGCATCTTACCGAAAGCAATGTGAAAAGCCGCGCGAGTGCAAGAAAATATCAAGAACCTGCGTCTCACCAGGCGGAACTTGCGTCTAGCCCGCGAAACTCGGCCAGAGCCTGCAATCGGCGGTTGACGGACTTTATCGGATTTGAATTACAAGTTGTAAGTATTCCGTTTCGATGTCCATCCTCACAAGGTCGCCATGTCGATCACGAAACGGTACTTCACGTCGGCTTTCTCCATCCGTGCGAACGCCGCGTTGATCCCGCTCATCGCGATTACCTCGCATTCGGCGTGAATGCCCTGCGTTGCACACAGATCGAGCATTTCCTGCGTTTGCGCTATGCCGCCCACGCCCGAACCCGCCACCGCCTTCTGCCCGCCCAGCAGCAGCGCCGAATGGAAGCTGGGCAGCATGTCGATTGCTCCCACGATGCACAGCGTGCCCTGCCGGTCGAGCAGCGTCAGGTACGGCGTGACATCATGCGCCACCGGGATCGTATCGAGCAGGAAATCGAAGCTGGCGCGCGCCGTCTTCATCGCGTCCTTGTCGGTCGAGACCAGCACGTGGGTTGCGCCCAGTGCCTTGGCATCCTCACCCTTGGCGGGCGAGGTGGTGATGATCGTGACTTCGGCGCCCAGCGCAGCCGCGAATTTCACCCCCATGTGGCCCAGGCCGCCCAACCCGATAACCCCCACCTTGGTGCCCGGCCCGACATTCCAGTTCTTCAACGGGCTGTACGTGGTGATTCCGGCACACAGCAGCGGCGCCGCGCGCGCCATGTCGAGCGCTTCGGGCACCCGCAGCACGTAAGGTTCGGCCACCACGATGGACTTCGAATATCCGCCGAACGTGGGGCTGCCGTCGATGCGATCCTTGGCGTTGTAAGTGCCGGTCACGCCCTTGCGGCAATATTGTTCCTCGTGGTCTTCGCAGGCGTCGCAGTGCCGGCATGAATCGACGATCGTGCCCACTGCCACGCGGTCACCCGGCTGGAACGTGGTCACTCCGCTGCCCACCGCGCTGACCGTGCCGACGATTTCGTGGCCGGGTACGAACGGATAGTTGGTCCGCCCCCAATCGTTGCGCGCGGCGTGGAGGTCCGAATGGCACACGCCGCAAAACGCGATGTCGATTGCCACGTCCTCGTCGCGCAACGCGCGGCGATCGATGCTGAAGGGTTCGAGCGTGGCGGTGGCGGCGGGTGCGCCCCAGGCGGCGGTGGTTGTCATGTTTTGGCTCCGATGTTCAGCAGGCGGGCGATTGCGCCCATCATGTCGCGGTTGAAGGCTTGCGAGATGGTCGCTTCATTGGCGAGATTGAACGCATGCGGCCCGCCCGGATAGACGTGCAGTTCCAGCGGCACTCCGGCATCTACCAGGCGCTTGGCGTAATCGAGGTCCTCGTCGAAGAACAGGTCGAGCGAGCCGGTGCCGATCCAGGTAGGCGGCAGGCCCGCAAGGTTATCGGCCAAGGCGGGCGAGAACCAGCCCTTGCGATGGTCGTCGGGCTGGTAGTCACCCCGCAGCGCGCCCCACCCGAACTGGTTGGAGGACCGGTTCCACACGAATTCGCCGGTCATGCGGTTGTTGTGCTGGCAGGCCTGGCTGCCGGTGCGGTGATCGAGCATCGGGTACACCAGGATCTGCGCGGCCAGCTTGGGGCCATTCAAGTCGCGCGCCATCTGCGCCACCGCGGCAGCCAGGCCACCGCCCGCGCTTTCGCCGATAATGCCGATCCGCGCCGGATCGACACCCAGCCGATCGGCCTTGTCTGTCAGCCATTGCAGCCCCGCGTAACAATCCTCCTGCGGGCCGGGAAAGGGAGTTTCGGGCGCCAATCGGTATTCCACCGAGGCCACCGGAATGCCCAGCGCGGCGGCGGTGGCCGATGGTCCGAACTGCATCTTCTCGGCTGATCCAACGACCATGCCGCCACCGTGAATTTGCAGCAGCGCGGCACGGTTCTTCGTTCCCGGAGCAGGATCGTACCAGTAGATCGCAATCTCCCCGCTGGGGCCATTCGGGCCATCGGGGCCATGCACGGTTTCGCGCACCGGCTTGATCGGCGGTTCCCCGAACAATGCCGCGCTGGCGACCATGCCGTCGCGTATGGCGGGAAGGGTTTCGGCCGAGAATTCGCTGAGGTTCAGCAGTTCGAGCATCGGCATGACTTCGGGATCGACAAGGTGCCGGGTTGAAATCTGGTCGGTCAAGCAGGGTCTCCGTCGGGTGCATCGTTGCGCCGGCATGGATTTGTGCCGGCGCTCTCTCCAGAAGCGCGAGGGGTCTGAACTGCCCTGCTGAATGCCGATGCGCGCCCGGGCGATCTTGATCGGTCCGCCACCGAACGCAAGCGCCATGATATGCGCAGGCCTTGACGAAGCGACCGCAATCGCGCCCAAGGACGCGCGACTACACGGCACGATTGGCCAAGGAGCCGAGTTTTGAACGCACCACAAAAGTTCCCCTTTGCGCGAACTTCGGCCGGTCCGGCGCCGCTGCGGCGCCCCGGATCGATCCGGCGGACAAGCTCGATCGATTCGCGCTGGCCAGAAGGCGTGGGCCAGCCATGGTGCCTCGAAGGCCGCGCGCAGGAACTGCTGAGCCCGTTGGATGGCGGCGCGCCGCGGGTTGTCGCACACGGCAGCTTCAGCATCACCGCATCGCCGCTGCGCGAGATTCTGAAGGTCGAAGTGTCACCACAGCACCCGCGTTCGCACGAACTGGTCGGTGTGCGCGCGGGCGGGGCCAGCCGGGTCGCGCTGGGCGGGATCATGGGCGATGTGCGCGGCGGGCCGCTGTACCAGTTGCTCGACGATTTTGCGGGCGCCAGCCTGGTGGCGGGGTGGATCTGGTCGGCGTGGAACCCCGATTGGCGCAAGGAGCGCGCGATCCCCGAAAACATGAAAGGCCCGCGCGAAGGCGTGTGCACCGGCTTTGCGCCGGGCGCGAGCGCCATGGCATCGGACGGTTCGGTCGAGCTCAACCATTCGAGCACCGTCGTCGGTCCGTTCGACAACCCCGATGACCCGGCCGGCTGGCACGCGCTGCCCGCGCAGGAAGGACCGCAAAGCCGGCGTGCGCGGCGGCTGGACTTGTGGCGCGAGGACGGGCTGATCAAGGTCGACGCGGCATTTCAGGACTCGGGTCCCGGCCCGGACGGAAACCGCATCGCCATCCACGAATACCGCGTCCATGCCGAAATCGATCCGGCGTCGGGCGTGCTCGTTACCATGCAGGTACTGCCGCTGATCCTGCCGTTCCAGGAATGCCCTGGCGCCTCGATCAAGGCGACGCGGATGATCGGGCAAAACGTGGCCGAGTTCCGCAATGCCGTGATCGACACTTTGCCGACGACGATGGGCTGCACCCACCTCAACGATGTGCTGCGCGGATTGTCGGACGCGCTGCTCCTGGCCGAACAGTTGCCCTGAAGGCAACGCTTGCCAGTTCCATCGCGGGCGTTTAATCGATCGGTTAAACAACCGCGGGAGTGGGTTTGGAATGTCGATCTTGTACGATGAAGGTCAGCGGGCGATTGCGAGTGAATCGCGGCGGGTGCTTGATGCGCGGATGGACAAGGCGCGGTTGCTGGCGCTGTTGGAACAGACGGGCAAGTACGACCAGCCGTTCTGGGACACGGTGGTCGAACAGGGCTGGACCGGAATCGGCATCGCTGAGGATCATGGCGGGCTGGGGCTCGGGCTCATCGAACTTGGGCTGGTGGCGCAGGCGTGCGGTGCGGCGACTTCGGGTGCGCCGTTCCTGACCTCGGGTTATGGCGTTGCATCGGCGTTGCAGGGCGGTTCGAATGCGGATGCGGCGGCGCTGTGGCTGCCGAAGCTGGCTGCCGGTGAGGCGACTGCTGCGATCGCTTTTGCCGAAGGATCGGCACCCTTGCCGCTGGTGGCGGCCACGCCGTTCATCGATGGCAAGCTGTCGGGCACCAAGAATGGCGTCGCCGGCGGGCTGACCGCCGATGTGGCGCTGGTGTGGGCCTCGGTCGATGGCCAGCCGGTGCTGGTGCTGGCCGAGCTCTCCGGCGCCACCCGCAGCGCGGTGGACAGCTTCGACAACAGCCGGCTTTACGCCGATCTTGCGTTTGCGGGAACGCCAGCAGTGGTCATCGCGCAAGGGCCGGTCGCGCATGCGCTGGCGATGGACGTGATGGCGCGGGTCGCGGTGATTGCCGCTCACGAACAAGTGGGCGGGGCCGAGGCGCTGATGCTCACCGCGCGCGATTATGCGCTGACGCGGCGGGCCTTCGGCCAGCCGATCGGCGCGTTCCAGTCGGTCAAGCACCGCATCGCCGAGCTTTACGGGCTGGTCGAGATCGCGCGCGCCAACTGCATCCACGCCGCCGCGCTCGAAGGCGTCTGTGGTATTTCTGGCCCGGGCTTCGTCACCGCCGCCGCCGCCGCGCGGATATCCGCCACCGAGGCTTATGACACAGCCGCGCGCGATTGCGTGCAGGTCCACGGCGGGATCGGCGTGACCTGGGAGGCTGGGTTGCATCTCCACATGCGCCGCGCGCGGTCGCTGGCGATCGAGGCGGGCAATCTGTTTTTCTGGGAAGATGTGCTGGTGAACGAACTGCAGGGACAAGCGGCATGAGCGATCTGGAAACCTACCGCAGCACCGCGCGCGCCTGGCTCGAAAGCGTGGCGCCCACGTTCGGCCGTGATGCCCGCGTCGGCCTCTCGGTCGAGGACGATCTGGCGCTCGGCCGCCGCTACCAGCGTGCCAAGTTCGATGCCGGGTACGCCGGAATCAACTGGCCTGTGGACGTGGGCGGGCAGGGGCTGACGCATATCGAGAAGCTGGCGTTCGATACCGAGGAAATGGTGTTCGGCATGCCGGGCGGCTATTTTGGCATCTCGCTGGGGATGCCCGTGCCGATCCTGATCCGCTTCGGTGCGGACAAGGACTTCATGAAGGAGCGCGTGCTCAAGGCGCTCAAGGGCGAAGAAATCTGGTGCCAGTTGTTCAGCGAACCGGCGGGCGGCTCGGACCTGGCCGGCCTGCGCACCCGCGCCGAAGTGGATGGAAACGGCTGGAAATTGAACGGCCAGAAGCTGTGGACGAGCTGGGCGCAATACTGCGATTACGGCGTGATCGTCGCGCGCACCGACCCGACCGTGCCCAAGCACAAGGGCCTGACCTACTACTGGGTCGACATGAAGGCGCCCGGAGTCGACGTGCGCCCGATCAAGTTGGCGGGGGGTGACAGCCACGTCAACGAAGTGTTCTTCGATGATGTGCGGCTGGAAGACTCGCAGCGGATGAGCCCGGTCGGCGGCGGCTTTGCCGTGGCGATGACCACGCTGATGATCGAACGCTACATCGCCACCGACAGCGGCGGGTTCGGCCCGCACATCGACGAGTTCGTGGACCTGGCACGGCACACAGACCTCAACGGCAAGCCGGCGATCGAGGACGGACGCATCCGTTCGACCATCGCGCGCAATTATGCGATGCGCAGTGGTCTGGAATCGATCACCACCCGCGCGATGCTGATGATGCGGGCGGGGATGGAGCCGGGCGCCGAAGGCTCGCTCAACAAGCTGGTCGCGGTACGCAGCCGGCAGAAGTTGAGCGAACTGGCGCTCGACCTGATGGGCAACAGCGGATTTGCGTTCGATGCGCACGCTTCGGTCAAGACCGACTGGGCGGCAAGCTGGATCAACGCCCCCACCGGCCGCATCGCCGGCGGGGCGGACGAGATGCTGCTCAACACCATCGCCGAACGCATCCTCGGGCTGCCGCAGGACCACCGGCCCGACAAGGGCGTGCCGTTCAACGCCATCCCGGCATGACCGAAATCTCATGACCGAAAGCGACGATATTGCCGAAATCCGCCGCGCGGTTGCGGGGCTGTGCGCGGACTTTCCGGGCGAGTACTGGCGCGACAAGGACCGCGAGCGGGCTTACCCGACCGAGTTCGTCACCGCGCTCACACAGGCCGGGTTCCTGGCCGCGCTGATCCCGCACGAATATGGCGGCTCGGGGCTCAAGCTCGATGCCGCGGCGGTGATCATGGAGGAGATCCAGGCGGCGGGCTGCAACGGCGCGAGCGCCCACGCGCAAATGTACATCATGAACACGCTGCTCAAGTTCGGCAGCGGGGAGCAAAAGCGCGCCTATCTGCCGGGCATCGCCGATGGTTCGCTGCGATTGCAGGCGTTCGGGGTCTCCGAACCGACCAGCGGGACCGATACGCTATCGTTGCGAACGGTGGCGGTGAAGGACGGCGATCATTACGTGGTCAACGGCCAGAAGATCTGGACCAGCCGCGCCGAACACTCGGACCTGATGCTGCTGCTCGCGCGCACAACGCCCGCCGATCAGGCCGCCAAGCGCACCGAGGGGCTGTCGATCTTCCTGGTCGACATGCGGGAGGTCGTCGGAAACGGCATGACGATCAAACCGATCCGCACGATGATGAACCACTCGACCACCGAGGTGTTCTTCGACGACATGCGCATCCCCGCCAGCGCACTGGTGGGCGAGGAGGGCAAGGGCTTTCGCTACATCCTCTCGGGCATGAACGCCGAACGCGTCCTGATCGCGGCGGAATGTATCGGCGATGCCAAGTGGTTCATCCAGAAGGCGACCGACTACGCGAAAGAACGCAAGGTGTTCGGCCGCCCGATCGGCCAGAACCAGGGCGTCCAGTTCCCGATCGCGCGCTGCTACGCGCAGATGCGCGCGGCCGAACTGATGGTCCACCACGCGGCGCAAGCCTTTGATGCGGGCGGCAAGCTTGAAGGTAATCTGGGCGCAGAGGCCAACATGGCCAAGCTGCTCGCCAGCGAAGCAAGCTGGGCCGCCGCCGACATGTGCGTGCAGACTCACGGCGGGTTCGGGTTCGCCGAGGAATACGATATCGAACGCAAGTTCCGCGAGGCCCGGCTTTACACCGTCGCGCCGATCAGCACCAACCTGATCCTGAGCTACCTGGCCGAACACGTGCTGGGGCTTCCACGCAGCTACTGAGAATATTCAAGGGGATATCCGATGGCCATCAAGACACGCATCACCGAAATGCTGGGTATCGAACACCCGATCGTCCAGGGCGGCATGCAGTGGGTGGGCACCGCAGAAATGGCCTCGGCAGTATCCAACGCAGGCGGTTTGGGTATTCTGACCGCACTCACACAGCCCAGCGCCCAGGCGCTGCGCGACGAGATCGAGCGCTGCCGGTCGATGACATCGAAACCGTTCGGCGTGAACATCACCGTGTTCCCCACGATCAACCCGCCTGATTACAAGGCCTATGCGCAAGCGGTGCTCGATGGCGGGATCACGATTGTCGAGACTGCGGGCACGCCTGCGGTGCGTGAATTGTGGGAGATGCTCAAGCCCCACGGCGTGAAACTCCTGCACAAGTGCACCGCTGTGCGCCACGCGCTGTCGGCCGAACGGGCGGGCGTCGACGTCATTTCGATCGACGGTTTCGAATGCGCCGGCCACCCCGGCGAGGACGACATTCCGGGCCTGATCCTGATCCCGGCGGCGGCCGACAAGGTGAAAATCCCGATGCTGGCGTCGGGCGGCTTCGGCGATGGGCGCGGGTTGGCCGCGGCGCTGGCGCTGGGTGCAGACGGCATCAACATGGGCACGCGGTTCTGTGCAACGGTTGAAGCGCCGATCCACGATGCGTTCAAGCAATCGATGGTGGCGGCGGACGAACGCTCGACCGACCTCATCTTCCGCACTTACCGCAACACCGCGCGCGTGGCGAAGAACGGCATCAGCCAGCAGGTCGTCGCGGCCGAGAAGGAAGGCAAGCCGTTCACCGAGGTAGCCGATCTGGTCAAGGGCGTGCGTGGCCGCGAAGGCCTGCAGACCGGCGACACCGACCACGGCATCTGGAGCGCGGGCATGATCCAGGGCCTGATCCACGACATCCCGACCTGCGAGGTGCTGATCAACCGCATCGTCGCCGAAGCCGAAGCCGTGATTCGCGGACGGCTCGGTGCCATGCTAGCCTGATCCTGGGATCAACCGGGGGAAACGTGATGGGCTTGCAAAGCTGGTACGATGCCCATGTAGTCCCGCGCGTGATCCGCAAGCTGTGCGGCTCCGAAGTCATCATGGATCGCCGCGCCGAGGTGGTGCCGCTCGCGTCGGGCCGGGTGTTCGAACTGGGGTGCGGCGGCGGGCTCAACCAGCGGTTCTACGATCCCGCGCGGGTCACCGCATTTGCTGGCATCGACCCTGGTGCAAAACTGCTCGATTACGCGCGTGACGAGGCAAAACGCAGAGGCTGGGCAACCGATATCCGTGACGGGGTGGGTGAGGATATTCCGTTCGCCAGCGGCAGTTTCGACACCGCCGTGTGCACTTTCACGCTGTGTTCGGTGGCGGACCCGGCGCGCGTGCTGGCCGAATTGCGCCGTATCCTGGTGCCGGGAGGCCGGCTGCTGTTCCTGGAACACGGCCGCTCGCCCGATGCGGACGTGGCCAGGTGGCAGGACCGGATCGAGCCGCTGTGGAAACCGCTGGCGGGCGGCTGCCACCTGACGCGACCGATCAGCGGATCGATCGCGCAGGCGGGCTTCGCGGTAACGCCGATCGGCGCACGTTATGCGCCCAGGATGCCCAGGATCGCGGCGTGGATGGAATGGGGCGTGGCGACCGCGCCCGGTTGAGCGGCGCGCCTTGTCAATCCGGCGCGTCGAGCTTCGCCGGCCGTCCGGTCAGCCACGCGCGCAACCGCCTGGCCGCAGCCAAGCGCCAGCCGAGCACTACGGCAAGCACCAGCACCAGCCACGGCAACGCCACGCCCAGGCCCACGGTCACCATCCACACGATCGCGCTGGTTCCGCGCCACGATGCGTGCGCGGCTTCGTTCAGCGGGCTGCCGCCAAGCCCGAAGCCTTCGGTGCTGGCGTAAGCGAACGTCATCGGCGTGGTCGCGACCGATTGCACCGTCTGCGATTGCGACAGCCGCTCGGTCACGGTCTTTTCGCCCAGTCCTGATAGTTCGCGTCGCAATTCCTCGCGTTCCTGCCGTAGCAGGCCCGGCCGGCCGAGTTGCGCTTCGAGGACTTTGCGATGCGCGGCGATTTGTTCGATCCGCGCGTTGGTTTCTGCCAGCTTTGCGGCAGCATCCTCGCCGGTCACCGCGGCGTTGACCAGCTTGCCCTTGCTCTTTTTGACCGCGCTTACCGCATCGCGCGCGAACATCCGGGCGATGTCGGGCGCCAGCCGCAAGCTGAGCGAAGCATCTATGCGATCGTTGTCGCCGGCATCGTATTTCATGCCCGTGACCCGGCACCGCGAAAGCCCGAGCTGTTCGCACGCGCGCACGTGCTTTTCCTGCACCGGGCCGATGGCGTTGCGGGGCAGCGCGAAGTGATAGGCGTAATCGAACGCCACGCCGGGTGCGTTGTGCCGGCCGATGGTGTCGGGGCCGGAGCGGGCAGGATCGGCGTCTCGATGCGCGGCGGTGGAACTGGCGGAGGATGCCGTTGCAGCATCGGGGGTTTCGGCTTCCTGCCTTGAGCAAGCCGAGACGGCCAGCGTGGTGACGAGCAGGACGGTAACGATCGGAATGGAACGCATTGCCGGGGTCTCCATAAATACCCGCGAGTCGGGAAACTTATGTCAACCAAATTACTTGAGTTTATGTCGCGCGGCAATCGGGCGGCCGAAACGCAAGTTTACGCTGGCTGCACCCCTCGACGATAGGCAGTCGAGGGGCGCCGGCCGATCAAGCCATCGCGGCCATCAGTTCCTGCTTGCGCGCGGCCATCAGCGCGCCGATCGTCTTCAGATCCATCTTGCTCGATCGGCATTCGGGGAACAATTCGCCTTCTTCTTCCTTGACGTGATGGTCGATGTATTCGCCCAGAACTTTGACTTTCGCATCGAACAGCGGTTCGCCGGGCTGGCTGGTTTCGATCTGCGCGATCAGGTCCTTGGCGCTGGCATGTTCGACTTCGGCTTCATCGAGCAAATCGTCATCATCGATGGCTTCGTAAGCGGCGGGGTAGAAGATTTCTTCCTCGATCTGCGCGTGAACCTTCAGCGCGGTGCAGATCTTTTGCGCCAGCGTGGCCTTCTCGGCATCGTCCTCGGTCTTGTCGAACTGCTCGAACATCGTCTTCACTTCGCGGTGATCGGCCTTGAGCAGCGCGATCGCGTCTTGCGCTGCGGCGCTGGCCCTGGTCCGGCGCGAGGTGCGCGAACCGGTCTTGGGCTTGGCGCGCGTTGCGGACTTGGGGTCAGGCTTGGTTGCGGTCTTGGTAGCGGCCATGATGTGGGTTCCTTGTGCGAGGCGGGCAGTGCGGCCACAATTGCGCCGCGGACTGCCCTATCATTCGAACAAATGCCCAGCCCGGCGCGCGTTCCCGCACGAATCCCATGATCTCGATTGCAGACGCAAAGTTTTTTTGCCCCAAGCGGGTTAGTGTGCATCCTCGCGAGGCCGAGTCCCGGCGACCACTTCGCAGCGTGCGGCCACCCGCCGGGCGATCGCGAGTTCGGCGCGCAATTCGCGCAGTTCTGCCCGCAGCAGCACCACCGATAGCGGGTCCGGTGGGGCGCCTACCCGCGGGCGGACGGTGGACGGCGTGCCATGCCACAATCGTCGCGCCGATCCTGAAAACCATGCCACGAGCTTGCCGACAAGACCGGTCGCCGGCGCCACGAGTGCGCGATTGCGCGGGAGCGGCTGGTTCGGCGCATGCACGGTTTCCAGCGCTCGATCGCGCGTCGCTTCGGGATCCGGGGTTGGCAGCATGACCAGCGGTTCCGGCGCGTTTGGCAATGGCAGTGCGGCCGGCGATGGGGTTGCCGCATCAACCGGTGACTCGATCTCGACGGGTTTGGCGGCAGATGCGCGAGACAGCGTTCGTTCGGCCAGGGCAGGACGAGCTGCAAATCGTTTGGGTTCGGCAAGCAAGTTTTCGCGCCGCGCCAATACGACAAGACAACCGCCGCCAGGCGCATGCGTGCGGGCTACTGCACCGTCCAGCCGAGCCGGAATCACCGCATCCAGTGGAAATGTCCGCAACGTCGCACAAACCACACTGGATGATCTTGCGGTAGGCGCCGCGCCATTCAAGCGCTCGGCCCGGGGTGCGGTTTCGGACTGCCCAGGCGGCGGTTTTCGGTGGGTTCGCGGCGACTTTGCCCGTGGCGCCACGCCCGCGCGCTTGCTGTTGGCGATCCGGTTGCGTCCGTTGTGCATTCCCATGACCCATGCCCCCCCAAAGCCACCCAATGCCACCCAAGCCCCAGACGCGGCGCCGGGAGCGCGCGGCGCTCCCGGCACGCTCAAGTTGCACGTGTGCCCGTCTGCGAATGCCCCCTTGGCACGTGCTCTGGTGGGGAGGCCCATCTGTCAGGTACTTTGCCATGCCGTGCGAACATGCATGGCCGGCAAAGATTGCATGCTGTGTTGGCCGCGGTGGCGTCCGGGTTGATGGGGCCGGGTTGATGGGGCCGGGTTGATGGGGCCGGGTTGATGGGGCCGGGTTGATGGGATGGATTGCTGACCGGGCGTGTCGTCGTGTGTTGACATGATTCCTCCAAACCATGCACGCAACAAAGCCCAATTGGGTCGATCCTGAACCCATTCGGCTAGATCTGGATTGAAAATTGCGCCTTAAGCAATTGATTGAATTGCATTCTGCGAGTTCAGCAGCGGCGTCCAATGTGGTGGTGAAAGTTCTCGCAGGGCGCTGCGTCAGAACCCTCGCACTTCGCCGATCTGCATGATCCAGGCGTTGTCCTCGCCATACTGCTGGCCGCGAGCGGCGGTGCGGAAGCGGGCAGGGGCCTCGAACGGGTCTTCGGGCGTGAGCATGATCGATCCCCAATGCATGCCGACAGCCGCCTTGGCGCGCAGTTTTCGCGCGATCTCGATCGCCTCTTCGGGGTTGGCATGGACCGCCTGCATGATCGCTGCCGGTTCGTAAGCGCCGATACCCACAAGCGCCAGATCGAACGGCCCGGCGCGCTCGCCCACTTCGTCGAACGCCGGGCCCAGTGCAGTATCGCCGCCGAACCACACGTTTTTTTCGGGCGATGCGATCCCGAAGCTGGCCCACAGCGTGCGGTTGCGATCGAACAGCCCGCGCCCCGAGAAATGGATTGCGGGCAAGGCGGTCACCGTCAGGCCGTCGAGCCGCCAGTCCTGCCACCAATCGAGTTCGATCACCTGCTGGAACCCGAGCCCGATCAACAGCGGCTTGAGCCCGAGCGGCACGATAACCGGCGTTTCCACACGATAGCGATAGGCACCCAGCGCAACCGTATCGATGTGGTCGTAATGGTTGTGGCTGATCACGATGGCATCGGCGCGCGGCAAGTCCTGCGCGCGCAAGGCCGGCGGCACGAACCGGCACGGCCCGAAACCGAACGGGCCTGCCACGTCGCCAAGATAGGGGTCGGTCAGCACCAGCTTGCCCGCCAACCGCAGCGCGAAGGCCGCGTGGCCGAGCCAGGCGAGATGCGCTTCGGGCATCGTGGCCAGATCGGGCGGGGTATCGGCGCACAGATCGGGCGGGATTGCGCCCACTTTGGCGCGGCGCATGTCGAGCAGCAGAAAGCGCAGCATATCGCGCCAGTTTGCCGCACGGCGCGGGCTTCCGGGGGGATTGCGAAAACCCCCGCCGGGCCGGTGGTGCCTAGGTCTGGATGGACCGGGGCGCTGCGGCACGGCGGGGGTTTCGGTCATTGGCTGGTTGCGATCAGGCGCCGAACGTGCGCTGCCACCAACCGCCGCGCTTGGGCTGATCCGATTCCGGATCGGCGGTTGCTGCCGGTTCAGCCAAGGCTTCGGGTTCGGCAACGGCGGTTTCGCTCGCCGGAGTTTCGGCTTCCGATGCCGCAGCCTTGCGCGCACGGGTGCGCTTGGGTTTTGCGGGAGCTTCGGCTTCGGCTTCGGCTTCGGCGTCCGCAGCCGGTGCAGCAGCTTCGGCCGGGGCCTCGATCACTGCAACCACATCGGCAGCGTCTGCCTTCTTGCGGCGGGTACGCTTGGGCTTGGCCGGTTCGTCGGCTTCGGTCCCGGTGGCTTCGGCCCCGTCGGCTTCGGTCGCGGTAGCTTCGGCCTTGGCTTCAACCGGAACGGTTTCGTCTTCGGCCTTGGGCTTGCGACGGCTGCGCGGCTTTTTGGCCGGCGCTTCCGCTGCTGCGTCCGAGGTCTCGCTTACCGGGTCGGCCGCCGCAATCGGAGCATCGTCCGATGCCGCGTCGCCGGCTTCATCGTCGCCTGCTTCGCCTTCGCCCGCGTCACGCGCTTCGCCGGCCACGCCGTCTTCACGCGCACCGCCACGACGGCGCCGACCACGGCGACGCCGCTTGCGGATGCCGCCTTCGGCTTCGTCATCCGTGCCGGCAACCGGGGCCGTTTCGCCAGACTCGGAGCCAGCTTCAACAGCGTCGCCTTCGTCTTGCGCTTCGTCGCCTGCTGCGCGGGCACCGTCTGCTTCAGCGTGTTCGCCTTCGGCGCGCTCACCCTCCGGACGGTCCTTGCGGCCACGCCGGCGCTTGCGCCGCTTGCGACGGCCATCGCCTTCACTTTCAGCATCGCCCGTGCGTTCGGCACGATCGGCTTTGCGATCGCTACGTTCTGCACGGTCTTCGGACGCTTCTTCTTCTTCTTCCTCGATCTCGTCTTCGATCTCGTCCTCGAACGGTTCGTCATCGTCGATGTCGACGATCGGTTCGAACTTGGGGACGAATTCGGGACGCGGCCCCCGCGAGCCGACGCGCATCTTGGCGCCTTCGTTCTCGCCCTCGGGGATCACCTCAACCGACACGCCATAGCGCGCCTCGATCTCGGCAAGATCGTGCCGCTTGGCGTTGAGCACATAGACCGCAGCTTCCTGGCTGGCATAGAGCGTGACGATGTTGCCACGGCCCTTGGCGGCCTCGTCCTCGATCATGCGCAGCGCCGACAGGCCCGCCGACGATGCGGTGCGGACCAGGCCCGAACCGTCGCAGTGCGGGCAGCCGCGCGTGGTCGCTTCCAGCACGCCGGTGCGCAGCCGCTGGCGGCTCATTTCCATCAGCCCGAAGCTGGAAATGCGGCCGACCTGGATGCGCGCGCGGTCGTTCTTGAGCGCGTCCTTCATGGCCTTCTCGACCTTGCGGACGTTCGAGCCGTATTCCATGTCGATGAAGTCGATCACGACCAGCCCGGCCATGTCGCGCAACCGCAACTGACGGGCGATTTCGCGCGCGGCTTCAAGGTTGGTGCCGACCGCGGTGCCCTCGATGCCGTGTTCCTTGGTGGAACGGCCCGAGTTGATGTCGATCGAAACCAGCGCCTCGGTCGGGTTGATGACCAGGTAGCCGCCCGATTTGAGCTGCACCACCGGATCGTACATCGCCGAAAGCTGATCTTCGGCACCATAGCGCTGATAGAGCGGCACCGGATCGGCATAGTGCTTCACCCGGCGCGCGTGGCTGGGCATCAGCAACTTCATGAAATCGCGCGCGGCGCGGTAGCCGTCGTCACCTTCGACCACGACTTCCTCGATGTCGCGGTTGTAGATGTCGCGGATTGCGCGCTTAACCAGGTCGCTGTCCGAATGGATCAGCGCGGGCGCCGACGAATGCAGCGTGCGGTCACGGATTTCGTCCCACAGCCGCGCAAGGTAATCGAAATCGCGCTTGATTTCGGGCTTGGTGCGGCTGAGCCCGGCGGTACGAACGATGCACGACATCGAACGCGGCAGGTCCATTTCGGACATGATCGACTTCAGCCGCTTGCGATCGGCAACCGAGTTGATCTTGCGGCTGATCCCGCCGCCATGGCTGGAGTTCGGCATGAGCACGCAATAGCGGCCCGCCAGGCTGAGGTATGTCGTGAGCGCGGCGCCCTTGTTGCCGCGTTCTTCCTTGACCACTTGCACCAGCAGCACCTGGCGGCGCTGGATCACGTCCTGGATCTTGTAACGACGGCGCAGCGCCATGCGGCGGGCGCGCAACTCGTCCATTTCCTTGGGCTGGGCGCGGCCTCCGTCTCGGCCGCCGTCGCGTCCACCGTCTCTGGCACCGTCGCGTCCACCATCTCTGGCACCATCGCGGCCACCCTGGCGGCGGCCACGACCGCGGCGGGGGCGGTTGTCGCCGGCTTCGCCATTGGGCGATTCTTCGCTGCCGTCGGCACGTTCACCGTCATCCGCGTCTTCATCGTCCGCGTCGTCGTCGTGATGCGCATCTGTGTCGGGCGCATCATCGCCGTCGAAGGCCGGGTCGACTACGCCGCCTTCGATCGTGGCGACTTCGTCCTTTTCGGACGTGTCGATTTCGATCACGCTGCCGTGATCGTCGTCATCGTCATCGTCATGATCATTGTCATGATCGTCGTCGTGCCGGTCATCGTCGTGCCCGTCATCGCCATAGCCGGCTTCGCCGCGTTCGGCGCGGGCGTCTTCTTCGGCTTCTTCGGCGGCGCGCAGCGCGGCTTCTTCGGCCGCGTGTTCGGCCTCTTCGGCCAGCAGCGCGTCACGATCCTGCTTGGGGATCTGGTAGTAATCGGGGTGGATTTCGCTGAACGCCAGGAACCCGTGGCGATTGCCGCCAAAGTCCACGAACGCGGCCTGGAGCGAAGGTTCGACCCGGGTTACTTTGGCGAGATAGATATTGCCCTTGATCTGCTTGTGATCAGCGGACTCGAAATCAAATTCCTCGATGCGGTTGCCTGTGAGCACCGCCACCCGGGTTTCTTCCGGGTGGCGCGCATCGATCAACATGCGCGTTGTCATAATGGTATCTCCATCCGCGGGCGCCGGGGACCGGGCCATGAAGGCCGTGGTTGCCCGAAGGCGCGCGGAACTTAGGGTGGGCACGCTCGTGTCGGACGCGGGACAAGGCCCCGGTCGGCGCGGGCGCGAATGCGAAAATGCCATCTGCAAACGCCGAAGCCAGCCCACGGGATAGCCTTGAGGCAAGCCCGATGGTTGGCAGCGTGCGGTTACCGGACAGCTGCGGTTCTTGCTGGTCTGCGGCAATGACGATGCACTCGGTACCGAGTGCGAGGATGATACGCTTTATGCGTGGCACCCGGATCAATCGCAATCCGCCGGTCCGCGCCCGCGCACACGCCGCTTTTCGGCGCATGGGCATTACGGAAACACGGCTCATCATTACGGCATCAACCTCTGCGCGGGGCCGGCCGATCCAGTATCGGCCAATTCGGTATCGAATCAGGCAGTTTCCTGAGCTCGACGCCGGTTGCTACATCCCCTGCGAACCGGGTATCCGTGCTTGACCCAGACCTGCTACGGCCCCGCAAGGCGCCCTATCGGCGCGCGGCGGCAGTCGGCGCGGCTGGTGCACAAGGCGGAATGGCCCGGCAATCGGGTGCTAGCACCGCATTGACATGGCGGCAATGGAAACAAATCAATCCTGGCTTGGCACGGCGGCACAAACCGCCCAAAACGTACCTGCGGATTGGAAATGCTTTACCGCAGCCACGTGCCAAGGGCATAGACCTGCTTGGATGAGGGTTAACTCTACAGGGATCTGGGCGTGGATCTGGCCGCTGCTTGCGCTTGGCGCGAGCGGGGCGGCGCTTGGCTTTGTGGTCGCGCAGCGGCTGACGGCAGGTGGGGTGCCGTCCTACGTCGTGCGCGTGCCGCTGACCGGCGCGGGCGAACAGCTTGCGCTACCGCCGATTGAGGGACCCGCCGATCCCTCGCGTCCGCTGGTGGTCATCGATGCCGGCCATGGCGGCCATGATCCTGGAGCAAGCGGGCCGAACGGGCTCAAGGAAAAGGCGGTCACACTGGCGCTGGTCCTGGCGACTCGCGATGCGCTGCTCAAGCATGGCCGCGTGCGCGTGGCGCTGACCCGCGATGACGATCATTTCCTGGTGCTGGGCGAACGTGCGTTGCTGGCGCGGCGGCTGGGCGCGGATATGTTCCTGTCGATCCACGCCGACGCGGTGGAGCAGGGCGATCCGAGCGGCGCCACCGTCTACACGCTGTCGGACCAAGCGTCGGACGAAGTCGCCGCGCGGTTGGCGAGCCGCGAAAACCGGGCCGATCTGGTCAACGGCATGCCGCTCGACGGGCAATCGCAGGCAGTGTCCTCGATCCTGGTCGACTTGTCGCGCAGCGACACGGCGCGGCAAAGCCAGGCGCTTTCGTCGCTGATCGTGCGCGAAGGCAAAGGGTCCATTGCGTTCCATGTCGACCCGCAGCGGCATGCCGGGTTCGCGGTGCTCAAGTCGCTCGATATGCCGTCGGCGCTGTTCGAAGCGGGCTATGTGTCGAGCGCCGACGATGCGCGCCGGTTGTCCGATCCGGCCTGGCGCGCACGCTTCGGTGAACGGTTGGCGCGCGCGATCGAAATTTTCGTGGCGACCAAAACCGCCGGTGTGGCGCGATAGCCGGTCATGGCTGTGTTCCCGCTCTGGCAAATCCCGGGCCTGCCGTGCTAGAGGCGCGCTCTGATGGTTGACGATACTTCTTCCGAACCGCCGCAAGCCGGTTTCACCACGCGCATCCGGCGGTCGGCGTCCGGCCTGCTGGGATCGGGGCGCGGCGCGCAACTGCGTGAACGCTGGCGTTCGAGCAAATGGCTGCGCCGCGGCGGTTATGCGCTGGGCGCGGTGCTGGTGATCTATGCGGTGGCGTGGGTGGCGATCCTGCGCGGGCTGCCATCAACCGACATGCTGCTGACGTACCAGCCGCCGCTGCCCACGATGGTGCGCGGCATCGATGGCGAAATCGTGTCGAGCTATGCCCGCGATCGGCGGGTGCAACTGCGCTACGTCGATATCCCGCAGCCGGTGATCCATGCGTACCTGGCGGCCGAGGACAAGAACTTCTTCAGCCACAGCGGCGTCGATTACGGCGGGTTGGCGCAAGCCATGGTCGATTACGTGCTGAAGTTCGGATCGGGCCGCCGCGCGCGCGGGGGATCGACGATCACCCAGCAGGTCGCCAAGAACATCCTGATCGGCAACGAATATTCGGTCGGCCGCAAGTTCAAGGAAATGATCCTGGCGCGGCGCATAGAAGGCGTGCTGACCAAGGAGCAGATCCTCGAACTCTATCTCAACCAGATTGCGCTGGGCCGGCGCAGCTTCGGCATCCAGGCTGCCAGCCGTGCATATTTCAGCAAGGACGTGGGCGAGTTGAGCCTTGAGCAGGCCGCGTTCCTGGCGATCCTGCCCAAGGCACCCGAAACCTACAGCCGCGCCCGGTTCGAAGGCCAGGCGCTCGAACGGCGCAACTGGGTGCTCGATCAGATGGTGCGCAACGGCTGGGCCAGCCGGGCCGATGCCGATGCCGCCAAGTCCAGGCCGCTGGGCCTCGTCACCATGGCGGCCGAAGCCGACAATCCCGATGCCGGCTATTTCCTCGAGGAAGTGCGCCGCCAGTTGATCGACCAATTCGGCGAAACCTCCGACGATGGTGATCATTCGGTCTATGCGGGCGGGCTGTGGGTCCGCACCTCGCTCGACACCAAGCTCCAGACCGAGGCGCAGAACGCGCTGCGTGCCGAGTTGATCCGCTACTCGGGCGGGCGCGGCTGGCACGGGCCGATCGCGCATTTCGACATTTCCTCAGGCAACTGGCAGACGCAATTGGTCACGGCCAACCTCGGCATTCATTACCAGGACTGGCGCGTCGGCATCGTCATCGAAAAGTCCGGCACGATTGGCAAGATCGGCTTCGGCGATGGTTCCAGCGGTCCGCTGGTCTCGGTGTCCGATCTGGCCAAGCCCGGCGACGTGATCGCGGTGGCGCCGATCGGCCAAGGCTTCGCGCTGCGCTTGATCCCCGAGGTTTCGGGCGGGATGGTGGTGCAGGACCCGCAGAACGGCCGTGTAGAAGCGATGCAGGGCGGGTTCGACGCGCGGTTGGGCGCTTTCAATCGCGCGACGCAAGCGTTGCGCCAGCCCGGATCGACGATCAAGCCGTTCGTTTATGCTACCGCGCTCGATTACGGGATGACCCCGTCGAGCATGGTCGAGGACGGCACGTTCTGCGTCTACCAGGGCGCCGCGCTGGGGCAGAAATGCTTCAAGAACTTCGGCAACGAGGGCGGTTCGGGCCAGCACACGATGCGCTGGGGGCTTGAGCAATCGCGCAACCTGATGACCGTGCGCATCGCCAACGATACCGGCATGGAACACGTCGTCCAGACGATCAAGAAGGTCGGGATTGGCGATTATCCGCCGTATTTGTCGATGGCGCTGGGCGCGGGCGACACCACCGTCAGCAAGATGGTCAACGCCTATTCGGCCATCGCCAACCAGGGGCGCCAGCACGCGCAGACGTTGATCGACTATGTCGAGGATCGTGACGGCAAGGTGATCTGGCGCGCCGACGAACGCCCGTGCGAAGGCTGCAGGATGCCCGAGTGGGACGGCAAGTCGATGCCGCGTGTGCGCGAAGCCGGGCAGATCGTGATGGACCCGCGTACCGCGTTCCAGGTCGAGCACATGCTCGAAGGCGTGGTCACCCGCGGCACGGCGGTGATCCTGAGCGATATCAAGCTGCCGCTGTTCGGCAAGACCGGCACGACCTCGGGCCCGACCAACGTGTGGTTCGTCGGCGGAACGCCGCAATTGATCGCGGGCGTTTACATCGGCTTCGACCAGCCGCGCAGCCTGGGCGGATATGCGCAGGGCGGGCGGATTGCCGCGCCGGTGTTCAAGCAGTTCCTGCTCGCTACGCGTGACCGCTGGAGCGATGTGCCGGCGCCGGTGCCCAAGGGCGTGCGCATGGTCAAGGTCGATCGCGTCTCGGGCCACCCGGTGTTTGCCGGCACGCCCGCCAACCGCGAGGCCAAGGCGTCGATCATCTGGGAAGCGTTCAAGCCCGAAGCCGCGCCCGACAAGTCCTCGCTGGCGAGCGAAACCAGCGTTCGAAGCCAGGTTCTCGCCGCCTTGCGCAGCCGTTTGGCCAGCCGCCGCGGATCGGTCGTCACCGTGCCGGGCAAGCAGGAAGAAGGCGGCGGCGAAGAAGGCTTCGTAGAAACCCAAGGGGGGGTCTACTAAAGCCTGCCCGTTGGTGCAGTGGTGATCGGTTGAGGATCGTGCGGCTTGGTGCTACGCTGCTCGGATGACCAAGTTCGCAACCCGTTCGCTCATTGCCCTGGCCGCCTCTGCGTTGGCCCTCGGCACCGTCTCGCCCGCGCTTGCCGCGCTGCCGCAGGGTGCCAAAGCGCCCGATTTCACAGCCAAGGGCGCGCTTGGCGGCAAGCCGTTTGCCTTCAGCCTGAAGCAGGCGCTGCGCAAGGGCCCGGTGGTCTTGTACTTCTTCCCCAAGGCTTTCACCCCCGGCTGCACGTCGGAAGCGCATGCGTTCGCCGAATCCGCCGATGACTTCCGCAAGGCCGGCGCCACCCTGATCGGCATGTCGACCGACGACCAGGCTGCGCTGGCAAAGTTCTCCTCGCTCGAATGTCGCGACAAGTTCCCGGTCGCGAGCGCCAGCCCGGCAATCGTCTCGGCTTATGATGTTGCGTTCAAGAAGGACGGCAAGGTGCTCGGGCTGACAGACCGTACCAGCTATGTCATCGGCAAGGACGGCAAGATCGCCATGGTCCATTCCAATCTGGATTGGCGCGAGCACGTGACCCTCTCGCTGGCCGCTGCGCGCAAGCTGCATCGCTGACAGGAAACTCCGGCGCTCATGGTGTGAGCGCCTTGCAGGGGCGGTGTGTCGCCGTTGCACGCCCCTTTCGCTTTGCGGCCAATCGGTCTAACGCGCGCTCTTTCGAGCTGCCGGAGTAACATTTCATGCGTGCCGAAGGGCAGGCCCACATCGATCGGATCAACAAGGCGCTGGCGCTGGTGCGCAAGTTCCTTGACTGGGATCTCGCGCTGCGGCGGCTCGATGAGCTGAACGCAAGGGTTGAAGACCCGAAGCTGTGGGACGATCCCAAAGGCGCCGAAGCGGTGATGCGCGAACGCCGCCGGCTTGAAGCCGCGGTCGGCACGGTCAACCAGATCTCGCAGGAAATGGCCGACGCGGTCGAATTCATCGAAATGGGTGAAGCCGAAGACGATGTTGCGATCGTCGATGAAGGCCACGCCACGCTGGCCGCGCTGGCGAATCGCGCCGATGCCGACAAGGTCCAGGCGCTGCTCGCGGGCGAAGCCGACGCCAACGATGCCTACCTCGAAGTCCACGCCGGCGCCGGCGGGACCGAGAGCCAGGATTGGGCCGAAATGCTCCAGCGGATGTACGCGCGCTGGGGTGAACGCCACGGCTACAAGGTCGATCTGGTTGATTACCACGCTGGCGAACAGGCCGGGATCAAGTCGGCTACACTGCTGATAAAAGGCGAGAATGCCTACGGTTACGCCAAGACCGAAAGTGGTGTGCATAGGCTGGTGCGGATCAGCCCTTACGATTCGTCGGCGCGGCGGCATACCTCGTTCAGTTCGGTGTGGGTCTATCCGGTGATCGATGATGACATCGACATCGAGATCAACCCGTCCGACCTCAAGATCGACACCTACCGCGCGTCCGGAGCAGGCGGCCAGCACGTCAACACCACCGATTCGGCGGTGCGGATCACGCATATCCCCACCGGGATCATCGTTGCCAGCCAGCAGGATCGCAGCCAGCACAAGAACCGCGCCACCGCGATGGGGATGCTCAAGGCGCGGATGTACGAGGCTGAACTGGCCACGCGCGAAGCGGTGGCGAGCGGCGAATACCAGGCCAAGACCGAGATCGGCTGGGGCCACCAGATCCGCAGCTACGTGCTCCAGCCGTACCAGCAGGTGAAGGACTTGCGCACCGGCTATGTCTCGACCAACCCGGGCGAAGTGCTCGACGGCGCGCTCGATCCGTTCATGGCCGCAGCCCTGTCGCAGCGCGTAACGGGCGAAAAGGTCAGCGTCGAGGACGATGACTGATCGTGATGCGGCTCCGCAATCTGGCGCTGATCGGAGCTTTTTGCCTCACCGCGCTCGGGGGTTGCAAGCAGGCGCCTGGGGATACTGATCGGCCAACGTCGGCGCGCGAATATCCGCGCGCCGCACGCCCGGTATCGAACGTGGTCAGCGCGCAATTTTCCACCGAAGCCGAGCGTGACAATCACAAGGAAGCGCAGACGGTGATGGATCTGGCCGCGATCGGGCCGGGCAGCAGCGTGGCCGATATCGGCGCGGGCGAGGGGTACTACACCGTCCGGCTGGGCGCGCGCGTCGGCACGAAGGGCCGGGTGCTGGCGCAGGATATCGACGGCGAGGCGATGAAGCGGCTGGGCAGGCGGGTCGAGCATGATCGGCTCGACAACGTCTCGATCATCCAGGGCGCGCCAGACGATCCCAAGCTTCCCGCCAACAGCTTCGACCGGGTCATGCTGGTGCACATGTACCACGAAGTGACCGAACCTTACGCTTTCCTGTCGCGGATGCGCGGCGCTTTGCGGGCGAATGGGCGCGTGGTCGTGGTCGATCTCGATCGGCCGACCGACCGGCACGGCATCCCGCCGGCGCTGCTGTTCTGCGAATTCGAAAGCACGGGCTTTCGCCTGACGCAATTTGTCCGTAAGCCGGAGATCGTCGGGTATTACGCGGAATTCGACGGTTCGGGCCAAAGACCGGAGCCGTCAAAGATCAGACCGTGCCGGATTCAGGGTGGGCAGGTCGTGCACGGTCAAAACTGACTGGCAGGCACATTGGCGAGGAAGTTATGTCACCATTCAAGGGCCTAAAGCCGATCCTCTATGGCGGACGCGAAGTCTGGCCACTGATCGAGGGCGGCAAGGGCGTGGCCGCAACCAACCACATGAGCTCGGGCGCCTGGGCGGCCGCGGGCGGGATCGGCACGGTCAGCGCGGTCAATGCCGATAGCTACGACGCCGAAGGCAAGATCGTGCCACAGCTTTACGCGCAGCTCACGCGGCGTGATCGGCACGAGCAGTTGATCCAGTACGCGATCGACGGCGCGGTTGAGCAGGTGCACCGCGCTTACGAGCTGTCTGGCGGCAAAGGCGCGATCAACATCAACGTGCTGTGGGAAATGGGCGGCGCGCAAGCGGTGCTCGAAGGCGTGCTGGAACGGACGCGCGGCATGATCACCGGGGTGACGTGCGGCGCGGGCATGCCTTACAAGCTGGCCGAAATCGCGCAGCGCTTCAACGTGAACTACCTGCCGATCATTTCATCGGCGCGCGCGTTTCGGGCGCTGTGGAAGCGGGCGTATCACAAGGTTTCGGACCTGATGGCGGCCGTGGTCTATGAAGACCCGTGGCTGGCCGGCGGGCACAACGGCCTTTCCAATGCCGAGGACCCGCGCAAGCCCGAAGATCCCTATCCGCGGGTCAAGGCGCTGCGCGAAACCATGCGCGCCGAGGGCATTGCCGATAGCGTGCCGATCATCATGGCCGGCGGCGTCTGGTTCCTGCGCGAATGGGACAACTGGATCGATAACCCGGAACTGGGCAGCATCGCCTTCCAGTTCGGCACGCGCCCGCTGTTGACCGAGGAAAGCCCGATCCCGCAAGGGTGGAAGGACGCGTTGCGCGATATCGAGCCGGGCGACGTGCTGCTGCACAAGTTCTCGCCCACGGGCTTCTATTCCTCGGCGGTGCTCAATCCGTTCCTGCGGAGCCTGGAGGCGCGGTCCGAACGCCAGATTCCGTATTCCAAGGTGGCGGCGGGCGAACATACCGTCCAACTCGACGTGGGCGTGCGCGGCAAGAACTTCTGGGTCGCGCCCGCAGATCGCGATCGTGCGCGCGGGTGGTTTGGCGCAGGGTTCACCGATGCCTTGCGCACCCCCGATGATACCGTGGTGTTCGTTGGCCAGGCCGAACGGGCGGTGATCCAGCAGGACCAGAAGGACTGCATGGGTTGCCTTTCGCACTGTGCGTTCTCGTCATGGAAGGACCACGACGATTACACCACCGGCCGGCTCGCCGATCCGCGCAGCTTCTGCATCCAGAAGACCTTGCAGGATATTGCGCATGGCGGCCCTATCGACGAAAACCTGATGTTCGCCGGCCACGCAGCCTATCGTTTCAAGCAGGACCCGTTCTATTCGAACAACTTCACCCCCACGGTGAAGCAACTGGTTGATCGGATTTTGACGGGGGATTGAGGGGCAGCAAGCCCCTCAATCGTGCACCCACGCGCGTTCACCATGGCTGGCCAGATCGAGGCCTTCGCGTTCGTCGTCCTCGGTCACGCGCATCGGCAGGACCAGGCTGACCATCAGCGCGGCGATCGCCGTGGCGACTGCGCTCCACAGTGCGATCACGCCGACGCCCACGCCTTGGGCAACCAGTTGGCGCGCCATGTTCATGCCCTGGGCATAGCCGGTGCCGCCGAGCGACGGCGCCATGAACACCGCCGCCAGCAACGCGCCGAGCATTCCGCCAACGCCGAAGGTTGCGAACACGCCGAGCGAATCGTCGATTTCCAGCCGCCGCCGGGTCAACCGGGTCGCACCGTAGCAGGCCACCGCTGCCAATGCGCCGAACAGGATCGCCGCGCCTGGACTGACCCATTGCGCGGCCGGCGCGATCGTGGCGAGGCCGGCCAACGCGCCCTTGGCGAAGCCGACCGAGGTGGGCTTGCCGGCGGTGAAGTTCTCGATGAGCAGCCACGCCAGCGCCGCGGCGCAAGCAGCAAGGTGGGTGTTGAGGATCGCGCTGGCGGCATCGTCACTGGCGGTCAGCGCCGATCCGCCGTTCAGACCGAACCAGCCGACCCACAGCAGCGCGGCGCCGGCCAGCGTCAACCCCGGCGCGTGCGGCAGCATCGGTGCGCGCGGGAAACCCACTCGCTTGCCCATGAGGAGCGCCACCACCAGCGCGGAAACGCCCGCGGTGGTGAAAACGACGATTCCGCCCGCGAAATCGACCGTACCGAGTTTTGCAGCCAGCCAGCCGCCGCCCCAGATCCAGTGCGCGACGGGCGCGTAGACCAGGAGGCTCCACAGCGCGGAAAATGCGACCACCCAGCCGAACCGCGCGCGATCGACCCAGGTGCCGATCATCAGAGCTGGCGCAATCGCAGCAAGGCCCATCTCGAACAGCGCGAATGTGCTTTCGGAAACGGTCGTGCCGGCGCGCACGTCATCGAGGTTGATCAGCATCCAGGCATTGCCCGCGCCGATCCATCCTCCCGATACTTGCCCGAATGCCAGCGTGTAACCGACCATCACCCACAGCAATGATGCGACTGAAATCACCGCGCCCGCTTGCACCGCCACCGACAGAAAGTTGCGTGCGCGCACTTGTCCGCCATAGAACAGCGCAAGCCCTGGCGCGGCCATCAGCAGCACCAGCGCCGAAGCCGCCAGCACCCAGGCAGTATCGCCGCTATCGGCGCCATCGGTAAGCGTGACACCGACGATCTGGCCCGTCGGCGACACGCCGACAACCTGGTTCACTGCGTCGGCCACCGGCTGCGCGAATGCCACCGCCGGCAGCGCCGCTGCGGCGATCAGTGCCGCGACCGTCTTGAGCATGGTTTTCGATTCCCCGTTGCGGTCGCCGTGGCAACCTTCGGTGGCTTTAACCACGCCAAGTCAAGATATGGTTGACGAGCATTGGCGGGGGACGCCGCTCTGCGATGGGCTTTACGCCCAGCCTTGCAGCACCTGATCGGGCGGGCGATGGCCGTCGGCCCAGAAACGGATATTGGCGATGACCTTCTCGCCCGAAGCCGCGCGGCCTTCGAACGTGGCGCTTCCAAGGTGCGGCAGGAGCGAAACGTTGGGCAAGGCGATCAAGCGCGGATCGACATCGGGTTCGTGCGCATAGACATCGAGCCCGGCACCACCGATGCGGCCGGATTCGAGCGCTTCGATCAGCGCATTTTCATCGATCAAGCCGCCGCGCGCGGTGTTGATGATATAGGCATCGGCCTTCATCAGCGCGATCCGCCGCGCATCGATCACCGGCTGGCCGTTGGTGGTGGCAGGTGCGTGCAGCGTCAGGATATCGGCATCGCGCACCAGCGTGTCGAGATCGGGCTCCCACCGCGCGCCGAGCATGTTCTCGATCGATTCGGGCAGGCGGTGGCGGTTGTGGTAGGCAATCGACAGCCCGAATGCGCGCGCGCGGTGCGCAACAGCCTGGCCGATCCGACCCATGCCGATGATGCCGAGCAGCTTTCCGCCGAGCCTGTGGCCGAGCATCGAGGATGGGCTCCAGCCCTGCCAGTTGCCTTCGCGCAGTACCCGCCCGCCATCGACGAAACGGCGCGGCACCGCGATGATCAGCGCCATCGTCATGTCGGCGGTATCATCGGTGAACACGCCGGGGGTGTTGGTGACCATGATTTTTCGCGCGCGTGCTGCCGCGAGGTCGATGTGATCGACTCCCGCGCCGAAGCTGGCGATCAGCTTTATCCGGTCCCCCGCCGCGGCGATGATCTCTGCATCGATGCGGTCGGTCACCGTAGGCACCAGCACGTCGCAATTGCGCATGGCCGCAATCAATTGCGGGCGGTTCAGCGGGGCGTCGGTGGGGTTGAGCGAGACGTGGAACAGTTCGTCCATCCGCCGTTCGGTTTCGGGCAGCAGCCGCCGCGTGACGATGACCGCCGGCTTGCCTTCGATGCGCCGCGCCGGGCGCTCTCCATAGGCCTCGGCCGCGCGGACGGCAGATCCTGGATCCAAGGGATTCGAGCCTGGCATGATGCGCAATCGCTAGGACGCCAAGGCGCATCGGGTCAAGCGAGACTTCGGGCAGGGGACATTCCTGCTGTTGCCCGTCGTGGCCGATGGTGTATCGTGTTTGGTCTTGCGGTCGGTGACGGGATCACTGGTGGAGACGAAAAGAATCATGAAACAGGCTGGTCGGCCTGCCGGGCAGCAACCCGGCACCGTGCACGCGAAGCGCTGGCTGCGGGTTGTCGTGGCCGCACTGGTTGCGCTGATGTCGGTGGAGCCGCTCCACGCTGCCGCTGATGAATATCCGCACTGGGGCTCGATCAAGGCCGACCACGCCAACATGCACGTCGGTCCGGGCTTCGATTATCGCGTGAAATACATCTACCAGCGCAAGGGTCTTCCGGTGAAAGTTCTGCGCGCGATGGGCGGGTGGTGGCTGGTCGAAGATCCCGACGGCGCGCGTGGCTGGGTGTTGCAGCGGCTGGTTGGCCACGGCCGGACCGGCATGGTCAAGGACGACATGGCCGAAGTGCGCGAGAAGAACGATGGCGGCGGGCGGCTGTTGTGGCGCGCGCGCGCGGGCGTCATCGGCAAACTCGACAAATGTTCGAGTGATTGGTGCCGCTTCACCATTCAGACTTTACAAGGCGATACGCGCCAGGGATGGGTCAATCGCAAGGCGGTGTGGGGCGCGGTCGAGTTCTGATAGGCTGAGAATTGGCCTCCCCCGAAAAGGGAGAGGCCATTCGATCGGGCTTACTTCTTCTTGTGCGGCGAAACCTTGGTCACCTTGCCGTCGGCGCCGGTCGCTTCGAAGCTGCCATCGGCGCCCGGAGCGCTGTCGGTGAAGCATTCTTCCTTGGACTTGTCGTCGGTGAAGCAGGTCTTGCCATCTTTCATCGCCATCTTGCCCTTGGCGGTCACTTTGCCTTCCGCAGTGCGATCGACAAACGCACCGTCGGCCATGATGGTGGTGACGCCCTTCTTACCATCGGGCGCAACCGTGTCATAGCTGCCCGGCTTTGGCCCTGCAGCCGCCATGGCAGGCGCGCTGGCGGCGCCCATGGCCGGGGCGCTGGCATCGCCCATTGCTGCGGCCGAGGCCGTGGCATCGGCCGCGGGAACGACCTTCGACCCGCAGGCAGACAGAAGCGCAACCGCGCCAAGAACAAGAAGCTTTTTCATGAAACGACTCTCCCCAGATATGAGGCGTTGTCCATAGCACTCCTGCGTCGGCCGATCACACCAATTCGCCCAAACGAGTTCGCCTAAACCAGTTCAATCGCCACGGCCGTCGCTTCGCCGCCACCGATGCACAGCGATGCAACACCCCTGGTCTTGCCGTGGTGCTTCAACGCGCCGACCAGCGTGGTGATGATGCGCGTGCCCGAAGCGCCGATCGGGTGGCCCAGCGCGGTCGCGCCGCCGTGGACGTTGACCTTTTCGTGCGGGATGCCGAGATCGTGCATGGCGAACATCGCTACGCAGGCGAAGGCCTCGTTGATCTCGAAAAGATCGACGTCGCCCACGCTCCAGCCCGCGCGGTCGAGCAGCTTGGTGATCGCGCCGACCGGCGCGGTGGTGAAGTCCTTGGGCAGTTGGGCGTGTCCGGCCATCGCCACCAAGCGCGCGACAGGCTTCAAGCCTTGCGCATCGGCCACGCTCTGGCGGGTGAGAACCACCGCTGCAGCGCCGTCCGATATCGACGACGAGGTTGCCGCGGTGATCGTGCCGTCCTTGGCGAAAGCGGGCTTGAGCGCGGGGATCTTGTCGGGACGACCCTTGGCGGGCTGTTCGTCGGTGTCGACCGTGGTTTCGCCGGCACGGGTCTTGAAGGTGACCGGAACAATCTCGCCGGCGAACCCGCCGTCGGCGATCGCGGCTTGCGCGCGGCGCAGCGATTCGATCGAGTAGGCGTCCTGCGCCTCGCGGGTCAGTTGGTAATCGTTGGCGGTGTCCTGCGCGAAAGTGCCCATCGCGCGGCCGGGTTCGTAGGCATCTTCCAGCCCGTCGAGGAACATGTGGTCATAAGCCGTGTCGTGCCCGATGCGCGCGCCCGAGCGGTGCTTCTTGAGCAGGTATGGGGCGTTGGTCATGCTTTCCATGCCGCCGGCGATCACCATGTCGACCGAGCCGCTGGCCAGCGCTTCTGCGCCCATGATCACCGTCTGCATACCCGATCCGCATACCTTGTTGACCGTGGTCGACTGGACCGAGGCAGGAAGTCCGGCCTTGATCGTGGCCTGGCGCGCGGGTGCCTGGCCGAGACCGGCGGGCAGCACGCAGCCCATGTAAACGCGATCAACCGAGGCGCCGTCGATGCCCGCCCGCTCGACCGCCGCCTTGACCGCCGTGGCGCCAAGGTCGGTGGCGGAAACTTCGGAAAATACGCCCTGCATCCCGCCCATCGGCGTGCGCGCGTAAGACAGGATGACAACCGGATCGGCAGCAGAGAACTGGGTCATGGCGAATGCACCTTCTTGTGCTAGGCTTGGCGGAACGGCGAGGAAACTTGAGCGCTCATACTGTTGCATTGCAGCAAAGGCAATTCGCGGTCGAGCGCGCCGGCATGCGGCGACAGGGTAAGGGGTCCACCGACATTACGCCAGATATTGGCCTCGCAACAGCTTTGAATTCCTCGGTTTCGCGGGTGATCGCGGCCGGGATGGGCGCTTGATCGCGGGGTTCGGCCAGGGCATCGCTGCGGCGATCGGCGCGCTGGCAGGGTCCTGCGTCGGCAGCTTCATCGGCACTGCGCTGGTGCGGATGCCCGAAGGCCGCTCGCTGATCCGCGGCCGTTCGGTGTGCGATGGTTGCGCAACGCACCTGTCGATCGACGATCTTGTGCCGATCGGATCATGGTTGATACTGCAAGGCCGGTGTCGCACATGTGGATCGTCGATCGGGTTCTGGCAACTTGCCGCCGAAGTGCTGGCTGCTGCGATCGGCTTCTTGCCGTGGTTTCTGGTCGACGATCCCTGGTTTGCCGCGCTTATGGTGGTGATGGGCTGGCAATTGTTGTTGCTCGCGCTGATCGACGCCCGGTATTTCCGGCTGCCTTTGCGACTGGTCGGCCTGCTTGCCGCCACCGGCCTGGCAGGGGCGACAGCCATCGCGCTGCGCGAACATGTGCCGATGCATATCACGGTTGGGCTGTTGGGTGGCGCACTGGGTTGGGGCGCATTGGCGCTGGTGCGGCTGCTTTACCGGCGGGTGCGCAGTGTCGAGGGCATGGGCGCTGGCGATCCCTGGCTGATGGGCGCGGTCGGGCTGTGGCTGGGCCCGCTGGGCGTGGTCGAAGCCTTGCTCGGCGCGAGCCTGGTCGGAATCGTTTCGGCGGTGGCGATGCTGCTGCTGAGGCAGAAGATTGCCGCCGACACTGCGCTGCCGCTGGGCACATGCATCGCGGTTGCGGCATGGCCCTTGTTCTGCCTGCAGGGGTTCGGCTGGCAATAGCCGCGGCGATTTGCGATTTTCGCAGATATCGGGTCGTCAAAATGACCCAAAGGGCATGGCCAAAGGGCATGTATCGCCCAAAATCCGAAGGTTTGCGCCCAATCCCGATTCGCCCCCACTTGCGGATCGCCCGGACCGAGACTAGGGCGCGTGGCGAACGGCGCGAGCGCGATTCCATGGAAATCGTGCAAGAGGCGCCGCCAAATCACCGCCGTGCAGCTAAGCTGTTCAATTGGGTCGTCTCCCCCGGGGTTCGCACATGGTCGATCTTTCGCAGTACCTGCCAATTCTGATCTTCCTGACCATCGCGCTCGCGCTGTCGACGGCGTTCGTGTTCCTGCCGATCGGGGTTTCTTACCTGACCGGATCGCACCAGCCGAATGCCGAGAAAAACAGCGAGTACGAATGCGGCTTTCCCGCCTTCGAAGATCCGCGCAGCCAGTTCGACGTGCGGTTTTACCTCGTCGCGATCCTGTTCATCATCTTCGACCTTGAAGCCGCGTTCCTGTTTCCTTGGGCGGTCAGCCTCAAGGACACCGGATGGGCTGGCTGGACCACGATGATGGTGTTCTTGGGCGAACTGCTGGTAGGCTTGGCCTACGCATGGAAGAAGGGGGCGCTGGACTGGGAATGAGCACTTTGATCACCCAACCTGACGCTGGCGCGATCACCGCGCCGGACGTGTCGTTCTTCAACGATCTCAACAGCCAGGTCTCGGACAAGGGTTTCCTCGTCACCTCGACCGAGGACCTGTTCCAGTGGGCGCGCACCGGTTCTCTGTGGTGGATGACCTTCGGGCTTGCCTGCTGCGCGGTCGAGATGATCCACGTCAACATGCCGCGTTATGACATGGAGCGGTTCGGCGCCGCCCCGCGCGCGTCCCCGCGCCAGTCCGACGTGATGATCGTGGCGGGCACGCTGTGCAACAAGATGGCCCCGGCGCTGCGCAAGGTCTATGACCAGATGAGCGAGCCCAAGTACGTGATTTCCATGGGAAGTTGCGCCAATGGCGGCGGTTATTACCACTACAGCTATTCGGTGGTGCGCGGCTGCGACCGGATCGTGCCGGTGGATATCTACGTGCCTGGCTGCCCGCCGACCGCCGAGGCGCTGCTATATGGCGTGATGCAATTGCAACGGAAAATCCGCCGCGCGGGGACAATCGAGCGGTGACTCCTGACCTGCCCCCAATGGTGACGCTGCAGCCTGTGGCGGTGACTGTGGCGCCAGGTGACGCTGGCGAACGAGCGGCTTGGTTCCTTCTTGACCAAGTTGATCCGGACTTCTCTGTCGAGATTCCATGCCCTCCAGAGTCTCTCAAAATTTCCGGAGGCAACGATGACTTGCTCATGGGCGGAACCTTGAAGGACGTCCGATGCGAAAAGGATGGGTTGGTTTTTCTGATCAACATAGGGGGCGTGCCGTCCGTGCCCGGCACGAAGCCCATTTTTGATAAACTGTCTAAAATGTCCGGACGTCGCGCTAGCGCGCCCACGATCGATTTGCCTGTCCCCGGCCATCGCACGTTTGCGGAGCGCTTCGAAATCGAAGGCAACCTAGTGCAGCGTTTGCTAGTCGAAATTAATCGCAACAAGGTTGTGACATTTACAGTCGGCAGCGATCCAGAGAAGAAGCCGAACCTCGAATATCAGCGACTCACCATTGATCGTTTTTTTGCCAGCTTGAAGGTGCGTTCCTGATGGCGATCTACCACTCCGCCCCGAAGATCGCCTCGAACGAGGGCGTCAAGGATACGCTTTCGGCTGCATTGGGTGATATGCTCGTCGCTGCGAAGGAGGAGCACGGCGAGGTCGTATTGTCCGTGCAACGCTACTGCATCGCGGATGCATTGCGCCTGCTTCGCGACAGCCACGACTACCAGCAATTGATGGAAATCGCGGGCGTCGATTACCCCGAGCGGGCCGAGCGGTTCGAGGTGGTGTACATGCTGCTCAGCCTGACCAAGAACCATCGCGTGATGGTCAAGGTCGACGCCGCCGAGGACGCTCCGGTGCCGACCGTCACAACGCTGTGGCCCAACGCCGGCTGGCTCGAGCGCGAAGTTTACGACATGTTCGGCGTACTGTTCGCGGGCAATCCCGACTTGCGCCGCATTCTCACAGACTATGGCTTCCAGGGGCACCCGTTCCGCAAGGACTTCCCGCTGACCGGCTATGTCGAACTGCGCTATTCCGAAGAAGACAAGCGCGTGGTCTACGAACCGGTCCAGCTTGCGCAGGACTTGCGCCAGTTCGATTTCATGAGCCCGTGGGAAGGCGCCGATTACGTGCTGCCCGGCGACGAGAAGGTGGTCGCCGCGCCGCCGCCGCCTGCCAGTCCGCCGGCACCGACACCTCCGCCTCCTGCGCCGGTCAACACGCCAAAGACGACCGAAAAATCCGAACACACCGGTGCGGGCGAGCCTGCCAATTCGCTCATCGTCGAGCCGGTCGGTGGGCCGGTCCCGGTCGAGACTTCGATCCCTGCACCCGGCGCGCCCGATCCGACCGAAAACCGGCCTGACCGCGAACCGCGCACAAAGCCTGACGGAGACGGCGCATGAGCTTTGCTCTGGAACAGTCGCCCACCACCGGCGACGAGGTCATCACCAACTACACGATCAACTTCGGCCCGCAGCACCCGGCCGCGCATGGCGTGTTGCGCATGGTGATGGAGCTTGACGGCGAGATCATCGAGCGGATCGATTGCCACGTCGGGCTGCTCCACCGCGGCACCGAAAAGCTGATCGAGCACAAGACCTACCTCCAGGCGCTGCCCTATTTCGACCGGCTCGATTACTGCTCGCCGCTGGCGATGGAGCACAGCTATGTGCTCGCGATCGAGAAGCTGCTCAACATCGAAGTGCCGCTGCGCGCGCAGTACCTTCGCGTGCTGTTCGCCGAGCTGACGCGCATCTGCAACCACATGCTCAACATGGGCAGCCATGTGATGGACGTGGGCGCGATGACGCCCAACTTGTGGCTGTTCGAAATCCGCGAGGATTGCCTCAACTTCTTCGAGCGCGCATCGGGCGCGCGGATGCACTCGGCTTGGTTCCGCCCGGGCGGGGTGCACCAGGACGTGCCGCTCAAGTTGTTGACCGACATCGCCGATTGGCTCGACACCCGCCTGCCGCGGCTGTTCGAGGATGCGATGAGCCTTGTGGTCGACAACCGCATCTTCAAGCAGCGCAACGTCGATATCGCGCTCGTCAGCAAGGAAGACGCGATCCGCTGGGGCTTCTCCGGCCCGATGATCCGCGCCGCCGGCTTGCCGTGGGACTTGCGCAAAAGCCAGCCTTACGACGTCTATGACCGCATGGATTTCGAGATCCCGGTCGGCACCAATTCGGATTGCTATGACCGGTTCATGGTCCGCGTTGAGGAAGTGCGCCAGTCGGCCAGGATCATGAAGCAGTGCATCGCCGAGATGCCCGAAGGCCCGATCGCCTCATCCGACCGCAAGGTGGTCCCGCCCCTGCGCGGCGAGATGAAAAGCTCGATGGAAGCGCTGATCCACCACTTCAAGCTCTACACCGAGGGCTTTCATGTGCCTGCCGGCGAAGTCTATGTCGCCACCGAAAGCCCCAAGGGCGAATTCGGTGTTTATCTGGTCAGCGACGGCAGCAACAAGCCCTACCGCTGCAAGATCCGCCCGACCGCGTTTTCGCACCTCCAGGCGATGGATTTCATGTGCAAGGGCCA